>CATXTS010000101.1 GCA_958402495.1 uncultured Clostridiaceae bacterium
ATTGTAGGAGAATACGTACTTGGTCTACCAATTCCTTTTTCTTCTAACGCTTTTACCAAACTTGCTTCTGTATATCTTGGTGGTGGCTCTGTAAAACTCTGCTTTGGTTCTAATTTTTGTTTCTTGACTTCTTGTTTTTCTTCTAGTTCTGGTAATTTTGCACTGTCTTCTTCTTCTTTTCCATCTTTTGATTCCACATATAAAGTCATAAACCCTTTAAATTTCAAAGTCTGTCCATTGGCTTTAAAGGTATAATCGTTAGCTTGTATATCCACTGCCATAGTATCATATACAGCAGCAGCCATTTGGCTGGCAATAAAGCGATGATAAATTAAACGATATAATTTATACTGGTCAGGTGTTAAGGCTTCTTTTATCTTTTCTGGTTCTAGTTCTACATAAGTTGGTCTAATACCTTCATGGGCATCTTGGGCATCTTTTTTCGTTTTATAATAACGGTTTTCATAATAGGATGCACCATATACACTTTCAATATGTTGTTTTGCTGCACTCCTAGCTTCTTCGGAAATTCTGGTAGAGTCTGTTCTCATATAGGTAATTAATCCTACAGAACCTTTTTCTGGCACTTTTACGCCTTCATATAATCCTTGTGCAACAGACATGGTTTTCTTTAACGTAAATCCTAGTTTCCTAGAGGCTTCTTGTTGCATTGTACTGGTTGTAAAAGGAGGTGCTGGTGTTCTTTTTTTCTCGCTTTTTTTGATATTCGTAACGATATATTTAGCATCTTGCACTGCTTTTAAAATGCTATCTACTTCTTCTTGAGAATGAATTTCTTGTTTCTTGCCATCTTTTCCAAAAAAATGTGCTTCAAAAGTTTTCTTTGACTTTTCATCTAATAAAGTCGCATAAATATTCCAATACTCTTCTGGTATAAATTGCTCAATTTCATTTTCTCTATCTACAATTAATTTCACGGCAACAGATTGTACTCTACCTGCAGATAAGCCCCTCTTTACTTTCTTCCATAAAACAGGGCTCATTTTATACCCCACAATACGGTCTAGTACACGACGTGCCTGTTGGGCATCTGTCAAATGCATATCTATTTTTCTAGGATGCTTGATAGATTCTTGAACCGTCTCTTTTGTAATCTCATTAAATGTGACTCTACATACACTATCTTCTGGTATGGATAAAATATGTGCTAGATGCCAAGCAATTGCTTCTCCTTCACGGTCAGGGTCAGTTGCTAAATATACTTTTTTAGCGGAAGAAGCATCTTTTTTCAAACTCTTAATTAAATCGCCTTTTCCTCTAATATTAATATATTCTGGTTCAAAATCATGTTCTACATCTACACCTAATTTTGATTTTGGCAAGTCTCTTATATGTCCCATAGAAGCTACTACTTTTGTACTACCACCTAGAAATTTCTTGATAGTATTTGCCTTTGCTGGTGATTCTACAATAATTAATTTATCAGCCATGTATCTCTCCTTCTCGTTTTTCTCATTCTAGTATTCTAAATGAATTTTACCCATTTTGCAATACTTTTACTTTCATTTATAAAAATTTCAGAAAAAAATAGTACTTTTATGGTACTACTTTTTTAATTTCTTCATATATCTTATCTTCCACATGGTCTATCGCCATTTTGCGAGCATTTATCCCCATATTTTCCATTCTTTGTGGATTCTTTATTAAATCTTCCACTTCTTGGTTCAAATAGGTAGCTGTTAAAGCTCTATCTAAAATGACTTTTGCTGCTTTGGCCTTTTCTAGTACCCTTGCATTATATTCTTGGTGATTTTCTGCTGCATAAGGAAAGGGAATGAAAATAGCTGGTTTTCCAACAGTTGAAATTTCTGTAATAGACATAGCTCCGCTTCGAGAAATAATCACATCTACTGCATTTAACATTTCTTCCATATTATAAATATATGGTACAATTTTAACGGTATTTCTACTTTCTAAACTTCTATTTTCTCTTTCTAAAACTTCTTTTATCTCATCATAAGCACTAGCGCCTGTTGCCCATAGTAAATTATAATGCTGATTCATCTCTTTTTGTATGATTTCTATCAAACTCTCATTAATACTTTTAGCCCCTTGGCTTCCACCAAATGCCAACACCAATGGTAAATCTTTAGTAAAACCTAATCGTTTTCGAATTTCTTCTTTTTCCACCTTTGTCATAGACAATTTTGTTACTTTTGTAGGCGTTCCTGTTACCACCACTTCTTTTGCTTTAGGAAGTCTTTGTTTTGCTTCTTCAAATCCTAATAAAATCTTATCTGCCTTTTTAGAAAGCACTTTTACAGCCATTCCAGGAAAAGCATTACTTTCATGTAATACTAAAGGCACATGATACTTTTTACTAGCTAGCCCTACTGGAACACATACATAACCACCTGTTCCAATAACTACATCTGGCTTAAATTCTTTTACTAACCTTTTAGCTTCTTGCATCGCTGTTATCATTTTATAGGCTCTTTTAATATTTTCTATACTAAGACTTCTTCTAATACCATAGACATCAATTGTCTTCAAAGAATAGCCAGCTCTTGGAACTAAATCATTTTCCAAGCCACGAGTAGTTCCTACAAAAACAATTTCTGCATCCTTTTCCTTTTCTTTTATCTTATTGGCAATCGCAATACCGGGATTAACATGCCCCCCAGTACCAGCAGCTGCAATTAATACTTTCATATACGCCTCCTAGAAAAAATTGCCAAAAAAGAACGTCCCTTTTGGCAAAATTAAACTTTATTTTTTGCTCTTGAAATATTTAATAAGATTCCTACACTACATAGTAAAATAACTAGTGCAGTTCCTCCATAACTAAAGAATGGTAATGCCATTCCTGTTGCTGGTATAGAAGAGGTTACAACGCCTATATTGATTACAGCTTGAATACCTATTAAGGAGGTGATACCTACTGCTAATAAACTACCAAATCCATCTGGTGCTTTCATAGCCGTTAAAATGCCTCTCCAAATAAAAACAGCAAACAGAGCAATGACCACTAAGCAGCCTACAAAGCCTAATTCTTCTGCTACAATTGCAAAGATGAAATCATTATGTGGCTCTGGTATATACAAATATTTCTGTTTACTTTCTCCTAAGCCAACGCCAAATAAACCGCCTGAACCAATAGCATACAAACTTTGTACAACTTGCCAACCATCTCCTTGTATATCTGCAAATGGGTCTAAGAAAGTAGTTAATCTAGTTAAACGAAAGTTTCCTTTACCGGTTGCTTGAGCAAGTATTAGCATACCTGCAAGGGCTGTAGATATACCAGCCACACCAGCTGTTAAGAAATATTTTAAACGACTACCAGCCATTAACATCATAATGCAAATAACAGAGATGATAACAATAGATGCACTTAAATGATCTTGTACGAAGAATAAGATAGCAATTGGTGGAATTAAGAAAAGTAGTGGTTTAATAAAGCCTTTCCAAAAGGAGTTTAGTTCATCTTTATGTTCTGTTAGATAAGTCGCATAAAAAACGATTAGCCCGATTTTAGAAATCTCAGAAGGTTGAAATTGACCAAATCCTAGGTTTATCCATCTAGTTGCTCCTTTTACATTTACACCAATTCCTGGTACTAAGACTAAAAGTAAGGCAACTACAGAACCCACATAGGCTAATTTATAGAATTTCTTATAAATTCGATAATCTATTTTAGAAATAATAAACATCAGTATCAGTCCTAAAGCACCAAATCCAGCTTGTTTAATTACATAGGTATAACTATTTCCTGTTGTTGCAAGTGATGATGGTGCACTTGCCGATAATACCATAACAATCCCCAACGCTAACAACAAAATGACAGTAATACACAAGGTAAAGTCAAATGGATTTTTCATTGCTTTTGTATTTTTTTCTGCCTTACTTACCAATTTCTTTCCTCCCTTTTATTTTTTGTAAATCCTCTTTTAAAGGTAATCTACTGTACTTCTTTAATTAAATAGCTAAGACACCTATAATGCAAACAACTAAGGTAATTAAACTAAATACAGAAACAATTTTATTTTCTCTCCAACCAGATAATTCAAAATGATGATGCAATGGTGCCATTTTGAAAATACGGTTTCCTGTTTTTTTATAATAAGCTACTTGTATTATATCTGATAAGGTTTCTAATATTGGTATTAAAGCAATAATTAGTAATAACAATGGCATTTTTAAATATAAGGCAATGGCTGCTACTGCGCCTCCTAACATTAAAGACCCTGTATCCCCCATCATTACTTTTGATGGATATAAATTAAATAGTAAAAATCCTAAACAAGCGCCTGCTAATACACTACCAAAGATGGCTACTTCTTTTACTTGGAAAATCATGGCAATAACGGTTAAGCAAGTTAGAATAATCGTTGTCACACTACTGGCTAATCCATCTACACCATCGGTTAAATTAATTGCATTTGTTGTTGCAAGCATAACTAAAATAGCTAGTGGAATATATAGCCAAATAGGAAGTGTCACAGCTGTCTTTACAAATGGAATGTAGATATCTGTTCCCATTTTTAAAACATTTGTTAAAAATAGCGTATAGGCTACTGCAATGATTAATAGTCCTAACATTTTTGCTACTGGTTTTAAACCATCGGTATTTTTTAGTACTAATTTTCTGAAATCATCTATAAAACCTATCATTCCAAATCCTACACTAACAACTAACAATGGTAATATATGATTGGCTACTTCTGGTTCTTTTCCACGATAATAAAAAAATAGTCCTACACATAAAATTATCATGCCAATCATCATAATGATACCACCCATTGTTGGTGTTCCTTGTTTTTTTAGATGGGACTGTGGTCCATCATCTCTTTCTATTTGACCGATTTTTAATTTTTTTAATATTGGTATTACCACTAAGGCAATGGCTACTGTTACGACAAAACTAATTAGTAATACTTTCACTTGAAAATCCATGGTTTCCCCCTACTTTGCTTTTGATTTTTTTCTACTTTTTCTTAAGCATTTTTTTATTTCTTTTTCTTCTCTTTTTTAGCGTCTTTTTCTTGCTCTATAATTTCCTTTACAATGATTCTTTCATCAAATGGATATTTGACACCATTGATTTCTTGATATGGTTCATGTCCTTTACCTGCTAATACAATGATATCTTTCTTGTCTGCCATTTGAATTGCATAGCGAATCGCTTCTGTTCTATCGACTATTACAGTATATTTTCCTTTTGTCTTCTTTATGCCTTCTTCAATTTGTTCTACGATTTTATCTGGGTCTTCTGTACGAGGATTATCTGAAGTAATAATGGTAAAGTCTGCTATTCGACCTGAAATTTCTCCCATGATAGGTCTTTTTCCTGTATCTCTATCTCCCCCACATCCAAATAAGCTAATGACTTTTCCTCTTGTATAAGATTTTACAGCATTTAAAATACTTTCTAGACTTTCTGGTGAATGGGCATAATCTATCATAATGGTTAATTCTTTTTGATTATTTACAAGTTCTGATCTTCCTGGAACTCTAACTTCTAGTAGTGCTTCTTTGATTTGTTCTGCATTACAGCCTAATTTCATACCAATGCAAATAGCTGCTAAAGAGTTGTAGACGCTAAATCTTCCAGGAATACAGGTTTTTACCCTTTCATTTCGTTCTCCTATTTTCACTTTAAAATCCACATAAGAATTTGTAATAGTAATATCCTTGGCTAGCACATTACAAAAATTATCAATTCCATAAGTCGTTATATCACATTCTGGTACTAACTTTGGTACTTTTGCTGCATATAAGTCGTCAGCATTTACAAATCCTGTTTTACACATTTTAAATAATTGTAACTTTGACTCAAAATAATCTTCCATATTAGGGTGTTCTTTCGGACTAATATGATCTTCTGAAAAGTTTGTGAAAATACCTATATCAAATTCACAACCAGCTACTCTATGTAATTTTAAGCTTTGAGAGGAAACTTCCATAACCACGGCTTCACAGCCAGCCTCTGCCATATCATAAAACATTTTTTGTAATTTGATACTTTCTGGAGTAGTTCTATCACTATCTTCTATCTTCTGGTCACCTATATAAGAGGCAATCGTTCCTATAAGACCTACTTTCTTACCAGCCTTTTCTAAGATGGCTTTTGTCATAAAAGCCGTTGTTGTCTTTCCTTTAGTTCCTGTAATCCCAATTAACTTAAATCTTCTAGATGGATTTTTATAATAGTTACATGCACAAATAGCTAATGCATATCTAGTATCTGGCACAACAATGATAGTTACCTCTTCTGGAATAGCTTTAATAATGGCCTTATCTACATCTGCTTGTGCCATAATGACACTAGCTCCCTGTTCTACTGCTTTTGTTATATAGTCATGTCCGTCTACGGCAAATCCTTTTATAGCAACAAACATACTATCTTTGGTTATATTTCTAGAATCACTGTCTAAATTTTTAATTTCTTTATCTAAAGTTCCCTTTACCTTTAAGCCTTCCAATCCTGCTAATATTTCTTTTAAATCCATACAGTTTTCTCCTTTACTATATTTCTATTTTTCCGTGTACATTATATCGCTAATTTTTTCATTTGTAAATGCATTTTTTAGGGAATTTTAGGAGCTACTTTTTTTCTTATTTTATACTTATGCTACCTTTTCATCTTTTATGAGAAAAATAGTAAGGCAACTACCCTACTATTTTTCAGTTTTATGAAAATAAATTAAAATATATTTTCTTCTATTTTACCTTTTACTCTTTTTTCGCTTATTATTTTATATGTATCATTTTATTAATTACTTACTTTTTATCTCATACCTCATAATATTATAAGTCAAAAGAATCCCTTTCAACTACCGTTGAAAGGGATTCTTTTAAGATTATTGATTACCGGGGAACTGTACTCCGATAACCTGATTAAAACCGTTCACTGAAACACTGGGTTCTCTGTTACCAAAATAGCTAACGCGGCATCCTTTTGGTACCCAGATTTCTTCGTCTTCCCAGATTACAACTACATCATCCCGATGTTTCCTTTCTAAGCTAATCTTATCCAAAGGTACGGAATGAATGTCAGTGAGACCGAAAAGTATTCCCCCTGCTACCAGTAATACGATTGCAGCCGCTACAACGGCTACAAAATCTTTTTTCCTCATAATTTTTTCCTCCTGTTATATTTTTTTGTATTATGAGTTTTTCACCACTTAGGTGAACTATATTTATTATAACATATTTGCATAAATTTATCAAATTATGAACTTTATATGTATGAGTTTTTGATTCTGGGGATTTTCTAAGATATCAATATTTTTAGACACT
>CATXTS010000102.1 GCA_958402495.1 uncultured Clostridiaceae bacterium
TTACTGGAAATAAGGTGTTGCTACAACATGAAAACGAAGAAAGCATTTTTACACGAATACCGAATACAATGGGAAAAAAATATATGTATTTAGATAAAGAACGATATACGCAGATTGATGAAGAAACAGGAAAATATATTATGAATAGTAATGAAGAAATTCCAATCTATGACAAAGTAGGCAATTTTACAGAGAAATTGAGTGCTGACGAGATTATGAGATATTGGGCTGATAAGACAAAACAGATGAGTAAAGAAAATAAACCAAAAGAACACAATCAACAGGAAGTAATTTCTAAATATGAAGATTATCAAAGTACTCCTAGTGAAAGTAAAGAGGCTACAAATAGTAAAGTGGAAGTACTTCCATCTAACAATACTAATGATAATAGATTGAAAGTTAATAATATTATTATTCCTAAATATGCAATCGAAGTAGAAACGAAAAAAGGTGTATATATTGCAACAAAGACAGACAATCAATACTTATATGTTAGTAAAGATGCTATATTAAAAAACGAAGAAAACAAGATTTACATTAATGCTGATGCTAAAGAAAGAATGAACATTTATCAAAAGAATAGAGAAGGCAAAATGAAAATTATGTATGGTTCTGTTAGTAAAAAAACTTTAAAAGATGTTATAACAGATAAAGGGGTCAAGTCAATGTGGAAGTACTTCCACCTAGATATGAGAGCATTAAGAACAAACGGAGAATTTATTCAAATACCATTACAGGTAGGAAATGAAAAAGGATATGTCTATGTAAATCAAAGATTTGTAGATAGAAATGGAACTTTAAAATGCAGAAATGATTTTAACTATAAATTCCATAATGAAAATACAACAAAAACTATTTCATTAAATGAACTCCAAAAAGGCTTTAAAGAATATTTGAAATATCAAATGCAAAAAAATAGAGAGTTAGAAATGGTTGCAGATGGGAAAGGAAGGTAATGTATGGCACAAGAAGGTAGTGAGGCAAAAAGAGAGTTTGAGCGAAATATTGAACATACAGCAAGAAATACTTATAGAATATCCAGAGTGCTTAATAGAGTAGCAAAAAAATTAACAAAATTCATGAGAATGCTTTTTAGAAATTTTATTAAGCCATTCTTTGTATCGCCACTAAAATCGGTTCAAAAAGATGGAAAAACCAAAGGTCTAACTCAAACAAAGGTAGAGGGTGGACTTACAAGAGAACAAACCAAAGAAATATTATTGAAAGCTAAAAATGATGGTGTAGCTGTCATGGTTAAAGAAATTACACCAGAGGATAGAGTGAGAAGAAAGACAGTACATCAACAAGATAAAATCTATGAAACAAGTGTAGATGTTCAAAAATGGGAACATAGAAAAGATAGTTTTTTAGGTAGAATACCAATACTTGATAAAATGATAGATAAGCGAATTTATAACGCAAAAGTCAACTTTGAAAAAGACAATATGGATAACAACGATAAACGTTATATAGTATTTGCGAATATATCAAGAAAAGATTGGTTGAATGAAAGTTTGATTATTGCCAGAGATAAGACTTTGGAAAACAAAGGTATTAATCATGAACCAATTCAAGAAGATTATACAAAAGATGTTGGTTTAAAAGTCAATGAACTTGAATATGACAAGAATATAACTGATATTGAGATTGAAAGCTATAAATCAAATTACATAGAAGTACACATGACAAAAGAAGAATATGTAAAATTTGATGAACGTTCGTTACAAGAAGGAAATAATGAATTTGCATCAAAAATGTTTAGTGGAGATGACTATGTAACTGTTAGATTTAATAAAGCATATTATGATAAATTTAAAGAAAATTACAATGTAAATGCTGTTCAATCTGTTAAAGAAATTGGCAGTGAAGATGGAAGAACATTAAAACAAGGTAATATTCCTGTTGTTACACAAGTATTCAAGCAAGAAAAAGAATTTGAACAATTTAAAAATCGTGAACTTGATGGAAAAGATTATATTGCAACACATAATCAAGATGGGAGTGTAACATTAAAGTATTCCGCTAATATTATTGTAAATGCGAACAAAGAATACTCAAAAAAGCAACAAGCCCTCGTAACAGAAATAATGGAAGAAAAACAAGTACAAAAAGAAGATAAAGATGAATTGGAAATTGGACTTGATAAAACAGAAGATGGAATATTAAAAGATGAAATAGAAGATATAGGAGATGAAATGTCAAAATGATAGTTAAGAACTTTAAAAAAAGCTCCGTATTGATAAATATTTTATTATTTATATTCGTTACTTATTTTGTTATGAGGGTATGTACATTAATGAATGATAATCAAGGAAAGATTACATTAGAAATATTAGATATGGCACTTAATAATCTCTATAAGATTTGGTTGCCTTTTAATCTTACAAAAGAAAATATATTAGCATCTGTTGGCTGTGGTATATTCTCTGTTATGCTATTGGAAACATATTATTTAACAGATAAAAAGAATATGCAAAATGAGGCAATGGGTTCAGCACAATGGAGTGATGGAAAAGAATTTAAAAAGATACAGGACAAAAACTTTTATAATAATTATATTTTGACATCACAAGCTATTATTTCAAGAAACATGGCTGTGAGTAAACTATCAAGAAATATTATTATGATTGGAGCACCTGGTCGTGGTAAATCTCGATATGTATTTAAGCCTAACTTATTAAATTCAAATGGAAATACGATTATCTGTACTGACCCAAAGGGAGAACTTTTAAGAGATTGTGGGAATGCCCTAAAAGAACAGGGATATGATATTAAAGTACTAAATATAGATGAAAAATGGAAATCAAACCATTACAACCCTTTGAAATATATTAAGAAACTTCCTATAGATGCAATAGATGTAAAAACTATTGAAAGAGCAAGAATGGAAGGAAAAGATGATGAAAAGCTAGATGAAGATACATTCAATGAAAGAATTAACCATGTAATACAAGAAGATGATGTAATGTCTTTAGTCAATACTCTATTTGCAAATACAAAAGGAGATATTGACACAACACAAGGAGACCCATTTTGGGAGCACTTGGCTAATTTATATGTACAGGCTCTTATTTATATAGCTTTATGGTATAAAAAAGTGTTTGGTCAGGCTTGTAACTTTCAAATAATTTTATATTACATTTCTAAAACAAAATTAGATGAAGATGGAAATATTACTGAAATTGATAAACTTGTTAATAAGATTAGAGAAGAAGAACCAGACTATATCGGTATCAATCAATGGGATTTATTTAAAAAATCAGCAACTACACCAAAAACTCTTACAACAGTAACATTAGAGGCTGTAGCAAGATTAAATTCTTTCAATGTCAAGGAAGTTAAGAATTTAACAAGTGATGATGATATGGAATTAAATCGAATTGGTAAGGGTGGAGATGAAGGAAAGATTGCATACTTTATAATCACTAATCCAAATGACAATACATTCAATTATCTAGCAAATATGTTTTACTCACAAATATTTAATATTATTGATAAAAACGCAAAAGAAAATGATGGTTCACTTGCAGTACCTACAGACCTTTATATGGACGAATGGTATCAATTAGGAGAAATCCCTCGTTTCCTAGAAATTCTAGCTTATATAAGAGGTCTAAATTGTGGAGTATTGATTGGTGTACAATCAGTAGGACAGTTAGAAGGAAGATATAAAGATAATTGGGAAACCGTTTTTGATTGTTGCGACCATATCCTATTTTTAGGTTCAAAATCTAAAAAGACATTAGACTATATGAGTGCTATCATGGGGAAACAAACTCTTTATAAATACACTACAGGAAAAACAAGGTCAAAACAAAATTCTAATTCAAAGAATTGGGATATTTATGGTAGAGAATTGGCAACGATAGATGAATTAAGTAGAATGAAAAAGGGATATGCTATTTTGCTATCTGGAGAATATCTACCGCTATATTCAAAACTCTATGATTTAAACAAGCACCCAAGATATGATTTGATATTTGAACCTTGGGATAAAGGAAATCCTGTAAATGATGCTAAAAGATATAATCATCAACAAGAGATGTTAAAAACAGCAGAGGAAATTTATTATGAAAAACAGATTGCTGAATATTGCAAAAACAATGGATATGACAAGGAAAATTTCTATTTGCCTTTTAGCACAAAAAATAGTACAGTTTTAGTAACTGATGAAGATTTAAAATACTACAGGACAGCAAGTGGTTTTAAATCAAATTTAGATTAATATAAAAGAAAGAGGTATTTAAGATGGAGAAAAATTTAATTCAAATAAAAACAAAACTAAATGAAAAAAATGAAATAAAAAAGGATAGAAAAAATCGGCTAAAAGAAAGATTGGCAAAGGCTTATGTAAGACTTAATACATTTGTTGTTATTATGATTTTTGGAATGAATACAGTTTTTGCGGCGGACACAAGTTCTATTGATAGGTTTATAGCATTTATATGTGAATGGCTTATAAAAATTGGAATGGTTGTAATGATGATTGGCGGTGCTCAATTTGCACTTGGGTGGAAACGTGAAGATAGTGATGGAAAAGTACAAGGATTACTTACACTTATGGCTGGTGGTATGCTAATTGCTGTTGGAAAGTCACCAGATATATTTGGACTATAAAAGAAGAATGATTTTCATTCTTCTTTTATTTGATATTAGAAAGGAGTGTACAAGATGTTTGATGATATGATAAGAGATTTGTTTTCTCTCTCATTTGACTTTTTAGGAATAAATATAAATGTTGGAGATATAGCAAGTACGATTACACAATTTGCTAACTTTTCCACTATGAAAAATAAAGATATATTTACTATTGCTAAAACATGCTATGATATTGTTTTGCCTGTCGGTCTATCATTGCTGACTTTATTTGTCATGATTAAGTTTATTAAAGAAGTTTTGGAAGTAAACAAACTAACATGGGAAAGAGTGGTTATGATTGGAATTGAGTTTTTTATTTATAAGGCTCTTATAGATAACTCATTTAGATTTTTAACAACTATCATGAATATTACAAGCAATTTATATACAAGTGTAACAAATGCAATAGCGGTATCTAATGTAGCTACAGGAACTACTGTAGGAGATGCAATGGCTGAATTTTGTAGTGGTGGAATGGTTAAGCAATGTTGTTTGCTTATTGTAGTTCTTATACTTTGGATAGGTATTATGGGAACAATGATAGGTTGTATTACACAAGTTGTTATGGTGTTTGCGAAAATTATTCTAGGTTTTGCAACAGCACCTGTGCCACTAGCAATGGGAATGAATGACAATGGAGGAGCGAATACAACAAAGACATTTATTATGTGGATGTGTTCACTAGGACTAGAATATATACTCATGATGATATGTACAAAAATATACAGTGTCGGTATGGGTACAGTAACATCTGACTTGGCAGGAGGAATAAAAGTATTCTTTGCTAATGCGTTACTTTTAGCAATGATTTCGTTCTGTTCGCCACTTGCAGAAAAACTAACAGGGGGTAGATAAGATGAACAATGAAAACTTGGATATTACTATATTTACAGAAATAACAGACTATCATTCTAAAATCTATGGTCTAACAGTTAGACAACTAATCTTTTCCGCTTTAACAGGAGCAATAGTCATTCCATTGTATTATTATGGTAGGCAAGAAATACCAGAAAATATAGTTGAATGGTTAGTTATTATTGTTGCCATACCTTTAATGACAATGGGGTTTATTCCTATACAACAAATGAATGCAGAAAAAATAGTACCATATTTAAAAAGACATTATATTGATTTTTGGCAACCTTTAGAATACAAGAATGATAAAGATGTGGCAAGAGAAAAAAATGAAAAAAGTAGTAAGTATATGTACTTTGAAGATGGTACATCAAGGAAATTAACTAAAGAAGAAAAGAAAATAAGAAAACAGGAATTAAAGGTAATTAATAAAAGAAAAAAAGAAGAAAAGAAACTGAAACAGGCAAAAGCTAAAAAAGAGAAGTTAAATAAAAAAGTGGAAGTACTTCCACCTAATGAAAAACTATCAAAGAGAGAATTAAGAAAACAAAGAAAGCAAGAAAAACAACTTGCTAAAGCAAAAAAGAAATTTCAAGAAAATGTGGAAGTACTTCCACCTACTACAAATAAAGATAAAGTAAAATCGACAGATACTATACTGATTGGTACAACTACTAGCGGAAAAGGAAGAAGGCTATTTCATGGTATAAAACCAAAGAGCAAACAGGCTGATAAAACTAAAGAAATCAATACAGATAAGACAGTAATGGAAAAAAATAAAGAACAAACTGTTACTGAAACTGTTAAACAGAATGAAACAAAAGAAAATCATGCTAAAAAGAAATTTGATGCTTATATGGAATTTAAAAAACAGTACCCAGACTGTTCAAAAGATGACTTTGAAATTTATTATTCTATGCTAAATGAAGGAGTTGATGATAATGAAAAAAACAAAGAAGAAAATTAAAAAGAAAAACAAGTTAGTTGAACAATTAGGACAGTATTTTAAGAGAGAACCGATTGACAAACCTAAAAGAGTGCAAGATGTAGTAAAATCATTCTTTATTGATTGTGATGATAAAACTAATCTTTTCAAAATCAAAGATGCTGTATATTCAATGTGTATTGAATATACAGATATTTCATTTGCAAAAGCAAGTGATGAAGATGCAGAAACAATCTTTTTACAATATGTAGAATATCTAAATGGCTTTTCTCCAAAAACTCATATTCAAATTATTAATAATGGAGTACCTATAAAAACTGAAAGATTTAAAAAGGACTTTATTTATAATACTGATAGTATAAAAAATGAAAATATTAAAGAAGTAGCAAGTGAATTAAATGATATGATTGATTTAGCCATAGGAGATAAAGAACAAACAAAGGTTGTTAAAAGATTAATTGTATTATCAACACAAGCTAAAAGTTATCATGAGGCATATACAATTTTATATGAACTATACATGAAAACATCTGATAAATTTGAAGAAATTAAATCAAGAGTTAAGATTGTAAAAAATAAAGAAAGGCTTGAATTTATTTATAATATATTAAATGCCGATATTGTAGATGATAGAAATTTTGGTAATATCAAAGAATATGCAAAAGACCATGATATGACACTTTATGATATATTATCTCCACATAAAATGAGTTTTAGAGAAGATACATATATATCAATAGATAAAAGAAACAAATATATTTCAGCACTCTATCTTAGTGAATTATAGAAAAATTTCAGTTCC
>CATXTS010000103.1 GCA_958402495.1 uncultured Clostridiaceae bacterium
TTTCTTCATTAAAACTTAATTTCTCTCATTTCTAACATGTTCTTTCCATTTAAAGCATACACTTGGTCAGAAGTACAAGATATCGTATCTGTCATTGTGTAGCCTAATAATGCAAGTATTTTAGATAAATCTTCTTCATCTGTTCCCTCCAATTCCATATATGTTGGTATACCTGGCCAAGTATCTATATCGATTTCATGACCTTCTAATAAATATGTCGTTCTTTTTTTCTCTTGATAGCTACGATAAGCATACCCTAAAGCTTCTAATAGTTGATTGGCTTCTTGCATAGATGGTACTTCTACTTCTGTTTCTTGCATCTGCTGAATATTTGTACCATTATCTGCTAATATATGTTTTACGGTTAAAGTTGTTACATTCTTTGTTTTTCTTAATCGAATCCATTTCTTCGTATTGTTATGAAACCTTCTAATAAAATCTAAAGTTTCCTGTTTATTTAATATTTCCATAAAATTATCTTTATCTACTATTTCCTGAAAACTTTTTGTTTTTGTAATCGTATATAAATCCTGTTTTTCTTGCTCAGATAACACATTATCTATTTCAAAACTCCAAAGTTTTAATTTAGAGATAGCTGTATCATAACGCACTTTACTCTCATAGTCTTGTAATTGTAATAAAATGTCTATAAATCTACTATATAGGGTAGGCATATCATAAACATACAAATATTGATTATAAGAATCTACAAATGTGCCTCCTAATTTTTCTATTTTATTCACTATTTCTTTTTCATCAATATTTAATATTTTTACCTCTAACTCCATTTTTCTCATAATTACTTTCTCTTTCTATGTATTCTAATACTTATATCCTAGTTGACTATGTATTTCTTTATGGCAATTTGAACATACTAGTATACATTTTTTTATTTCTGATTGATATTGTTTCCATGAAGTAGTATTTCCTGACCCTAATTTAAAATCCTTTTCCTTAGGATTCTTATGATGAAATTCCAAAGCATCTATACATTTATCATATCCACATAAAGAACATTTACCACCCAACAAATCTATAGCTTTTAATTTCATATTTCTTCTTAAAATTGTTTTTTGATGTTTTCTTGTTTCATTAGAAGCTCTTGTTGATTGTCCACTACATTCCTGACAATAAATTCTACTTACACTAGAAGTTTCAAAAACTTGATTACAAATTTCACATACTTTTTCCATAATTATCCCCCTTATTATTATAGCACAGCATTTAAAATAAATCTGCCTACTTTTGTAAATAAAATTCCAGTAATTCAATTAATGATATAACTTAATTTTTGTGATAAATCCGTAGTAATTTATAACAAAATATAACCATTTTTGACCACTTTTACAAAAACAAAAAACGCTGTAACCTTTTTATATCAAGAATTACAACGTTTTTCATTTTTTAACTGGCTCCTCGTGTCTTGAAGAAATGTTTCCTATTCCTAGAGCCATAAGCTTTCTCGAAACCTCTGTTTTTTTGTAACTTCGTTACAAATTATATATGTATTATAGTTAAATACAAGCATACTGCCTTTCAAAATCACTCATATTATATTTAAGTATTTCGTTTGTTTTATTCATGTATTCTGTATATCTTTTTAATTCTTTTTGTTTTACATATTCATATATTTTGCCATATCTATCAATAGTTGTTGTTATACTTTTGTGTCCCATCAAAGATTGCAATATATGTATTTCAATTCCGTGCCTCAATGCACCTCGTTGCGAAAGTATGTCGCAACATATGAAAATGTGCATTGCTTGTTTTTAATGAACAATAATACGTTCCTTTTATATTACTATGTTTTTTATGCTTTGTTTCTACAACTCTAACACCTGCATTTTTGCATATAGTCTTAAATGCCGAATTTATTTGATTGGCTATATACAATTCCCCATCATCACGAATAAATATAACATTATATTTATTATCTTTCTTTTCCCTTATAGAATTTTCTAAAACTTTTCGTGAATACTCGGTTAAATGAATAATTCTCGTACTGCATTCTGTTTTTGTTGTATCACCGAATTATATTTTTACCATTTTTATCTTGTGTTATAGTTCTTTCAACATTTATTATACCATATTCGCCTTCGTGCCATTGTATATCATTGGGTGTCAATGCTAATATTTCGCCAATTCGCATACCTGTATAAAGAGCTAACAGAATAATATTCTTATATTTTGTTATATGTGTATTAAGATATTGGTTTAGTAAAAATTCTTCTGTTCGTGATAGAGCATCAACCTTTACTTCAACTTTAAAACTATGAGGTCTAACTATTGGTTCTTCGCCAGTAAAATAATTATCACTAATCATTTTTTTCTTTTCTGCAATATTAAAAGCTTTTTTTACTTCTCTAAACTCTTTCTTTAATGTTTCCTCTGCTTTTACTCTTTCACTTTGCAAAAATACCTCAACTTGTTTTCTTGTAACTTTTTGAATTGGTTGATTAGCAAATTTATATGCACTGATTGTTTTAATTGTTTGTTTCAATCTAACATATGAATTAGATTTTATATCGCCATTCTTAAATCTTTTTTCTTCATGTGCTTTCAACAAACTAACAATAGATGCCTCGTTTGGTTTTGATTTTTTTTCTTTTAAGCCATGTTCTATAATATTATTGACAAATTCTACAAGTTTTTTATATGCTTCATCTCTTGTTTTACCAACAAATTGTTTTCGTATATTTTCTCCGTTTATCATTTTTTCCAAGGTTTAATAATTCAGCAACATATCTTATATAGATATAAAACTTATCACAATTTTCTTTGTCTTTACAATTATTACAATCATTACACTTTTTCATTGAATATAAGGTTCGCCTATTTAAGCACTTACTTCTATTAGTACATTGACTACAAGTAGGACACATTGGCATATTTGATGGTTTTCTTTTGTTTTTTGTAACATATTCATGAATAGAATAATCTTTTCCCTCAATAAGTTTTTTCATATATATTCCTCCTTAAAAATAAAAGGAACATCGAATTGGCTTACTGAATAAATATTTTATTAACAGTGCTATTCTTTGCTCTCAAATTTGATAAAATATGTCTTTCTTGTAAATATTGTCTTAAAGCATTTTCTTCTATATACCAATCTCTCCCAACTTTAATAGCTGGAAATTCATCATTATAAAAAAGAGATTGTACTGTATTTGCTCCTATACCAAATAAATCACATATATCATTTCTTGAGAACAACACTATATCATTGAGTGTTTTCATATTAACACATCTCCTTTCAATTATATCACTAATCGTAAATTTTAACTAGCTTTTTGTAAAATTTTATTTGCTCTCTTTATTGCATTTTTAGGATTGCATAGTTTCATCATAGTTATCATTTCTTCCCCTAATTGCAAAGGATTAATTTTAGTAGCACTATTTTCTAATGTATATAACGCAATTATTCCATAGGCTACAGCTTGTTTTTTCGTAATCAAATCATTTTTCATTTCTCACTCTCCTTTAGGTGGAAGTACTTCCACCTTCAAATTTTAAATAAAACATAAATTAAGTTGGCAAAACTTACATAGGGTGTTGTTTCCCTTTCCTTCACAGAAACAATCTTTTTAAGATTGAAGTATCATTATCACTACTGTACTTCCTCGCCATTTGAATTTGCCTCATTCAATTTTTCCCTCGTTATATTCGCTATTCAATATATGACTTTCGACTTCTTGGGGCTAACATACAATAGATAAAGTATTTATGTTTTTATATGACACGTTCTTTTTCGTGTATTTGTCAATGTGCTTATATAAAAGAGTTTTATATTCTCTTTACTTGTTAGCACAGTTGACTTTTTAAATAACGTGCAATTTTTTTAAATTTTTTCTAAAAAAAAGAAAAGAACTATTTCTAGTCCTTTTCCTCTTTAAATTACAGTAACAGCAAATATATTATAACTACCTTCTGTTAAAAATCAACCTTAATTTTCTTCAAAAAGAAAAAAAGGCTTAACACCTTCTTTTCGTAACTGAAATAACATTTATTGCTGAAAAATATAAAGATACTTCACTTTCTATGACTGATGAAGATACAAAAATTGAAATCAGCAAATTACATTGCAATTAAATTTTTAATTGCAAATATATTATAACAGTTCTATTAATAACTAGCAATGATAAATTAAATGTGATAGTATTTCCACATTTAGATTATTCATCAAAATAAATTGAATATTGATTAGGTATTGCTTTTTTAGGAAAACAAGTTTTTATTCCATTCGCATTTGTTGTTGATATTCTTTGCCATAAATTATGGTGTTTAAAATGCTGAATACATTTCCACCCACAACTTGTATATCCAATTTCTATATCCTTATCTATAATATCAAACATTTGTCTACTTGCCATTGTTGTTTTTCTCCTTTTTCTGTTTTATCATTTTATTGTATAGATTTTCTTCTTTCTTTTCATTGTCACACATTTTTACATGAAATTCCATTGCTTTAGAAATATCTCCATCATCTAGTGCTTTTTGAAATTCATCATAAAACTTTTCACTCTCTTTATGTATTTGCTTTATTTTCTTAAATTCGTTACTTGTTTTCAATTCGTTTTTTCTTAATGCACTTATTTTATTTTTTTCGTTCGATATTTCACACGCAATAAATTCAAACAGTGTTAATGATGAATTACAATCTTCACTGTCATAATATTTTTCAATTATTTTATTAACAGCCTTTTTACAATCATTATACGATTTGGTATGAAATTCATTTTTATATGCCTGTATAAATAGAATTTGTTCAAATGCCGATTTTTGTTCATCTGTTAGGTTTTTAAAAACAAATTGAATTTCATTAAAACTCATTTCATTCAATGTCTTACTAATTTTTTTGCATTTTTCTTTTAATTGTTGTTCCATAATAATTATTTTCCTTCGTAGTGTCTTTGAGCCATTAAAAATGTCTTTTGTAAAAGATTGTTTAAATGTACATCATTTTTATCTTTTCTCATAGTAAATAAATCATTATAAACTTCTTTATTTTGTTGTATTTCTTTTAGAATAAGTTTTCTAATTTTTCTTTTTTCCCAAAAATATATTTTAGGGATTTTAAGTTCCATTTCTACTATTTTATCAGTTTCAACATTTTCAACTGTCACAAAATATATATGATTATTAAACCGATTATTTTCTTTATAAGTAATTATTAGTTCTTGCATCTTTATATTCTCCTTGTTATTTAATCATTGTTACTTTGTCTAATTCTTTTTGTTCTTGATATAATCTAATACAATCCTTAATATAATCAATAAAGAATATTGTTACTTCTTTAATTCCAATCACTAAATATTTAATGACAACAAAAGTATATTTAAAAAACACAAAAGCTATTTTACAAATAATCTTTAGTAAAAATGTTCCTAATTCAAATGCAACAAATAAGATTAATTCAGCCATACAAATAAACAATTCCATTGCCATATACATAGTTCATTCCCCCTTTTCTGGTGTGATTGAATATTTTTATTTATCAATTTGACTTACATAGTTCTTTGTTTTTTCAAAGCCATTAAACATATCTTTAAAATCAACTTTACTTATCATAGTTATAAAAATTATAAGTGCTATGAATATTTTTATTATTTTTTCCGTTTTGTCACTCATATTATTTTCTACAAGGTGGAAGTACTTCCACCTTATCCTTTCAATTCATTCATTAATAAGGTGTTATAATATTCTGCTGTTTCTCCTTTAATTAAAGTTTCAAAAGATTTTCCCCCTGTATATCCATAATCAAAGATAATTCCATCTATCATGCACCCCCAATAATATGGTCTTTTCACATTTGATTTCCAACCATCTCTTGGAGTTGTCATTCCTTTATACTGTTCATAATTTTCTACTTCTTTAGTCATGGTTTTAAATATCCACTCTGTATAAATATTCCATAATCTCTTATGTTTATCATCATGGATATTAGGATTATGACTTACAGTAGTACTCATTAAAGTATGTAAAACATTTGTATCTCTCCAATTTGTTATTAAATGAATAGAATTTTCATATTGTTCTACAGTTAAATATTCCTTTAAATCTTCAATAATATCTTTAATTAAATATTCTTCATATTTATGTTCATTCGTATTTAATGTAAATACTTTTTCATTTCCTTTTTGTTTGGGAACAAGTACAGGTTCACTTGTTAATAGGCATTCTGCACAAATTTTCTTTTCCATCTTTCTTTTCCTCTATCTTTCTTTTAGTCGATTTTTTCTATCCTTTTTTATTTCATCTATTATTTTATTTGATTTTATTCTTTTTTTCATATCTTTGGAATAAAACTTCTTTTTATGGAACAAGTTTACTCTTTAATTCATCATAGGTAAATGTATCGAATAG
This sequence comes from uncultured Clostridiaceae bacterium, assembly GCA_958402495.1. Taxonomy (GTDB): domain Bacteria; phylum Bacillota; class Clostridia; order TANB77; family CAG-508; genus UMGS1663. The sequence continues at coordinate 6,364 of CATXTS010000103.1, forward strand.
ATATGATAATTCAGCTACAGCTTTATTTTCATCATATCCTAGATTTTTACACACCACTCTAACATAGGTTTCAATAAAATCATTAAATACCCCAGATTGTATCATTATCGTTCTTTGTCCGTATGTTGTAAAAAGCAATTTCTTAAATGTTTCTTTATGTTCATCTAATGTAATCTCTCTTTTCCCTAAAACAACAATAGTTTCTCCGTATGGATTATTGTTTTTTACTTCTCTATACCCGATATAACTGTATTTTTCATACTCCACTTTATCAAGCATATCTTCGATAACTTTATCTTTTTCCTTTGCACCTTCTACAAAAAAGCTACCTTTTTTATTGCATTTATTGTTTGCATCATATTCAATCATGTATAATTTCTTTTCCATAGTTCTGTTCTCCTCTATTTATTTTCTTTATTAGGTGGAAGTACTTCCACATTTATTACTTTATAATATAACAGTAATCTACAATCCATCTTTTCCCTAGTTTATCTTTTGGAATTGCTTTCATGTATAAATCTAATCTCACTCCATTATCGCTACCATCTAGGCAACTTCCATATAATGATGATGAAATTTTACCTGATTGAAAATAGTAATTTTCTCTACTGATTTTATAACTTCTTTGAGTTTCATTAAATTCTTTATCAAAACTCTCTGGCTTAAATACAATTACTGCATCTTCCCAATCTCTATTTTCTTGTAAATCATTCAATCCTAACTTTTCTTTAATATTTCTCATTGCTGTTACCTCTTTCTGTATTCCTTTCTTATTACAC
>CATXTS010000104.1 GCA_958402495.1 uncultured Clostridiaceae bacterium
TATGATATTATCTTCTATCAAGCTCCTACCAGCGCTTTGGTAAGCATTCTCAAAAGCTAAAATTTCCATACTGCCATACAAATCTTCTATAGTAATAAAAGCCATAATTTTATTATTCTTAGTATATTTTTTCTTGATACTACTGATAATACCAGCATATTTTACCATTTGATTATCTTGATAAGGAAATTTACCAGTTTGTTCTAATTCATCCATTGCTTCTTTAATCTGCAGACTATCTATATTGGTTTTAGCCTTGATTTCCTCTTGTAAACCTTCTAACGGATGTCCAGAAATATACAAACCTAACATTTCTTTTTCCATGGATAACAATTCTTTATCGGAATATTCTTTTAAAGTATTATAGGTATATTTCATCTTTTCTAATTGTTCAGATGTTTCATCATTTCCTCCTAAGTCAAACATAGAAACTTGTCCTTTAAAATTCTTTTTAGAAGCATCTGAAATCGAATTCATAATTTCTTCAAAAGAAGCCATTAAGGTACTTCTCGTTTGTTCAAATTCATCAAAAGCACCTGCTTTAATTAAACTTTCTACACATTTTTTATTAACTGCCTCATCTTGTATTCTTTCACAAAAATCAGTAAAAGACTGATATGGCCCTTTATTTTGTCTTTCTTGTACAATATTATCTACCGCAGATGTTCCTACATTTTTAATGCTACCTAAGCCAAAACGTATTTTATTGCCATCTTCTACTGTAAATTTAGTCGCACTTTTATTAATGGCTGGTTTTAAAATTTCAATATGTAGTCTTTTGCATTCTTCAATATAATAAGGTACCTTATCTAAATTCCCCAAATAGCTATTCAAAGTAGCTGCCATAAATTCTGCTGGATAATAGGCTTTTAAATAAGCTGTTTGATAGGAGAGTACAGCATAGGCTGCGGCATGGGATTTATTAAATGCATATTTAGCAAACTCTGCCATTTCATCAAAAATAGTATTAGCTGACTTTTCATCAATACCATTACGCACACAACCAGGTACGATAACATTACCTTGTTCGTCCACTTGTCCATGGATAAAAATTTCTCTTTCTTTTGCCATGACATCTAGTTTTTTCTTACCCATAGCACGTCTTACTAAATCTGCTCTTCCTAGTGAATAGCCCGCTAAGTCTCTTACAATTTGCATAACCTGCTCTTGATAGACCATACAGCCATAAGTAACCTCTAAAATCGGTTTTAGGGCAGGATGGGTATATACGGCATGTTCTGGGTCTTTCTTGTTGGCTATATATCTTGGAATTTGGTCCATAGGGCCTGGTCTATACAAAGAAACCCCAGCGATAATATCTTCTAGGCAATCTGGTTTTAATTCCTTCATAAAGTTAGTCATACCCTGACTTTCAAATTGGAAAATTCCTACACTGTTTCCCTCTTGCCATAGTTTATAAGCTTTTTCGTCATGCATATCTTTATCAAATTCTACATCTATATTTCTATTTTCTTTTACCATTTTCTTGGTATCTTCAATGACCGTTAGCGTCCTTAGTCCTAAGAAATCCATCTTTAGAAGTCCTAATTCTTCCAAAGTGGTCATAATGAATTGGGTAGAAATGGTATTATCCCTCATATACAAAGGCACATAGGTATCGACTGGGTCTTTCGTTATAACAATACCACAAGCATGAGTAGATGCCTGTCTTGGCATACCTTCTAATGCCATGGCAATATCGATTAATTTTTTCATATCCGGACTAGTCTCATATAATTCTTTTAACTCACGGTTTTGTTCCATTGCTTTTTGAATAGTAATATGTAATTCATTGGGAATCATTTTTGCCAATTTATCCGCTTCTGCATAAGGTACATCCAATACTCTTGCTACATCACGAATCACCATTCTAGCAGACATGGTACCAAATGTGATAATTTGAGAAACATGGTCATAGCCATATTTTTGACATACATACTCTATCACCTGGTCTCTTTTTTCATCACTAAAATCCACATCAAAATCTGGCATACTAATTCTTTCTGGGTTTAAGAATCTCTCAAAAAGCAATTGATAAGCAATCGGGTCAATATCTGTAATTCCAATAGCATACGCTACAATAGAACCTGCTCCTGACCCACGTCCAGGGCCTACAGAAATATCATGTGTTTTAGCATAGTGAATATAATCCCATACAATTAAGAAATAATCCACATATCCCATTTTTTTAATAACCGATAATTCATATTCTTTTCTATCTATTAACTCTGAAGATAAACTTTCACCATAACGTTCTTTCATACCATCATTGGTTAGCTTTTCTAAATAATCATAATGAGAAGCAAATTCTGGTGGCACATCATAATTTGGTAAAATAGTGTGTCCGAACTCAAATTCCACATTACATTTATCAGCAATTTTTACTGTATTTTCAATTGCCTCTGGTACATTTGAAAAATACTGACACATTTCTTCTGGTGACTTTATATATAGCTCATCTGTATCAAAACGCATTCTATCTTCATCAGACATCTTCTTACCAGTCTGAATACATAACAACACTTCATGATTATAAGCATCTTCTCTTCTAGCATAATGCGCGTCATTGGTTGCTACTAATGGGATTTCTAACTCTTTTGAAAGTTCTATTAATTTTTGATTCACTAAAACCTGTTCTTTCACACCATTATTTTGAATTTCTAAATAATAATCCTCACCAAACAAATCCTTAAACCATAAGGCTACTTGCTTAGCTTCTTCTATATTGTCTTTCAAAATAGCTTGATTTACTTCACCAGCTAAACAAGCACTACAACAAATCAAATCCTCATGATACATTTGTAAAATTTCTCTATCTATACGAGGCTTATAATAAAATCCCTCTGTATAACTCAAAGAAACGAGCTTAGATAAATTTTTATAGCCATTATTATTCTTAGCTAGCAAAATTAAATGATAATATTTACTATCTAAATTAGGGTCCTTATCTTTTCTAGAACGTGGAGCCACATATACCTCACATCCTATAATCGGCTTTATACCATTTGCCTTACAAGCTTTATAAAAATCAATCACACCAAACATAGCTCCATGGTCAGTAATCGCAATTGACTGCATACCCAATTCTTTAGCTATTACAGGAATTTCTTTAACACGATTAGCACCATCTAGCAAACTAAACTCACTATGAATGTGTAAATGCACAAATTCCGACATTTTTGACCTCCTCTTAAACTGTCCATTGGGACCTGGTCCAGATGGACACTTTTGTCCATAGGGGACACATCTGTTTTTTGTTTATTATATTATATTTTTCTAGAAAAAAAAAGAGCTTTTGCTCTTTTCTTTCTTCTTTTCCTTTTATATAGTCATGCTCTTACTGGTAATGTTTCAAAATAGAACCAAATCCATACCAATATAAAAGTAACAGTTAATAATATACGGCAAAACCATATGGTTCCATAAATCGAAAAGCCAATTAGATAACTAATCCATCTAATAATCCACTTGTGTACACCTTCTATACCTTCTTTTAAAGTTTGTTCTTTTATATGTAGCATTTCTGCTGCTGGTATATGGTAGATTTCTGATAGTTTGTAAATCATATTTAAATCTGGATATTCTAAATCTCTTTCCCATTTTTTTATATTTTTTTCTGTTATATTCGCATCGTTAATGATTTCCATTAAATCAATTTCTGAATATCCCTTAGCTCTTCTTAGTGTATATAGCCATTCTCCAAAATCGATACTTTTTTCTTTCTTTTTCTTCTTCATTTTTTTACCCTTTTATTTTTATTTTCCAATATTTAAGTTATTTGTCTTAGCACCGTATTAAAAATTTCATATTATCAAAGGTTGATAGATTGCTAAAGAATTTATAACACTTTTATGATTTCTCCAACTTCTTTCCCTGCTACTTTTGGTATTTGTAAAATTTCAAATTTTGAAATTTTATCACCAAATTTAATTTCTATAATATCTCCTACCTTAACTTCATAGCTAGGTTTTACTATTTTTCCATTAACGCTAACACGTCCGCCGTCTGCCGCTTCATTGGCTACTGTCCTTCTTTTTATCACACGTGATACTTTCAAAAATTTATCTAATCGCATGTTTTCTATTTTCCTCCTTTTTAGCTATGTCCCTAATGGACAGTTTTGTCCATTGGGACCAGGTCCACATGGACACTTTTTTGTAAGTAGGTCGAATAAATTTCTATACGGTCTACTTTTCGATTTAATGCTTCTTCTAATGCTTGTTTATAAAAAGCTAATTGTTCTTTGTATTTTTCTATTAAGATTTGTTCTTTTCCTGCTTCTACATAGTCAGTTTTATAATCTACTAAGATGAGGTTGTCTTGTTCATCTATATAGTATAAGTCTATCATACCTTGTACTAGTATTTTTTCTGGATTATCTGGTCCTAATATTGGATAAATGTCTTTAGCAAGTATATTTTTATAAAATGGTTCTTCTTTATGGATTTCTTTTGCTTTTGTGAGACTTTTCCATAGAGCAGATTGTGTATATTGATACAATACCATGATTGGTATGTTTTGTGCTTCTTCCTTTGTCATATACTGTTTTTCTACTAATTCTTGTATCCATATCTTCAAACTTTCTTTCGTATATGTTTTTCTTTCGTCCATATGTTGTATACACATATGAATTAAGGTTCCTTTTCTAGCAGCACTCATCGTTTCTTGTTTTCTAAATTTTGGCTCTGCAAGTATCAATTGATAAGTCTTTTTATGGGTAGCTTGACTATTTTCATTCACTTTATTTTCTATTATTGGTTCTTCTATTTGTTTTTGCATTTCTTCTACCGATAATATAGGAATATCCTTTCCTCCCTCTGCTTGCTTTTGTTCTTTCAAATGGGTAACTGATGTTTTGGTCGGAATTTCAATACTGTTTTGATACGGATATTTCCAATTCATAATCTTAGCAATTTCTTCTTGTTTTTCTTTTTCTGCTCTTGTCTTTTTTTCTAAAATTGATTCTAGATTTTCTTGCTCTTGCAGTAGTTGTTCTTCTAGTGGTATTTCTTGACAGTTATGTACTTGTATTTGTGCTATTTTTTCAAATGTTGCTTTTTGTTTTAGTGATACTAAGGTTATCCAGTCTAAGTAACATGGATATTTTTTTAAGAATATAGGATTAATCGTATTTTGTTTGTCCATCTCTAATATAGCTTCTTTTTCAGCAATGCTTTTATTCCAATCTTTGCTAACACCTGTTATGTATAATTTTTCTTTTGCTCTAGTTAAGGCTACATATAAAACTCTCATCTCTTCTGCTATTGTTTCTGTTTTGGTTTGTATACGTATAGCTTCTTTGGCTAAAGTAGGATATTCTATATGATAAGAAGCATTTCTATAATTTGGTCCAAATCCCATATCTTGATGTAAGATAATAGCTTGATTTAAGTCTTGCATATTGAATTTTTTGCCTGTTCCGCATAAAAATACAACTGGAAATTCTAGCCCTTTACTCTTGTGGATACTCATGATTCGTATAACATTTTCATTTTCTCCTATGATTTTAGCAGCAGACATGTCTTTATTACTAGTTCTGACTTTTTCCATAAAATTGATAAATTGAAATAGCCCTTTAAAGTTAGCTGTTTCATATTGTTTGGCTTTTTCAAATAACATTTTCAAATTTGCTTGTCTTAAGGCTCCATTTGGCATAAGGCCTACATAATGGTAATAGTTCGTGTCTAAATAGATTTGCCAAATTAGTTCATCTAATGATTTTTCTTGTTCTTCTTGCTTCCATTTTTCTAACCATGTTAACATCCTATCTATTTTTTCTCTTAGTTTTTTTTGAGCGGATATTCTAGCCTTTAATATAGCATAATAAAAATATGATGTTGGGTCTGCCAGACGAATTTCTACCAAATCGTTATCTGTAAAGTTCCCGATTGGTGAACGAAGTACTGTTACTAGTGGTATATCTTGTAATGGATTATCCATGATTTTTAAAATAGATAGTATAGTTTGAATTTCTGTGGATTCTAAATATTGCTCGGAGGTGTCACTAAATACTGGCATATTTTGTTGTGCTAATTCTTTTTCATAAATCGGTGCAGCATGTGAAGTAGCTCGTAGTAATATAACAATATCCTTGTAAGTAATTTTTCTGTATTGATTTTGTTTTTTGTCCCATACTAGATAGCCCTTTTCTATTAGTTCTTTGATTTTTTGACTAACATATTTAGCTTCTAATACTGTATTTTCTATCATGCCTATATCATCTGTTTCTTCTTGTTCTTCTATCTCTTCTGTTTCTTGTGTTTTGGCCAAATCTATCACATCTATTTCTATTTTTCTAGTCTGGTCTTCCATATCTTCTTCCCATTTTTCATAGTTTGCTCCTAGATTTAAGTATTCTTCTTGTGTATAATCCATATCTCCTAATTTTTTACTCATGATTTCTGAGAAGATAAAGTTGGTAAAGGTCAAGATAGCTTCTCTACTTCTAAAATTTTTAAACAGTTGTATTTTTCTACCAGTTTGACTTGGTCTATTTTCGATACTTTGATAATTTTGGTATTTTTCCAAAAATAGTTCTGGTCTTGCTTGTCTAAATTTGTAGATGCTTTGCTTGACATCACCTACCATAAATAAATTGTTACCTTTTGCTATACTATTTAAAATGTATTCTTGTACCATGTTACTATCTTGATATTCATCTATAGCGATTTCCTCATATTTTTCTTGTTGTTTTAAAGCGATTTGTGTTTGTACAAATTCACCATTTTCGTCTTCTTTTAACAAAATCTTTAAAGCAAAATGCTCGATATCATGGAAGTCTATGATATTTTTTTCTTTCTTTTTAGTTTGAAAAGCCTGTGTAAATGCTAAGATGACTTCTTGCAAGTTAACTAGTATTGGATATATGTTTTGTAAATCTTCTTTTGCTTGTTTTGAATCATAAATTAATACTTTTTTTATTTCTTTGCTGATGTTTTTTTTGACAGTATCTCTTACTTGTTTTGCTTCTTCTTTATATAAATTTGTTACTTTTTTGTCTACTGGCCATTTATCAAATGGTAAACTATTTGCCATGGTATATACTTTGTCCCATGTATCTTGTTTGCCTTCTTCTATTTGCTTTTGAATAGTTTTTAATTTATCTATATCACTT
>CATXTS010000105.1 GCA_958402495.1 uncultured Clostridiaceae bacterium
TTTGATTTCAATATTGGTCCATTCTATTTGATATTTATCTGGTATTTTATTAGACAAAGCCTTAAACACCGCTTCTTTTGCAGCAAATCTTGCGGCAAAATGTTGATATTTTGCTTTGTTTTTACTGTTACAATATTCTATTTCTGTTTGTGTATAAACTCTTTTTAAAAATTTTTCTCCCAAGCTTTCTATGGCTTCTTTTATTCTTTCTATTTCAATAATATCTGTTCCACAAGTAATTTTCATATTTCTGCCTTTCTTATTTATTTTCTCATATATAATAGAATAAAATTAATAATATTGAAACCCAATATACAAAATAGAACAATGGCTATAACATAAGTTATTTTTCTATTTTTTTCTATATTTAAGTCTTTATATATGACATCATATTTGTTCTTCATTTCTAAATAAAGCGTATCTAATTCTAGCGTTTGTCTCCAAGTACGATATAATTGACTACCGCCTATATCATTGGTAACTTCTTGTATCCATATAGATTGTGTAAAATCAATAAATTGTGTCCTAGTATTTTCAAAGTCTTTTTTTCTTTTTAAGTCCAAATTTACTTTCTTTAAATATAACTTTTTATATAGGGCTAATATATAGGTATATAAATACTCTCTTTCAAAGGCATACGGTACTTTCGTATAATTTTGTGTATGAATAGTAGAAGTTAGTAAAACGGTTCCTTGCTTTGTAACACCTACTTTAGCATATTTCAAACTTTGAAATGGTATGACTTCTTCTGCATTTACTTCTAGATTTACTTGTGTATGACTTGGTAATATATGTGCAAATTTTAAAAATTCTCCTTGCATGTTTTCAAAAGTGTTTGCTTCATTCCATTGTTCTTGGTCTATGCAGGCATATGCATAAGTTAGAAATCTTTCATCTTCCAAATTCATTTGCTTAGCATCCTTATTAGAACCTGTTATTTTTTTAATAATCGTACTCAAGTCTTTTATATCTTTAAAACTACTCGTCTGCAAACGTATATTTTCGTAATCCTTGAGAGAAATAAAATCTGAATTAATATCTCTAAATTTATAGTTAAAATTTAAAACATCTGAAAAAGTATCTTCTTGTTCTAAATTAGTTTTCATCGTAATAAATCCTATACCTGTTTGAAAACAAATGATTTCTATTTTGGTTACACTAAAAAAGATACCATTTTTTTCTCCCACTTTACCTTGTACGTCTTTTCCTAGATGATATTCAAAAATTGTGCAAGGCAATTTAGATAATAGTACTGCTTTTGTGTGGTCATCAAATTCATTTAGCTGTTTTACTTTTTCTTTATCCCAATCAAAACTCGCAAACATATATTGTCTAACCGTTGGTAAGAAATAAGTATATATATCTAAATCTTTTCCTTTTTCAAATAATTTTAAATCACAATGTTTATCCTTTAGTAATTTCAATAAATACTGGTCATATTTTTTCTCATCAATTACAAAGGGATGAATAAAATAGGAATATTGGTATTTTGTCTTTAGTTCCATTGTTTCCTCCTTTAGTTTTACTTAAACTAATTAAGCCCGTCCCCATTTGTGTAGTAGTTGGCATTTAGGTCTTCTGCTAGGTGCCATTTGCCGATGAAGTCTATGGCTAGATTGTTTTCTAGGGTGTAGGTTGGTTCTAATAGGGTGTTTCCTTTTGCATCTAGGGCTCCCCATTTTCCATCTTTTTTTACGGCTACATAGCCATATTTGTTTTGTTCTGTGGCGTCATCATATTGATAATTGACTATGACAATTCCTTTTTCATTGACATATCCGTATTTCCCGTCTTTTTTGCTTAAGAATAAGGTATTTCCAGTTAGTAGTTCTGTATTTTTCTTTTCTTCTAATTTGAAGTTATAGTAATGGTATTCTTCTTTTTGTCTTATTCTTATGAAGTTTTTATCTTTATTGATTTGGCTAACTACACCCGTTACTTTGACTTGCATGCTTCTATCTATTAGGTCTGTTTCGGCATTTTCTTTGTCTGCTCTTAAGATATCTGCATCTTTATCATAGCTGATGTATTGGTAGTTAAAGTCTATTTTCGTTTCATTACTTGCATTTATGATGCCATATTGGTTGTCTTTTTTAGCTATGTAATAGTTTTCAAAGGCATAATAAATGTCTTCATAGTTGGTTGGTATGATTTGGTTTCCTTGTATGTCCATAACACCATATTTTCCTGCTTTTTGAATGATAAAGCTGTTATTAGTGATTTCTTTTACTTCATCAAATGTATTTTGTGTATATACTTTTTCTTGTGTGTCTATGATTTTCCATGTTCCATTTTCTTTTACTACATACATGTGGTTTCCATATACTGGTTGGATGGCATCATATTTAGTGTCTAGCGCTACTGTTTTATCATAGCCTATAACACCATATTTGCCTTGTTCATTTTTTACGATGAATCCGTTTTCATATTGTTTGGTTAAGGATTGTATACTAGTATAGGTATTAGCAATGATTTCTTTTCCGACGGCATCTACTAGTCCTTGTTTTCCATCTTTTGTGGTTACTAGTACAGAGTTTACACCTGTAATTGGTTCTATTTTTTCATATTGGCAATTGGCTAATTCTTTTCCTTCTAAATTAATTAGTCCATATTTTCCATCTTTTTGTACTTTTAACATGTTTTTCATATACCATAAGTTGTTGTTTTCGTCATGATTACTAATCGCTTCTATTTTATCATAGTTTGTATATAAGGTTTCGTTTTTTTCATTAACTACTTTTGATTGATAGGTCCCATTTTCATAATTAACATCATAACTACAAATGAATATAGGTTTTGTTTCATCTGGTATGATTATCATTTCTTCATAGGATGGTTTTAGGATATATTCTCCTTTTGTGTTGATAACACCCCATTTTTCATCTTCATAAACTGCATAATAGGCTTGTGCAAATGATTTGTCTTTTGTTTCTGCTTTTCCTTCTAATAGTTTCATAATCACTACCACAAACATAATGAATACGATGATGGCCATAATAACCGCTGCTACTTTTTTCATGTTTAATTTTTGTTCTCCGCTATATCTTTTTCCTCTACTCATTTTTTATCCCATCCTTACGACATTTATCTACATTTTTCTTTTTTTCCTATTTTACTATATCATATTTAAACACAAAAAAACAAGGGGTTAAGCCTTGTTTTTTATTTTTGCTGCTATCTTTTTCTTTCTCTTTGTCTTCTATGATTTTTCTATAATTATACGCATCCTATTATATGCAAAATACAGCATACAATGGTACGGATTTTATGCCATTTTCAAATCCAAAATTTTTCTCTGAAATTCTAATAGCATATGTTGGATCATATAGTTTCCTATATAAGTCTAAACTTCTTGACTTTGTATGAATATTTGATTTTACTTCTATTGGTAAAATATTCATTTCTTTCTGTATAATAAAATCTAATTCTGCTTTTCCTTCTGACTCCCAATAATAGGTATCATATCCTTTTATTTTCAATTCATTTGCTACATAATGCTCTGTAAGTGGTCCCATTGAAATCATAGTGGGTTGTGTATCTAAATCAATTTGATATAATGGATACCTGGCTTTATTTACAAATAATCCTACATCTGTCATATATAGTTTAAATGCGGATAAGTCTTTATGCATTTCTAAGGGAATCTCTGGTGTTACTTTAAATACTTGGTTGACAATCCCACTATTTTTTAACCATGAAATAGCTGTTCCAAAAAGGCTAGAAGTGGCACCTTTTGATATGACTTTATATTGAAATTTTTGATTATCCTTTGCAAGTTGTACAGGAATAGAATCAAATGTAGATAAAATTCTATTAGATTCAGCATTGTCTGCATATTTTGTCATATCTCTGGTATAGGCATCTAAAATCATAGCTTGTATATCTAATGTTGCAATTACTTTTTGTTCTTTTATATATGTTTGAACAACTTCTGGCATACCCCCTACTACTAAATATGTCCTATATAGTTTTAAGCATAATGCATGTATATCTATATCCATTCTCTCATTTGTTTCAAAATGTTGCTCTATTTCTTTTATTAAGTTCTCTCTTCCTATGGCTATTAAAAATTCCTTAAAGGATAGGGGATACATCGTTATCATTTGTACTTTTCCTACTGGGAAAGAATAATCTTTTCTATTGATTGCAATTCCTAATAAGGAACCTGCACTAATAACTGCATATTCTGGTGCATCTTCATAAAAATATTTTAAGGCTGTTAATACTCTTTCATTTGCTTGAATTTCATCAAAAAATATAAGTGTTTTTCCTGGTATAATTTTTTCTCCATAGAATAATTCTAGTTTATGAATAATATACTTTGCATCTATATTTTTTTCTATTTGCTCGCTTAATTCTTTATTTGTTTCGAAATTAACATATATCACATTATCATAATACTTTTTTCCGAATTCCTTTATGATATAAGTTTTTCCTACTTGTCTTGCACCATGAACGATAAGTGGTTTTCTATTTTCTAAGTCTTTCCATTTAATCAGTTCTTTAATAATTTCTCTTTCCATTTTTAATCCTCCTATCCTAATTTTATCATATAAGTTCTAAAAAATCAAATATACATAGTACTTTTTAGAAGTTATAAGTACTTTTTACAATTTTATATGATTTCTTTTTTCACTTCTTTTAAAAATTCTTTAGAAAAAAAACAAGGGGTTAATCCTTGTTTTTTATTTTTGCTACCATAACGGTCATATCATCTTTTTCTACACCATAATCGTTATCAATGGCTTCTTGTAAAATGATATCCGCTATTTTTTGTACATCTTGTGTTTCTATTTCTTCTAATAGGAATTGTAGCCATAGTTCTTTATTTGTGTATTCTGTCGAAGATTCTAATATACCATCACTACACATCACGATAATATCTCCATCTTGTAGGTCTCTATCATATACAACTAAATCGATGTCATTTATAATGCCGGTTGGTAATGCTATGGATTTTAGAATTTGAACATTTCTTTTATTTTTTACATAGGTTGGACATGCTGCATTTTTGATAAATTCTAGGTTACCTGCATATAAGTCTAGGATACCAATATCTAGTGTTGCATACATATCTTCTCCTTGATGGGCTGCTGCCAGTGTAGAGTTGATTAATCTTAAGGAAGTATCTTTATCAAATCCAGAAGATAGTAATTTTTCTAACATACCTATTGCCATTTTACTACTTTTTCTAGCTTCTTTTCCTGACCCCATTCCATCACTGATAGCAAGTAAATATTTTCCGTCCGCTAATCTGGTCTGTATACAGGTATCACCAGACATAGGTGAGTCTTTTTTGGTAGCTCTTGCTACCCCTATTTGTACAGTTTGCTTGTCTTGTGTAAGATATGTATAGCTACATTGATCTACATGATTTCTGATTCCACAAACTTGGTTTTGTAGTACCATGTTTTGTTCTAAAATTTTGCTTATGATTTTTCCCATTTTTTTGACATCACAGTTTGGGTTTTCCACATTTTCACATATATTTGTGTATAACGTTGCTTCCATTCTTCCTGTTTTTTCTTTTTTGATATGAATATCTTTAATAAAAATGGCTTTTTGCTCTAACAAAGTTTTGATTTCTTCTTTTTCTTCTATAAAAGGGTCTTCTTCTGGTATTTCTATTTCATTAGCTAGTGCTCCGATTGCTTTAGATACTTCTTCTAATTGATTGGATACGGCTTTTTGATTTTCTTGTAATTTCTTTTTCCATATAAAATTGATTTTGCTCATTTTATAGGATTCGTTAATGATTTTTACCATTCTCCCTATATCATCTTCTATACTATCACTAACATAGGTTTCATCTATACCAACTATATAGTTGTTGTGTTTTGCAAAAATATCTAGCAAATTTTTTCTGGTTAGTTTTTCTTTTTGTAATAAAGTCGTAAATATGTCTTTTAATAGTCCTTCTTCTGGTGTATATAAATCTTCAAATAATATATTTTCTTCATAACCTTCTAAATTATTTTGTAATTCTCTTTCGAATATTTTCTCATTATCTTGTTCTTGTTTTTCTAGTTCTTCGTCTTCTACCACAGTTGCTGCTGCTTCTTGGTATGTTCTTGCTATTTGAGATATTGTCTCTGACATAGAGTTTAATTTATAGATAGTTTCTTTATTTTCTTCCAAATTATGCCCTGTAGTTGTTGGTAATAATTTGGTGTTTCCTATCATGTCTTCTATATCGATACCTATATTTTTTGGAATAGCTAACAAGCCCAAAGAAGCTATTAAGATTTCTTGCATCATAATAATAGATTGGGTATTACCATTAAAACAATAGGTAATAGCTATGTTACCTATAATAAAGCCTAAGATAACTCCTATCTTTCCAAAATGGTTGAAAATACCAGCTATCATTCCTGACAATGCATAAGAAGCTATCATAATCGGTTCACTATTTCCTATAATGCCTAAGACAGCACCTATGGTAATACCTGCTGTTCCGCCTACTAAAATGCCATGTTTCCATCCCATAACTAGTACGATTAAAATACAGGCTATATTGCGAAGAGTATATCCAAATATACTAGTTTCCCCTAATGCACAAATGGCTATGGTAACTAATAAACTTGCCCCCATCACTTCTTCTATAGAACATACCGTTTTTTCTCCTATTTTGGTTACCACACTTATAGCATTTACAAACACTTTGTAAAAAATATAGGCAGAAATACTATACATGAAGCTGATTAATAAGTCATATACTAAAAAATCTCTAAAAAACATATTCCCTGCTTGTACTAAAAAACAGGCTATAAATAAGCGTACTCCTAATTTTCTTTTTTCGTTTGCTTCTGCTTGGTATTTTGGCGCTTTGATTAATATGCTAAAGGTTAATAATAATACAATCAATATTAAATTTAAGGCGCTATTCCCTCCAAAGGAAATAAACGTACCAATGGTTACTAATATCGTCGTAATTCCTATAGGTATACTATTTCCTAATATGGCTGCTATCATAGCTATTCCAAATGGTGCGATACTACTATCTTTTCCAAACCCTACTAAAGAAAGCATA
>CATXTS010000106.1 GCA_958402495.1 uncultured Clostridiaceae bacterium
GTGGCGGAACTGGCAGACGCGCTAGACTTAGGATCTAGTGGGAGACCGTGGGGGTTCAAGTCCTCTCATCCGCACCATAAAAACAATAAAATCCCTTTAGTTTCAATAACTAGAGGGATTTTTTATTTTAAAATAGTGTAATTTTGGTGTAATTTTTATATTTCATCTATCATTTTAGCAATATTATCGTCATCTTCTTTTAAGTATTCGACATATACATCTAATGTTGTTCTAATACTACTATGTCCTAATCTACTAGAAACGTCTTTTACTTTTGCTCCTTTTTGTAATAAAATTGTAGGATGGGTATGTCGTAACTGATGAAAATTTAAAATTGGTTGTATATGATTGATTTTTTGCCATGTTTTAAACCAATTTGTAAATGAAATAAAATTAATATTTTCAAAAAAGATATATTTCTTATCGGTATTTTTTTTATGATATTCATATAGTAATCTATTTAAAGAAGTAGGAATTTTGATTGTTCTTTTTCTACTAAAGACTTTAGGCTCTTTTGAAATCCATTCACCTGGTTCTTGAGAATTATTATCTTTAACATATATCTGAACAATATTTATAGATAGCGTAGAATTATCATAATCATAATCTCTTTCCCATTCCAATCCAGCTAATTCTTCTTGTGAGAAACCTGTTTTTAGAGCTGTTTCTATTAGTATCTTTTTTGGACTTTCAGTAGTGTCTAATGAATTTAAGTTATCTAATAATTTTAATACTTGATTGTAAGTATCTATATTATATGCTTTTATTTTCTCAGAAGTCTTATTTTTCATTTTTTCTAATTCACTAGGTAATCTTTCTAATTTTAAACTGTTTAACGGAATTTTTCTACATGGATTATTTTCAATATATTCCCATTCATAAGCCTTTTGCAAAGAACCTGTTATTATTTCGTATATTTTTTCATAAGTACCACGAGAAATAGGTTTATTTTTCCTTTTCCCTTTATACATTGTTTCCCATGTTTTAGCTTCATTAAAATAATCTTTTAAAATCTTAACATTTATTTCTTTTAATTGGTAATTTCCTAAGTAAGGTAAAATTCTATTGTTTAGATATGATTTATATTTAGGAGCAACAGACTTAGAACAATCTACACGAATATAATCATCCATCCACATTTGACAAAATTCTGCATAAGAAAAATTAGTATTACAATAATTACCTTTATCTACACGAGTAATAAAATCTGACAAAGATAGCTGAAGTCTTTTATCTGTTTTATAATCTCTAACATTATCCATTTCGATTGTTTCACTATAACGATTACCTTTAAGCATGTAATGAAATCTAAATTTATTCTTTGATATTTTCTGTATACTTCCAGCCATTTAAATTACCTCCAATAGACCATTGGCTTTATAATATTGAAAAGCCATTTCAAATAAGTCTTCTGTTACTCCTAATTCTTCAGCAAATTCATTTTTAGACCTTTTTCCTTGCTTATACAATTCCTTTATCTCATTTGGTTTAATAATAGTTTTAAAGGCCCACTTTTTTGCTTTGTACTCCTGTTTAGATATTAATTCATTGTTAGTACAAAGAGGAGAATAAATAGCATCACAATAATAGTGCCCTAACTCTTCAGCTAAAACACTTTTTTCCTTAGAAGATGAATCTATAATCTTGTAATTTAATGCAATTGAGTTGTTATTTTTATATTTTAAAAAACAACCATTGCAATTATCTATATAATAACTATATATTTTTATATTTTCCTTATCAGCTAAGCTGTATAGTTTATTTAGCTCCATAACTATCCCCGTAAAAATAAAATTTTAGTGTTCCTTCTTATCTTCTTCAATAGTAAATCTAATAAACTTTCGTATTCTTTCTTTTTGCTCTTCTGTTAATTTTTCATATTCTTGCCTTGACATACCTATTAATGCTTCGTTTAAAATATCTTGTTCTATATTCTGAGGATTACGTATATCTGACTTACATAAAATGTAGTCTATACTACAATCAAAAATATCGGACAATTTTATAAGAACTTCTAAACTAGGTTTTCTGTCATCTTTTTCATACATACTAACGATACCTTTTGAGGATAAATTTAGTTTTTTTGCAAGTTCCTCTTGCGTAATATTTTTTTCGTCTCTTAATTGCCTAATACGGTTCATATACTCACTCACTTTCTAATAAATATATTATAGCATACTATAAGTATACTTTTCAATATAAAAACAAAAAAAGTTTTCTTAGAGTTAACTGAACTACAGGGAAATATGAAAAAACTCGGAAAAAAGTATTGACATATCACTATTAGTGAGATATACTAATCTCACATTAAGAGAGAAAATGAAAGGAGATGAAAGAAATGAAAAGAAAAAAATTGAAAGAATTTAGAGAAAAAATGAATTTAACACAAGAAAAAATGGCGCAGATATTAGAAATTACAGTAGCACATTATAAGTCTATAGAATATGGATACAGAAATCCTAGCTTTGAATTATTAAAAAGAATAAAAGATATTTTTCCGAGAGCTAGTATAGATAAAATTTTTTTATCTTAATTGTACACTTAAAGTAAACAAGAAGGAGGAATAAATGTACAAGCCATTAGAAGAATTTTTAAAACAAGAAGAGTATAAATATTTCACTCTAAGAAAATTACAAATATTACACCAAAAAGGTTACTTAAAAACGATTACGGGAGAAAATGGAAAGCATTTAACTACAGAACAATGGCTAAAAGAAGCAATAGAACGAGAAGCAGAGTATAAGGTAATAAGCGATAAAATAGAAATAAATGCTATGCTAAAAAGAAAGCCATTGCGAAAAAATAATGTATTAAGAATTGTCTGAAAGTAGGTGAGAACAAATGAAAAATAAAATCATAAAAGAAACATTAAGTTTAACAGCATCTATCGGTTTTGGAGTAATGACAGGAATGTTTTACGCAATATGGATTTTAAAATGAAAGGAGGTGAGAAAGATGGAAATAGTATTAAGTTTGGTAATCTTACTTATAGGCATAATGATAGGTTATTCAATAGGAACAAAAGAAAAATTAAGAATGATAAATGTTGTAGAAAGATACAAAGAATCAAACAAAGAATTGAGACAAGAAGTAGAATTTAAAGATTTAGTTATTTACAAATTAAAGAAAGAAACATTAGAAGTTAAGAACAGTTTATTACAAGTACTAAAAGAAACAGATAACATATTAAATCAAAACACTTATGACAGATTAGATTTAGTAAGAAGTAATGCATCAAAGTATTTAAAAGAACAAGTAGATATTTTAGAAAAAGACATAAAAATAGAGCTATCAGATGACGACAATCAACAATAGCTCAAAAACAGTTATATAAACATATCTATATTTGATTATAACAGAATAATTTAAGTGTGTCAAATGCCCGCCGAAGCGGGAGAGACGGATAAGTGTTCTATCCCAAAAGCATGCTCTCAATAAACTCTTGCGTGTCTTCAGGAAGGGAATCATATTTCCAACAATCCGCCTCTGTTATTGGTTCAAGATGAGGTGTACTTTCATATTTTGTAATTTTCACCCGAATTTTAAGGGATGAATCATCGTAAAACAGAATGATAATAGTATATCTTGATTTAGTAATTCTTTTTACGTCTACACAGAAACGCAGTTCGTCTCTAGTTTTCCTCATACTTGTACCTCCTGCCACATATGGCTGAAACAAAGTTACATAGCGTATAGCTATAAGTTACACTTAAATTATAACATATTAACATAAAAAAATCAAATTTTTGCAAATGTTCAGTTTAGAGAAAAACGCATGTTACAATAAAAAGGAAGGAGAAAAAGATATGGAAACAGTAAGACCAAGGGGAACAGATAAAGCAAAAGTAATACAAGTTATTCAAACGGAGTCTATGTTAGGAAGAGGAATACCAGAAGACCCAGTACGAATTATATATCAATACTGGGACTTTAAAGGGAATTTATTAGCTAAAAATGATACATTAAAAAATAATTCTATGGAGAGTTAAGAATTTCATCAGCTTCGTCGACATTCATATTATAAAGAATGAAGTAAACCGTCGTATTAATAAATCGTTTTAAATCATTTATATCCTTATCTTCAAACTTCTTAATATAATGTGTTTCATCATTTCCTAACCAAGCAGAAGCTTTAGCGGTTTTCTTTAGCCTATCGTCATCTATATAGTTTTCGATACATTGAGCTAAAGGTTTTTTTGAAATATTATCAATCTCTAATGGATTTTTAAAAATACAATAATCCTTAATAAGAAATTCTAAAGCTTTTCTATAACCTATACCAGCTATTTCATCAAGACTATAATGTTCAGCTTCTAGTGCTTGATTATATATCTTAACAAAAGAAGGAGAAACAGAATTGATACAATCTTCAAATTCTTGATTTTGAAAATGGGAAGGTGCAGAGTATAAGAACTTTATTTCCTTATAATAATAACCAATTGAATTATGTTGGTCAAGCTTTAAAGAATATGAGCTAATAAAGGATTTTTTACAAAAAGTACACTCGAAAAATACTGTAAATATAGTTGAATTAGTTTCTCCAAATTCATGTATTCTAGAACTTAACAAAACAGGTTCTATTGCATGGGAGCAAATAGGACATATGTCTGGTTCATTAAATGTAACATATATGCCATCTCTAGTTTTATGGTCTTTTATCATAATAACACCTACTTCTTCTCATTAATATATTGTTTAAGAATATATTCAATCTCTTTATTAAGAGAACGACCATCCTCTTCAGCAAATTCTTTAATTTTATCTATAACGTCACTATCAATACGTAATGGGTAAGGAACAATGTTTCCCAATGATATCAACTCCTTTAATATTTATTTGATATCATTATTATACCATTATTAAATTTAAAAGTAAAGAAAAATGTTGAAAAATGAGCAACTTATAAATGATATCACAAATATATAATAAAAATATATAAAATATATTGACAAATAATTTTAAATGATATATAAGTAATATATCAAAAATATATCACAACATGAAAGGGAGTGAAAATATTGGAAAAAGCGAAATTTGTAGTAAGAATACCACAAGAGTTAAATGAAAAATTAGCAGAAATATCAAAACAACAAGGAATAGCAAAAAATGCATTGATAGTACAAGCCCTATGGAAAGTACCAAAAGAATATAAGGAGGTGAAATAAATGCCATTTAGTTTAGCATTACTGATTTTTGTATTACTAGTAGAATACTTAGCAATACAGAAAGATAAGCAAAATAAAAGAAGATGTACACAATCAAAGTTTGGCGACCACGATTGTACATCTTCGGTAACAACACATAAATAAGCGCTATCTTTGTATATTTTAGCATATTTTTACAAGGATAGCAAGAGGGAGAAAAGATATGGAATTACAAGATAAATATGATGAATTAGACAACATAGAAAACACAATTAGAAATTTAATAGATGAAATAACAGATAAAGATTATATAGCACAGTTACAAGAGACAATGTATCAAGCACAAAACGAAAAAGAAGAAATAGAACCGAGATTGCAAGAAATGTACGATAAAGAAGAACAAGAAATGAATTATCAGTACGAAAGGAGTGTAATTTAATGAATTATGAAGATTTAGCAAAAGTTAATAATGAAATTCAAAAAACAGACATAAAAGGGAAAAAATATGCAGAAGTAAGTGAAAGAATTTTAGCATTTAGAAAATTAAATCCAAATGGAAAAATTATAACTGAAATTGTGGACAAAACAGATAATGATGTAACTATAAAAGCATCTATTTATGATGAAAATGAAAAACAATTAGCAACAGGATATGCAAGTGAAGTAAAAAAAGGTTTAGTTAATACAATTAGTATGCTAGAAAATTGCGAAACATCAGCAATAGGTAGAGCGTTAGGATTTTGTGGATTTGGAATAGATAATGGAATAGCGAGTGGACAAGATATGCAAAAGGTAGAAGAATTTAGGAGGAAAAATAAGAAAGAAGAGATTTTTAATAATATGTTTATTAGCTATGATGAAGCAATGAAAATCGTTAAAATAGCGATTAATGAATTGTGTAGAAAACAAGGAATTTTAGTAGGAGATTTATCAGTAGTTGTTAATAGAGAACTTTGGTCTTCTTTAGAAGAACTGAATTTACAGCAATTAAAAATGTTAGAAATAGAACTTTCAAAAATTAATAACAAGAAACATAAGTGGCATGAAGAATTATATAACAAAAATGAAAAAATAAAAAATATTGTTCCAGAAAATCAAGAAATAATATACAAAAGCAGTTCATATTTACTAGGGAAAGAGGCTTTAAAGCAAGCAGGAGAAGATGAATTATTAAAAGGACAAATAATTGATGGATATTTAGAATTAGGAACAGATTTAACAAAGACTATTGAGTAGGAGGCAACTATGGTTGGAACAATAGAGCAAGTAATACAGTATTTATTTAAACAAGATAAAACTAAAAAATATGAAGTGAAAGAAGTTAGAAAGAAAAGGTCATTAGATAGTAACGCATATGCTTGGGTTTTATTAGGAAAATTACAAGACAAGTTACATATTCCCAAAGAAGATATATACAAAGATTTAATTAAAAATATAGGCAGTTATGAAATTGTGCCAGTTCGAGATGAAGCTGTAGAAAAATTTAGACAAGCATGGAGTAAAAATGGTTTGGGTTGGATAACAGAAACAATGAAAAGCAAATTAGAACGGTTTTACGAATGTCGTTACATATTATGGGTCTAGTAGTTATAACACAGCTGAAATGAGCAAATTAATTGAATTAATAGTACAAGAATGTAGACAGCTAGATATAGAAACAAAATCACAAGCAGAAATAAATTCACTTTTAGAAAGTTGGGATAAGAAATGAGTAAGTCAATAATACAAAAAGATAAAGA
>CATXTS010000107.1 GCA_958402495.1 uncultured Clostridiaceae bacterium
ACGAAAATTGCGTAATATAAGCAAACTGCAATGCTACTATGTAAAGTATGACTCCCAAAAGAATACAGATTGTTATGTTTTTTATGCGTACTTTCTCTTCCGGATTACTTCTGTAATAAAATACTAATGCTATTACTATAAAAATACTAAGGAGTCCTATCGCACTTATTTTTATAGGTGTTACTATTTCTGTAGTATTGTATAATGTTTCTAGTAAACTTCCATTCGAATCTGCCGCTTCATTATTATCTTGGTAAGAACCCCATATCGTCGTTTTTATACTTTGTATGACGGTTTCTACCTTATTTGCTATAGTAACATTTTCTATAGTATTTATCGTATCTGATACTGGTTGTACTACTATTTTTAAATATACACTCCATGACATGTATACGATAAACACCATTCCTAAATAAAGAATTAATTTTTTTACTTCTTTTGAGCAAAGTATCTGCTTTATTTTTTGCTTATTTTGTTTTTTAGTTAACACTTCTAACACAAAGAAGCAAACCAGTAAAATGCCAGCAAAAATAATTCCTGTTGCTTTTGTTAATGTTAATAATACCAATCCCATTAATATACCAATATTTTTAAATTTACTATCTTTTTCAAAAAAATAAGTATAAAAAAGATAACCTGTTACAATCCCAAGTAAGGCATCTGGATAAGCACTTTCATAAAAGATTATTACACTAAATACAGCTGGCATACAAACTATGATAATAGAAATCATAAAGTTAACTAACTTTCTGCCATTTGACTTTTCAAATAAAGGAAGAAAAAACGAAATTCCAAGCATCCATGTTGTAAAAATTTCTATTCCCTGTCTATATTCTCCTACTATTTTCATAAAGAAATACTGTAAGATAGTTGGTACTGGTGGATATTGTGTACTCGCTTGTGTGATTAAAGAAATATGATTTGTATAATACATATCTTTGGCAGCTACACTCCAATAAGAAAATTGGTCCCAATGTATAATTTCTCTATTGACGGTTGTTATTAAAAACACAAAAAATACAATGGTAAAGAATAAATTTCCCGTAGTTATCACTCTATCTTTCAAATCATTTACTGTTTTATTTTTTACATTTTTTAAAATAGTGTATAGCAATAAGGTAATACTTAAAATAATAGTAGCTATAACTCCCAAAAACAGTTGTTGAAATATTCCAAAAATATATAAAGTAATGATAATAGTGATAAAACTTAATGCTATGGTATGTTCTACTTTTTTATTGAATCTATCTGCTATAAAAATACTGAAAGATAAAATGATAACATATAAAAACAAATAACGAATAATTAGCATAGTAATCTCCTAACTTTTTTATTTAAACTAGTGTATATTATATTTTTCTTAGTTCTACTTTTGGTATTTGTCATTTTTGCTTATTTTAAACTGTCAATACTTTTATCAATAACTTTCCAACTTTTACAAAAAGCATAACATAAAATCTAATATAACACAATAGTCTCTCCTTCTTAAAATTATTACAAGAAAACTATATTTTTTAGTTACTTTTTTTCAATTTTCATGTATAATAGAAAAAGCAATAAAAAATAGGAGATTGAAGTCATGGAACATTGGAGTGTAGAAGATTATAAAAATTTTAATGAAGGAAATATAAAAAAAAGTAAGTATAGAGCTAAAAAGGTATCTGTGGATGGACATACTTTTGATAGTCAAAAAGAAGCAGATTATTATTGTGAATTAAAATTAAAAGTTCAAGGACATGAAATTAATGGTTTTTGTTTGCAGCCTACGTTTATTCTAGCCCCTGGTCTAAAATACAAGGCAGATTTTATTGTTTTTAACAATGACAATTCTTATGATGTTGTAGATGTGAAGGGTTTTAAAACAAAAGAATATATTGCTAAGAAAAAAGTATTTGAAGATAAATACCATTTAAAAATTATAGAAATTGAGTAAAGAAAGGTGCTTTTCATGTATTATATTTATATGTTACGTTGTGAAGATAATTCTATCTACACAGGTATTACAACTGATTTAACACGTAGAATGGAAGAGCATTTCCATAAAAATGAGAAATGTGCCAAATATACCTTTCGTCATACTGCTAAGAAACTTGAGATGGCTTGGCAAACGCAAAATCGTGCTTTAGCTTCTAAATTAGAATATCATTTAAAAACTTTAACCAAAATGCAAAAAGAAGCTGTCATAGAAAATCCTACTCTATTATCTACTTTTTTATCTACTAAAATTGTTTATGAAGAATATAAACCCATATATCCTTAAAAAGGTTATATAGGTTTTACTTCTATTGTGCATTTAGCAATTTCTTTCATTTTCTTTGTAATTTCCACATTTAAGACATCATCATATCTATTTTTTGTAGGGTCTTTTTGATAAATTTCTCGATACATACAACAAGCAGATAAATAGGCACCTACTAGAGAAGGATGCTTCTCATCTTCAAATAAATCAATTTCTGGATAACATCTATGACAATTTAAGAAGGCATTTCCTGTATAGCAGACTTTTCCATTTGTTTGTTTTGCTACTATCTCGTAATGTTGATTTATGTCTTTTTGTTTTTCTTCATCAAAGCTACTTCCTATCCAAACTGCATTATAAAAGATTTGTGTCTTATTGGAATTGGTACGTATACATTCTACTATACGATTAGCACCTGCTCTAAATTTTTCAAATTCTTCGTCTTCTAAAGACATTTTTGTACGTTCTTGTAGCACAACTGCATCCCATTTCTTTGAAGCAATACAAGATTGTAATTCTTCTAAATTGGATAATTCTAATAAACTAATACCTGGTTTTGCAAATTGTTCTACCATGATTTCTATTTTTTCTTGCTGAACCATATTCTTAAAAAGATTGGGAAACTTTTGTCTATACGTTAGGCTATTTCCTATAAATAAAATTTTATCTTCCATATTTTTTCCTATCTAGTTTCTGTATCTATCCAATGCAAGAACTCTTCAGAACCAGCTATCATATCATAACTTGCAACTTCTGGTAATGTATAATCATGTAGAGTATTTATTTCCTTTTCTACTGCTTCATATAAACTTTTCTTGGTTTTAATATGTAAGGCAATTTCATCAGTTTGTTCTATAGCATTATCCCAATAGTAGGTACTTTGTATACTCATAGCTTGTACACAACTAGCTAATCTCTTTTTAATTAGACTGTCTATTATTCTTTGTGCTGTTTCTTTTTTATCACAAGCCGTTGTTATTAAACAATACTCTTCTTCTCTACCTTTGAACACACGTTTTTGTCCATCTATTTTAGTTAAAAATGCTTTATATTGTTGAATTAAGTCTATATCCATTAAGTTCTTAGGCAGATTTTCTAAATTGAAGAACTGCATATCTTTGCTCTCTACATCATATTGTAAATCACCTTGATATTGGTTTGTTCTATATAAAACCGTATTATTATATACTTTGTCTCCGTTTGGATACGTGTTATATCTAGTTTTTCCTGACACCACTGCTAGCAATTGTAAATCTTCTTGTTTTATTGTAAAATTGGTTTCTTCTTTAACTTCTCTGATTATCGTCTCTTCAAAGGTCTCACCTAATTCTTGACATCCCCCTGGCAATCCCCATTGGTCTCTGTCAGCTCTACTTTGTAATAAGATTTCGCCTTTTTCATTAACTAAAATGATGGCTGCACCATCTTGTAAAATAGGCATATGTCTATTTTCTTCTTTTAAACTTTTTCGTAAATGAACTATATAACTATCCTCCATATTCTCCTCCCTTATTCTTCTATCATTCTATTTAATTTTTCTGCTACTTGGTATCCCTTTTTATAAAATTCTTCTAAGGATTGTTTCAGGTAGTCATATCTATAACAAATTTCTAATGTAATGGGGCCTTGGTATCCATTTTCTTTTAAGGCTTTTAAATACCTTACCCAATCGATAGTTCCATCAAATGGTATCAAATGTAAATCATCACTTTGGTCATTATCATGTAAATGTACTGCAAAAATTCGATTTTTAAAACGGGATAAATCAAATTCATCATTAAAATGGACATGACAATGGCCTGTATCAAAACAAATACCTACATTTTCATTTTGTATATGCTCTAAAACATATTCTAAATATCCTTTTATTTTTGTATTCTCAAAAGCAATTTTCACATCTAAAGTTTGTGCATAGTCTGCAATTTCTTTTAGTCTATGAAGACCAATTTCATTATATTTTGGTGCTGTATGTTGACTAGTTAAGTGCATAACTACCATAGATATTCCATTTTGTTTGCAATCTTTTATATCTTTTTTATATCTTTGTACTAAATCATCCCCTATTTTCCCTGGTCCCAAATACAGTTTATTTTTTGGTATCCTAGATGTGCAAAGATAATTTGTAATCCCTGTTTCTTTATGTAAGCTAATTGTTTACTTTGTGTACATGACCAATCTTCTTTATCATACCACTGAATAAATACACTTTTAAATCCAGCTTGTTTTATGGCATCTATCGTTTCTATCGGATTACCATTTTGGTTATCATTACTAACTGCTACAGATAATTCTCGCATATTGTTTCCTCCTCCTCTTTTTTTCTAGTTTGCTTTTGCGATTTATATTGACTTTTTTAACTTTCTTGTGTATGATTATATCATACTTTTAGATAAAGGAAACTATTTTTTATAGTTTTATGGGAGGTTTTAAAATGTCAAAATTATATAAATCTATTACACTTTTCTTAGTTGCATTTTTTACTTTATTTACAACTTCATGTTATGCAACCGATATTAATATGAATTTAACAGGTGGAAATGAACAAACACCTTCTTCTAATACCGTAAATACGCCATCTGATAATACAAGTACAAATACATTTTCGGATACAACGACTACGGTTGGTGGTGTTACTTCTAATCCTACAGATGAAGGTTTAACAATGGGACATATTTTAAATATTTTATTAATCGTTGTTGGTATCGTATTAATTTTATTAGGAATTGCGATTTTAATTCGTTTAAAATCTTAAATTATTATTTTTTTAGTGTCAATTTTCATTGGCACTTTTTTTATGCATTTTGTATTTTTTCTTATTCTTATTTTCTCTACTTTTTCCGTGTTTATGTATGAAAATTTTTGAATTTTCGTCTTTTATGTATATTTTTATTAGAAACATCAATACTAATAATGAATCTAAATTTTTAAAATTTAAGATCTTTTTATAGAAAATCGTTCTATAACGAATAAAAATCTATCTTAAGGAGGTTTCTTAATGAAGAAGAAAGTTTTAATTACGCTTTTTGCTTTAATCGCTGGTCTTATCTTCTCTTTTTCTTATACCTTTGCTGCTGAAAATACAACTGGTAATCCTGTAGAGGGTATCCGTAATGTTGTAGGTGGTGCTGAAAACGCAATTGAAGGCGCTGCCGGCGGTGTAGCTAATGGTGTAAAATCTGGAGTTGGTGCAACAGAGCATGCTGCTGAAAACACAGCTGATAACATGGGAGCAAACGATGGTCGAAATACAGCTGGTACTACCGCTATGAATGATGGTAATAATGGTGGTGGATATACCGCTACTAGAACCGCTACTGGAGATGCTACCTTTGCTGGTATGGATGGTACTACTTGGACATGGATTATCATTGCTTTAGTAGCTATTGGTGTTATTACACTTGTTTGGTCTTACGTAAAACAAAATAATGCTCTATCTCATGATGACGACGACCGTCACTAATCTGTTTTTTCTTATGTCATGCAAGAATATTCTCTTTTCTTGTATGACATTTTTCTTTTTTTGCTTTTCTTCTCCTGGTTTTCATGTTATAATAAGAGACAGTAAATTTTAGAATTTTATAAATATTTTATTATCTAATAAAAAAGAGGTTTTCAATATGGGAAAGTTAATTGCTAAAAATCCAGTTGCTAAACATGATTATACCATTATCGATACTATCGAGGCTGGCATTGTGCTGACTGGTACAGAAATAAAATCTATACGAAGCGGAAAAGTTAATTTAAAAGACAGTTATGCAGCTATTCAAAAAGGAGAAGCTTTTATTTATGGTATGCATATTAGTCCTTATGAGCATGGGAATATTTTTAACAAAGACCCTTTACGCGACCGTAAATTATTATTAAATAAACGTGAACTGATGAAATTAATAGGGCTTATGAAGCAAAAGGGTTACACGCTTGTTCCTATGAGTTTATATTGGAAGGGTAGTTTTGTAAAAATAGAATTAGGTGTTGGTAAAGGTAAAAAATTATATGATAAACGTGAAGAACTTGCTAAAAAAGAAGCCAATCTTTACATACAAAGACATAAAAATGATAGTTTTTAAAACATAGAAAAAGAAGTATATCTCTTTTATATAGATATACTTCTCTTCTTTTTAAGCTTTATGGTCTGAACCAAATACATCTTTCATTTTATGAGAAACAGTTTGTTTGACAGCTTCTCTGGCTGGTGTTAAATATTTTCTTGGGTCAAATGCAGATGGGTCTTCAGCAAACACTTTTCGAATATTGGCTGTCATTGCTAAACGTAAGTCTGTATCGACATTAATTTTGGATACACCAGATAAGCTTGCTTCATGTAACATTTCGTCTGGAACTCCTTTAGCTCCTGGGATATTTCCTCCATATTGATTACACATTTCTACTAATTCTGGAATGACAGTAGACGCTCCATGTAATACGATTGGTGTATTAGGAATTAATTCTTTAATCTTGGCTAAAATATCAAATCTTAATTTAGCTTCTCCTTTAAATTTATAAGCTCCATGAC
>CATXTS010000108.1 GCA_958402495.1 uncultured Clostridiaceae bacterium
AGGTGAAAATTGAACTATCACCATATGACTTAACAAGAGGAAGAATTACTTGGAGAGCAAAATAAATTCAGATTATATCATGATAAGAAAAATAGTTAACGATAAAATAGGCGTGCGAAGTGAGATGTGTAAAGTACATTTAGCCTGTAACTGGTTATACATCTGACCTCACACATCCTATGGGTTACCTATTTATTTTCATATCATATATAGGTTAATAGAGTATTATTGTATTAGCAGGAGGTGTAGTAGTAATGAAGGTAAGACCATCAGTTAAAAAAATATGCGAAAAATGCAAAATCATTAAAAGAAAAGGTGTTATTAGAGTAATTTGCGAAAATCCAAAACACAAACAAAGACAAGGATAGTAACATACAAAATCTTGATATTAGCACAAGTCTTGAAGCGGCTGTAAGTTCTGTTTTCCATCTTAGAAAATAGACAACTTATGAAAGAGATTTGTGTTTATATACATGTCTAAAAGAATAACTAGAGATTGGGTAAAACCAATGCATTTCACCTCTAGCTGTTTTAGGTAGACAAAACATAATTTTAAATTTAAAGAAAAATTTGGAGGTGCTAAGAAATATGGCTCGTATAGCAGGAGTAGATTTACCTAGAGAGAAAAGAGTAGAAATAGGACTTACCTACATTTATGGTATAGGACTAACAAGTTCTCAAAAGATTCTAAAAGAAGCAGGAGTAAATCCAGATACAAGAGTAAAGGACTTAACAGGAGAACAAGAACAAGCAATTAGAAAAGCTATGGAAGGATACCTTGTAGAAGGTGACTTAAGAAGAGAAGTAGCTTTAAACATTAAAAGACTTACAGAAATCGGATGCTACAGAGGATTAAGACATAGAAAAGGTCTTCCTGTAAGAGGACAAAGAACAAAAACAAATGCGCGTACAAGAAAAGGTCCTAGAAAATTAGTAAGTAAAAGTAAAAAATAAAAATTAAGTAAAGTAGGAGGTAAGCTTAAATGGCAAAAGCTGTAACAAAAAGAACAACACCAAGAAGAAGAGATAGAAAAAACATCGAAAAAGGTATGGCACATATTCATTCTAGCTTCAATAATACCATCGTTACCATCACAGATGTACAAGGAAATGCAATTTCTTGGGCAAGTGCTGGAGAACTTGGATTTAAAGGTTCAAAGAAAAGTACACCATTTGCAGCAGGTGAAGCTGCAGAGACAGCTGCAAAAGCTGCTATGGAACATGGATTAAAAAGTGTAGAAGTATTTGTAAAAGGACCAGGTTCAGGTAGAGAAGCAGCAATTAGATCTTTACAATCAGCAGGGTTAGAAATTAGTAGCATTAAAGATGTTACACCAATCCCACATAATGGTTGTAGACCACCTAAAAGAAGAAGAGTATAGTGGTAAAAAGATAGAGAGAATTAGTTTAATATTAAGGAGGAGAATACAAAAATGGCAAGATATAAAGATGAACAATGCCGTATTTGCCGTAGAGAAGGACAAAAGTTATTCTTAAAGGGTTCAAGATGTTATACAGATAAATGTAGTATTTCTAGAAGAAACTATGCACCTGGACAAAATGGACAAAAAAAGAAGAAACTTTCAGAATATGGTACTCAGTTAAGAGAAAAACAAAAAACAAAAGCATTTTATGGTGTAGGAGAAAAGCAATTCAGAAAATATTTTGAAATGGCTTCTAACACAAAAGGAATTACTGGTGAAGTGTTACTACAAATTCTAGAAAGCAGATTAGATAATGTGGTTTATAGATTAGGATATGGTAGTTCAAGAGCACAAGCTAGAATGTTAATTACACATGGTGCTTTTGAAGTAAATGGACACAAAGTAGATATTGCATCTTATTTAGTAAAACCAGGTGATGTTATCAGTGTAAGAGAAATCAGAAAAGATAATGGAGCAATTAAACTAAATGTAGAAGAAAATGCAGCAAGACCTGTTCCAACATGGTTAGAAAAAGATGCAGATAAGCTAAGTGGTAAAGTAGTAAGATTAGCATCTAGAGAAGATGTAGATCTTCCAGTAGAAGAACATTTAATAGTAGAGCTTTACTCTAAATAATGAGAAGATAACACTACAGTGTATAAGAAACTATGTAGAGGCATCTTTAAAAAAGATAGATTATATTTTAAGAAGTAAAGTAATAGGGGAAATAAAAAGAAAAAATGGGCATGAAACTAACCTTAGCTTAGAACTTCTAAAATAGGAGGTAAAAATGATAGAATTTGAAAGGCCAAATATTAAATGCTTAGAGATAGACAATGAGAACAATTATGCAAAATTTGTTTGTGAGCCATTAGAACGTGGTTATGGAGTAACAATAGGAAATTCTTTAAGAAGAATCCTATTATCTTCTTTACCAGGTGCTGCTATCACAAGCGTAAAAATTGAGGGCGTAGTTCATGAATTTTCTACTATACCAAATGTAGTAGAAGATGTACCAGAGATAATTGTAAACCTAAAACGAGTTAGATTAAAGCTTCATGAAAATGAAGAAAAAATCATTAGAATTGATTTCAAAGGTGAAGGAGAAGTAAAAGCTGGAGATATTGTAACCGATAGTTCTGTAGAAGTATTAAATCCAGATTTACATATCGCAACACTTGCTGAAGGTGGACATCTTCAAATGGAAATGACTGTTGAAATGGGAAGAGGATACAATTCAGCTGAGAAAAACAAGAAAGACAGTCAACCAATTGGTGTATTACCAATCGACTCTATTTATACACCTGTAAAGAAAGTAAACTATGCAGTGGAAAATACAAGAGTTGGTCAAAACATTGATTTTGATAAATTAACGATTGAATTATGGACAGATGGAAGTTTAGCTCCTTATGAAGCTTTAAGCTTAGCTGCAAAGGTAATGACTGGCCATTTAGAATTATTTATTGATTTATCAGAAACAGCAAAAAATACACAAGTTATGATTGAAAAAGAAGAAGACAAAAAAGAAAAAGTATTAGAAATGTCTATCGAAGACTTAGAATTATCTGTAAGATCATTCAATTGTCTAAAAAGAGCTGGTATATCTACAGTAGAAGATATTACCAATAAGACAGAAGCAGAAATGATGAAAGTTAGAAATTTAGGAAAGAAATCATTAGATGAAGTAACTTATAAACTACATTCATTAGGATTAGACTTTGCTAAAGAAGAAGACTAAAAATAGAAATAACCGATTAAGGAGGGAACCAAGTTGGCAATCAATAGAAAATTAGGTAAAACAACAGACATTCGTATGGCAATGCTTAAGTGTCAATTAACAGACTTAATTTTACATGGAAAAATAGAAACAACAGAAGCTAGAGCTAAAGAAGTAAAAGCAATGGCAGACAGCATTATTGCGTTAGCAGTAAAAGAGAAAGACAATTTCGAAACAGTAGATGTAAAAGTCGTAAAAGCAAAATTAGATAGCAAGGGAAACAAAGAAACCGAACTTGTAAAAAGCAAAAATGGTAAAGAATATTTAAGAGTTGTAAAAGAAGAAAAAACAGAAAAAAGACAAAAAGATATGGCAACTAGATTAAATGCAAGAAGAAAAATGATGAGAATTTTAAATAAAGTAAAAGACGAAAAAGGAAACAATATTGATTTACCTGCAAAATTATTTAATGAAATAGCTCCAAAATACGAGAATAGAGTTGGTGGATACACACGTATTATCAAAGCAGGACCTCGTAGAGGAGATGCAGCAGAAGTTGTAATCTTACAATTAGTATAGTATATAAAAAATGAAAAAGCCTAATGTTTTAGGTTTTTTTATTTTGGCTTTAAATTTATAATCTAAAATAATTTAAAAAAATATTTATAAAGCATTGACAAAACAAAGATTCGCATATATAATAATACCATGCAAACATAAATTCGTATGGAGGTTATTATGATAACAACAATACATATTCAAAATATAGGAATAATAGAGGATATCACCATTAATTTAAATCAAGGGTTAAATATCTTAACAGGAGAGACTGGTGCTGGAAAAACCTTAATTATTGATTCTTTAAATATACTAGCAGGAGGTAGATTCTCTAAAGAGATGATTAGAAAAGGAGAAAATAATTCCTTTGTAGAAGCTTGTATCTTCTTGCCAGAACATAAGCAAGCTATAGATGGAAATATCATTATTTCTAGAGAAATATACACCAATGGAAGAAATATGTGTAAAATCAATGGTAGATTAGTCACAGTAACACAGTTAAAAGAATTTATGAAAGATATTATTGATATACATGGACAGCAAGATAATCAAACATTACTAGATAAATCCTCTCATATTGGCTATTTAGATAGTTTTATAGGGGAAACGTTAGGTTCTATAAAGCAAAATTATAGAGTGTTATATACACAATACCAAGACATTAAAAAAGAGTTAAAAGAAAACTATGGTGATACGAAAGAAAAGGAACGTCAATTAGATTTATTATATTATCAATTAAAAGAAATCAAGAATGCAAATCTAAAAGTAGGTGAAGAAGAAGAACTAGAAGAAAAAAGGAACAATATGTTAAATGCAGAAAAAATAACACAGAGTTTACAACAATGTGATGAAGCATTAAGCGAAGCAACAATCGATAGTGTCAATATAGCCATTAGAGCATTAGAAAAAATAGATGGTATGAAGAGAGAATATACACAAACTTTATCAGAATTAAAAAATGTATATTATGAGGTACAAGAAATTTCAAGAGATATTAGTTCCTTAAAAGAAGATACTTGTTTTGAAGAAGAAGAAAGACAGCAAGTAGAAGAACGTTTAGATTTATTATTTTCTTTAAAAAGAAAGTATGGAAATGGTATAGAAGAAATTTTAAAATATCAAGAAAAATTAGAAAAACAAATTCAAGAAATAGAAAATATAGATGAAATTAACCAAAAGAGAAAACAAAGACTAGAAGAAATAGAAACACAAATGGAAAAATTAGCAGAACAATTACATAGTTTGCGTATAGATTTTGCAAAACAACTACAAGAAAATATTAACGAAGAGTTGGCACAATTAGAAATGCCCAATGCTCAATTTTCTATTGCTATAGAGAAAAATGAAAATCGAGAATTTCATAAAAATGGATTAGATACAATAGAATTTTTAATTTGTACCAATGTAGGGGAAGAAGCAAAGCCATTAATTAAAATTGCATCAGGAGGAGAAATGTCTAGAATGATGTTAGCCATTAAATCGGTACTAGCTAAGGTAGACCAAGTTCCCGTTATGATTTTCGATGAAATAGATACAGGAATTAGTGGTGTGGCAGCCAATAGCGTAGGTCAAAAACTAAAGAAAATTGCAAAATTACATCAGGTTATTTGTATTACCCACTTAGCAAGTATTGCAGCAAAGGGAGACTACAACTATTATATCAGTAAACAAGTAGAAGAAGGAAAAACGAAGACCCATATAGCCCAATTAAATGAAGAAGAAACATTAAAAGAAATTGCTAGAATTGCCAGTGGAACAATTAGTGAGATTACCTTAGAACATGCACAAGAATTACGAAAAGTAGTTTAAAAAAATAAGGTTAGACTTGAAAAATGTAAAAAAGTGAAGAAAAGGTACCAGTATCTGTAAAATATGGAAATCATATATTTTATAGATACTGGGAGTTATAAACCAGGAAAAGGCTGTTGCCTTTTTTTGTTTTTCTCTTTTATCTGATAGGAAAATAAATCCATAAAGAGGTTTACATTTCCCTTATTTTGCTATATAATAAATACGTAAAATTATATGAAAAGTAAGGAGAGAAAAGCAATGGAAAACAACAATCAAAATCAAACACCAGA
Source organism: uncultured Clostridiaceae bacterium (assembly GCA_958402495.1). GTDB lineage: Bacteria > Bacillota > Clostridia > TANB77 > CAG-508 > UMGS1663. The sequence continues at coordinate 5,781 of CATXTS010000108.1, forward strand.
TTTAGAAGAAGATTTGAATCATTTAGTACAAATTAGAAGAGATAAATTAGAAAAACTAAAACAGGAAGGAAAAAATCCTTTTGAAATTAGAAAATTTAATAGAACCCATACTAGCCAAGAAATAGTAGATAACTATGATGCTTTAGAAGGAAAAGATGTTACAGTAGCAGGTAGAATGATGGGTAAAAGAATCATGGGAAAGGCTTCATTTTGTCATATCCAAGATGGAGATGGCAGAATTCAAAGTTATGTTAGTATCAATGAATTAGGAGAAGAAAGTTATAAACAATTTAAAGAAGATGACGTAGGAGATATTATTGGAATTACTGGTTTTGTATTTAAAACAAAAACAGGTGAAATTTCTATACATGCTAAGGAAGTAACATTACTTTCTAAATCTTTAAGACCACTTCCAGAAAAATTCCATGGATTGAAAGATACCGATTTACGTTACAGACAAAGATATGTAGATTTAATTATGAATCCAGAAGTAAAAGATACGTTCTTAACTAGAATCAAGATTTTAAAAGAAATTAAAAAGATTTTAGATGAAAAAGGTTATTTAGAAGTAGAAACGCCTATTTTAAATACCATAGCAGGTGGTGCAACAGCTAGACCATTTATTACCCATCACAATAGTTTAGATATAGATATGTATTTAAGAATTGCTAACGAATTATACCTAAAGAGATTGATTGTTGGTGGTTTTGATAAAGTGTATGAAATGGGTAGAATGTTTAGAAATGAAGGTATGGATATTAAACATAATCCTGAATTTACCAATATAGAATTATATGCAGCTTATCAAGATTATCATGATATGATGGATATTACAGAAGAACTAGTTTCTAAAACTGCACAAAGAGTACTAGGAACTACAAAGATTACATATCAAGGTGTAGAAATTGATTTAACACCTGCATGGAAAAGAATTAGTATGATAGATAGTATTAAAG
>CATXTS010000109.1 GCA_958402495.1 uncultured Clostridiaceae bacterium
GCTGGGATAAAGAACTAACTGGAATATGGGTAGCAAAATTTGAAGCAGGCTATGCCAGCGGAAATAATTCTGCACCAGTAAAGCCAAGTAGTGTGAGTTATTCTCAAACTACATCATGGGTAAAAGCTGTAGAAAGAGGACAAAGTAGTGATGGAATCGAAAGTGCGCGTAACTGGCTAGATGGGATTTATGGAAGTAACAAAACAGCTATCAAATATCCAACCTTTCAACCGGTTACGTATAGTATGAATTATATCAACCATAATGATGCTTATAATATATCCAAGGCGATAACAGAAAGTGGTAACATATATGGATTAACAGAAAGCGCTGATTCTCATTTAATGAAAAATAGTGAATGGGGGGCTGTAGCTTATTTAAGTCAAAGTCAATACGGATTAAATGGAATAGATATTACTGTAAATAATATTAGTTTAAACAGTGGAGGAACTGCAAGAACAAATAGCACAGGAAAGTCAGGAGTAGATAGTGTTTATGCGGTAACTGGTTGTACGATGGCTTCTGCTAGTGAAGGAGAAAATATAAAAACAATGGATAATATTAATGGAACTATAGGAAATGCCGCTAATAATGGTGTATATAGCTGGGACCAATTAAATGGATGTAAAGCAAGTTCATCAGGAACAATTTATGGAATTTATGACTTAAGTGGAGGATCCTGGGAAAGAGTAGCTGCTTACGTAGCCAATGAAAACAGCTACTTAAAAACATGTGGAAGTAGTATAACTTACAAGGAAGGTATACTAAAAACAGTCAGTACAAAATATGAAACAGCATATGCAGTTGACAATAGTACAGATAATACAAGTATAGAGAATAATGTTGCAAATTTAAATACAGCAAGTAGTAATAACTATAAGAAGAATACGTTAATTTATGGGGAAGGTATTTACGAAACTTCCACGGAAGGAACAGGAAGTACATCATGGTATAGTGATTATTCGTATTCTCCAGGTTTATATGCTCCATTCTCAATTCGTGGAGGTGCTTTATGGAGTGGTTCTGATGCTGGCTTTTTCTATTTTTCTCGTGATGGTGGAGCTACTAATTGCGGTAGTGGATTCCGTGCGGTATTAATAGTATCTTAAAAAATAAAAATTTATAATAAAAAGATAAATTAGATAATTAAAGTAAACCCAAATTATTAGACAATAAGGTTGAATAAGGAGGGTTTATTTTTTATGCAAACTTGTAAACAAACTAGTAGAATTAAAACTAAAAATAATAAAATAAAAATTTTATAATAAAAGAAAAAGAAAAGGAGAAAGAAACATGAAAGAAAAAACAAATCAAAAAGGTATCACTTTAATTGCATTGGTCATTACCATTATTGTGTTAATTATATTAGCTGGTGTAGCTATTAGCACATTAGTGGGAGAAAACGGAATTATTACACAAGCACAAAGAGCAAAAGAAGATACCGATAAAAGTCAAAAAGATGAATTAAGAGACTTAGTTAGTTTAGAACAACAGATTGATGAAGCATTAGGTCAAACCTTTATAATAGAAAAAGGTGTTAACAAACCAGTATTAACAACCGGAATGAAAGCAATTAAATTTACAGACCCTAGTGAAAGTGCCAAAGGAGAAATTAGAGATAGTAGTGTAAATGACGCAGGCTGGTATGATTACAATAGTCAAAAATGGGCAAATGCACAAACTGAAGACGGAAGTATGTGGGTATGGATACCAAGATATGCTTATAGAGTAAATAATAATCAGACTTTTGATATAAAGTTTTTAATAGGAACAACCGATAATTATTATGATGAAACTGGAAAGATTCAAACAGCAAAACGTTGTAAAAATGTAGACGAATTAGTAGATACAAAAACAGGATATACGGTACATCCAGCATTTACTAATGAAACTGCTATAGACTTTAGAAATGGAGGATGGGATAAAGAATTAACAGGCATCTGGGTAGCTAAATTTGAAGCAGGCTATGCCAGTCGGAAATAATTCTGCTCCTGTGAAAGCAAGTAGTATTAGTTATTCACAAAGTATAGTTAATGTAAGAGCAATAGAAGCAGGAACAGATAGTGACTCTACTCAAGTAGCGCGTAATTGGTTAGATGGAATTTATGGAAGTACCAAAACAACTATTAAATATCCAACTTTCCAACCAATCACCTATAGTATGAATTACATTAACCATAATGATGCTTTTAACATAGCCAAAGCCATGACAGAACAAGGAAATATTTATGGATTAACAGAAGCAACAGATTCTCATTTAATAAAAAATAGCGAATGGGGAGCCGTAACATATTTAAGTCAAAGTAAGTATGGTTTAAATGGAATTGATATCACGGTCAATAATATTAATTTAAACAGTGGAGGAACAAAAAGAACCAATTTAGCAGGAAGAACAGGAGTTGATAGTGTATATGCAGTAACTGGTTGTACAACAACTTCTACTAGTGATAAAGAAACAATCAAGACAATAGCAGATATTAATGGAACTATAGGAAATACAGCTAATAATGGTGTTTATACATGGAACCAAAAAAACGGATGTAAAGCAAGTAGCACAGGGACTATATATGGAATTTATGATTTAAGCGGGGGTATAAATGAAAGAACTAGCCGGCTATGTAGCCAACGGAAGTAGTAATCTAAAAAAATATGGAGCAAGTATTGCTTATGAAGGGTCTACATTAAGGATGACAAGTACAAAGTATACCACAATCTATCCGTTTAATAGTAGTGTAGATAACATAGGAATAACCGAGAATAGTACAAATTTGAATATAGCTAGTGCTAATAATTATAAGGAAAATAAGCTGATTTATGGAGATGGTATTCGAGAAACATCTACAGAGGGAACAGAAAGCACATCTTGGTATGGTGATTTTTCGCGTTATTCAGGTTTATATACGCCATTTTTGCTTTGCAGTGGTGGTTTCTGGGGAGGTTCTTCTTCTGGACTTTTTTCTTTTAGTCGTGCAGATGGTAATAGTGGTTTTAATAATGGGTTTCGAGCAGTACTAATTGTCTATTAACCCAGTATAAGAAAAATATATGAATATAGCAGACACAGATTGTGAATATGAGAAATATACTACATTAGAGTAAGGTCATGGAAAGATAAAAAAGGCACAAATAAGATGACAAAAATAAGTAGTAAGAAATAAAAATTTTCAAATATATCTAAATGTATTAAGAAAATATATAGAAAATCATGAAATAAAAAGGAAAGCACTTAGTGCAAACATGCGAAAATACATGATGAATGAAGAATACTTAGAAAATGTATCAAAATATTACGGATTACTATATTCAATTATAAGAATATGGTAATCTGAATATTTTTGTGATATGACTAAATTTCTATGAAAAAATAAGAATGAATATTGACATGAATAAACATATGTTCTATAATGAGAATGGGTGTTGTATATGGAAAGACAAATCTTACATGTAGATGTTAATAATGCATTTCTATCATGGACCGCAGTAGACAGATTAAAAAAAGGAGAAACATTAGATATTAGAACCATTCCTGCTATTATAGGAGGAGATGAAGCACAACGAAAAGGCATTGTCTTAGCAAAAAGTCCCATTGCCAAACAATTTGGAATACAAACGGGAGAGCCAATCTATTTTGCTAGAAAAAAATGTCCTGCTATTTGTGTGTTTCAAAGTGATTTTTCCGTTTACCATCAATATTCCAACAATCTATATGAACTATTATTAGAATACACAGATAAAATAGAACGATTTTCTATAGATGAGTGCTTTTTAGATATGACAACATATATACCAAAAGGTAGAACCTTATTAGAAATAGCTTATGAAATCAATCATAGAGTAAAAGAAGAATTGGGATTTACAGTTAATGTGGGGGTAGCACATAATAAATTATTGGCTAAAATGGCTTCTGATTTTGAAAAACCAAATAAAGTACATACGCTTTGGGAAGAACAAATACCACAAAAAATGTGGACCTTGCCAGTTTCAGAACTATTTATGGTAGGAAAAAAGAGTCTTCCAAAACTACAAAAAATGGGGATAAAAACCATAGGGGATTTAGCTAAAAAAGATAAAAACAGTTTAATAAAAACTTTTGGAAAATTTGGTAAAATGATAAGCGAATATGCAAATGGCATAGATGAGACACCTGTTAACTACGAACCAGAAAAACCAAAATGCATTGGAAACTCTGTAACATTACCTTATGACTATGCTGACAAACAGCAATTGGAAACGATGTTATTAACCATTGTAGAACAAGTAGCATTTCGCCTAAGAAACCATCATTTATTAGCACAAGTCGTCAATGTACAATTAAAAACAAATGAATTTAAAGTATATTCCCATCAAAGAAAATTAGATATGCCCACAGACAGCACAAAAATCATTCAGCAGGAAGCTAAAAAATTATTAGAAGAATTATATAAAGGGATACCGATTAGACTCATTGGTGTGAGAGTGGACCAATTAAGTGATGGAGAAGCAATGCAATTATCTTTATTCCAAGAAAATATAAAAGAAAAAAAACAAAAACAATTAGATAAAGTAGTCGATAACTTAAAAGAAAAATATGGCTATGAGAAGATAACCAGAGCGAGTCACTTAAAACAGAATATAAAATGGAAAGAGTAATCTAAATTAAGTAGAACAAAATCTAGTAAAAAGACATATACTATAATATAACATTCTAAAAGATGTTATGGAGGTGGAGGATATACTAGAAAAAGAGAAATGAAACGTTGCCACAAGACTAGATAAGTTAAAAAGAACAAAAGATATCCAAAATAAGTATATGTATTCTTTTAATACTAGAACATCAAGAGAACTTGTTGGGATACAAGCCAATTTGGTTATCTTATTAGAACTATCATATTGATTTGCCACAAGAAACCTTAAGTTACTAGAAAAAAGAAACTTGGAAGACAATCTCTTCCAAGTATACATAGCATAAAAGCCTTTATTTTTTTAAAGAAAAGGACAAGTTTTAAAAAAACTATTGTCAAAGAAAATAAAAATCTATATAATGAAGAAAAAGAAAAGAAGGAATAAAAAATGACAGTGATAATAGATGGAAAACAATTAGCAAAACAAATCAGAGTAGGAATTAAAGAAGAAGTAGAAAACTTAAAACAAAAAGGAATCTTTCCTAAACTAGCAGTTGTGATGGTAGGAGAAGATAAAGCTTCTAAAGTATATGTAAAAAACAAAAGCAAGGCTTGTAATGAAGTAGGCATTCATTATGAAGAAATATTATTGCCAACAGATACTACAAAAGAAACGTTATTACAAACCATAGAGGAATTAAACCAAAGAAGAGACATTCATGGTATCTTATTACAAAGCCCAATTCCAGCACATTTAGATATCTATGAAGCTTTTGAAACCATTGACTTTAGAAAAGATGTGGATGGATTTCATCCTATTAATATTGGTAGACTTACCTTAAATAGACAAACCTTTATATCCTGTACACCACATGGCATTATGAAAATGTTAGAAGCTTATCAAATTCCTTTAAAAGGAGCTAATGCAGTTATCCTAGGAAGAAGTAATATTGTAGGAAAACCATTAGCACAATGTTTATTAAACCAAGATGCAACAGTTACCATTTGTCATTCTAAGACAAAACATATAGAAGAAATAACTAAAGAAGCAGACATTGTGATTGTTGCCATCGGAAAACCAAACTTTTTAACAGAAGATATGATTAAACCAGGGGCGGTAGTCATAGATGTAGGGATTAACCGATTAGAAAATGGTTTGGTGGGAGATGTAGATTTTGAAAAAGTGAGCCGAAAGGCAGGTTATATTACGCCAGTACCAGGTGGGGTAGGACCAATGACCATCGCGATGCTTTTACAAAATGTAGTGATTGCAGCAAAATATTTAGAGGATAAATAAAAAATAAGAGGGGGCATATACCCCTTCTTTTTTCTTATAAAAGGAGGGATAAAAGAAAAGGAGAAGAGAAAATAATGGATAAACAAGGATATTGGATATGGTTTTCTAATTTAAAACTAAGAAATAGAATGAAACAACAAATGTTAGAAATGTTTAAAAGCCCAGAAAATATATGGCAAGCACAAGAAAAAGACTTACTAGAAATACAAGGCATACAAGCAAAAGAAATAATGGAGATTAGAAATAATAAAAATAGACCAGCATTAGAAAGCCAACAAGAATATATGTACTTAAATCAAATTGGAATAGTAACCATGCAAGATAAGGCATATCCGCCATTATTACAACAGCTATATGATAAACCAATATGTCTTTATTATAAAGGAGATGTAACATTGCTTAGTCAGTTTAGTTTAGCCATTATTGGCTGTAGAGAACATACCCCTTATGGAGCAATTGTGGCAAGTCAAATAGCAAAAGCATTAGGAAAAAGAAATATAACCACAGTTAGTGGTCTAGCTAGAGGAATTGATAGTATAGCACATAGAGGTAGTCTACAAGCAAACCGGAAAAACAATTGCAGTGATAGGAAGCGGAATGAAACATATGTATCCGAAAGAAAACATAGCCTTGGCAGAAGAAATTATACAAAAAGGAGGCTGTATGGTTACCGAATATGGACTAGAAGAAAAACCAGAAAAAATGCACTTCCCAGCACGAAACAGAATCATTAGTGGTTTATCGCAAGGCGTTATTGTGATAGAGGCTAAACAAAAAAGTGGAACAATGATAACGGTTGATTTTGCACTAGAACAAGGAAAGAATGTTTTT
>CATXTS010000110.1 GCA_958402495.1 uncultured Clostridiaceae bacterium
TTACTTTATAGGCATATCTTGGTATCCATACCCACATACTTCCATCTTCTGTCTGGGCATTTGCCCACTTTTTTGCATTGTAATCATACCAGTCTATTTCATTTACACTACTATCCCTTACTTCACCTTTACTACTTTCTGATGGATCTGTAAATTTAATGGCTTTCATTCCTGAGGTTACCCTTGGCTTGTTAACACCTTTTTCTATTATATAGGTTTGCCCCAGTGCTTCATCTATTTGCTGTTCTAAACTAGCTAAACCACCCAATTCATCTCTTTTTCCTTGTTCAGTGTCATCTTTTGCTTTTTGTGCCTGTGTGATAATTCCATTTTCACCTACTAACGCATTAATCGCTACACCAGCTAAAATAATTAGCACAATAATTGTAATGACTAACGCAATTAAAGTTACACCCTTTTGTTTTGTCTTTTCTTTCATACCTTCTCGCCCTTTCTTTTTCTTATGTTTTCCATTTTTTCAATCTTTATACTTGTATTTTATATTACCTTTTGGTTAAAGTCAATATTTTTACTTTTTATTCTATTCATTATAATATTTCTTTCTATACTTTTTAATTTCAGAATTCATTCATTTGTTTATAATTTTACATAAAAACTTATTACCTAGTAGTTTTATAAAAATAAAAATATATTACTAGTATCTTTCTATTTCTTATTTATTTTTTATATTTATATAGTCAAAAATCACACCTGATTTTTGGAACTCTATGATTGTTATAACATAAATTGAAGTAAAATATTATTGGAAAAAGAACCAGTCTTTTGTATTAGATGAACAAAAGAAGAAAGTTATATAGAAACCACACATGGATAAAATAACGACATTGAGAGACGCATACAAAGGAAAAACCAAAATAAAATTAATGTTGCAAAATATGTACTAAAGATAACAAGAAGTTTTTTAGATAGATGGAGAATAAATGAATATTTCAAGTTTAAGAAGCAAGAATATAACTTCGAAAATTTTAGGGTAGGAATACTAAAAGCAATAAATAACTTCAATAAAATGCTTGCATACATAATTGGATTGATAGTATTACTTAGTGAGAAAATAGGAAAAATGGAATTTGTAAATAAAATTATAAAAGAATTAATTCCATTGAAACCAAAAGTATCTTTATGGTTTTATCAATTGTCAGGGGGAATGTATAACCTATTATTAGAAGTAACATGTGGCATACGAAATTGGCAAAAAATAAGGTAAGTAAAAAATATGATGGACAGTTTTGTCTTCTTTAGAAAGTAAAATCACGTAATGTTAAAAGACCTATTGCTGAAAGTTTTATTTATTAAAGCTAAAAAAAGCAAAACTGAAAAAAAGGTGATTTTTCATCACCTTTTTAATTTCGTCTTTATTTACATTTTCATTATGAGAATTTTATTATAATTGTTCCTTTTGGTTTTGTTCTTCCATATGGATATATAAACTATCTGTATTAAATCCTATTGTCTTATCTATTGGAGTCTGTTTTTCCTGGAAGATATGATTTAAATTCATCATCTCTACATTTTCTTTAAAACTATACTCCTCATCTTCTCTAAACATAGTCTCTCTCCTTTCTTATTTCCTATCTTTCTAATGGTTTACTTATCTTGTTTTAATATTGCAATTGCTTCTTTATAATTTCCAGAATGCAGAATATAGCTTCCTGAAACTAAAATATTAGCCCCTGCTTCTATAACTGGCTTGCAAGTTTCATTATTAATACCACCATCTACTTCAATGTCCACTTCATATCCATTATCATAAATATAACGGTTTAAGTCCTGAATTTTAGAAATGGTTTCTGGTAATAACTTTTGTCCACCTTTACCTGGCTCTACTGTCATAACTAGTACTCGGTGTATATAAGGAATATACTCAAAAATAACATTCATATCTGTTTTAGGGCTCACACATAAGCCTATTTTACAATGATTTTGTTTTAATAAAGACATCATTTCAATCACTTGGTTTTGATTTTTACAAGCTTCTATATGAAAAATAATCGTACTTGGCTCTAGTGCCATATAACTTTTTATATAACTTTCTACATCTTCTACCATTAAATGTACTTCTATAGGAATGGTACTTACTTGTTTTATATATTCGGTGTATTCTTTCATGATTTGACTGGTATCTTTTTCTACAAATTTTCCATCCATCACATCGATATGGAAATAATCCGCTCCTGCTACTTCTAAATCATAAATTGTCTGTATAATTTTTTCTCTATCGGCATCTAAAAAAGATGCAGCTACTTCTACCATTTATGGTCCTCCTTTTCTTTTAAATCTTCATAGATTTTACAATAATTTTCATAACGCTTTTCTGAAATTTTACCTGTTTCTACCGCTTCTTTTACACCACAATTCTCTTCTTTTCTATGGCTACAACCTACATATTGGCAAGCTGGTATATAGGGTCTAAATTCTATAAAACATTTATCTAATTGTTTACTTTCAATTTCTTCAATACTAAAGGTAGAAAAGCCAGGGGTATCCGCAATATAACCACCTTCTTCTAAGGCATATAGAGTAATGGCTGTTGTTGTGTTTTTTCCTCTTTTTATCTTTTGACTAACTAAACCTTCTAATGTCTTTTCTTCTGCAAATATGGCATTTAATAAAGTAGACTTTCCTACACCCGAGTTTCCAGAAAAAGCTGTTACTTCTTGTATTAAAGACTTCTTTAATTCTAAAATTCCTTCTTTTTCCTTTGCATTAGTTGTTAATACCGGGTAACCAATTTCCTCATATAAAGATTGTATTTGCTTTAAAATTTCTGGTGCTCCCAAATCCACCTTATTAATACAAATGATAGGTTTAATTCCCAGCCAGTTTGCATAGACAAGTTGCTTGTCCAATAATAATAAATCTGGTTTTGGCATCTTCAAAGAAATCACAAAAACTAATTGGGTTAAATTGGCTATTTTGGGTCTTTTAGAATAATTGGTTCGTGGCAAAATTTCTAAAATAACTCCTTGTTTTTTCTCTTCTTCAACCACTTCTATTTGTACAAAATCTCCTACCACAGGCGTTTGTTCTTCCTGTTTCATTCTTCCCCTAGCGCTACAAGCATACATCTGTTTTTGACCTTTTTCTTCTACTTCTACTTGATAGCTACTACTAACGATTGTCATAATTCTGCCTTGTTTCATCCATTCTCCTTGTTTTATCATTTTACTTTTTTTAAAAAGGTAGACGTATATTTTGCCATCTACCTTTTAAGTTTTTTATTCTATATCTAATACTGTTTTACTATTTAAATCTAAGTTTTGTGTAGTTTTCAATACATCATCTACATATACCTTTACTGTAATAACCCCTTTTCCACTAACAGGAACCGTTATCTTGGTGGTATCTTTTGCTTGTCTTTCTTTATAAACAGTGTCTTCTCCTACTTTAACCATCACTTCTACTTTTGGTACTTCTGTTTCTGTCTGGTTAGTATTGGTTGGTTTTGTATAATTTAGTAATGATTTTAAATTAATATTAACCGTTCCTTTTTTGATTTCTGCTATTTTATTAACGGTAATGGTAACAGTAGTTCCTTCATCTACTACTTTTCCAGTATCAATACTTTGTTTTAAAACAATTCCATTTTCTTTGGTAGTGTCTTCTTCATAAGCTACAGATACCTTTAAGTTATTATCTGTTAATTCTTTACTTGCTGCTTCTTGTGTTTTATTAACTAACGATGGGACAGCTACTTGTTTAATACCAGTTCCGGTACTAACATGTACTTTAATGGTATCTCCTGCATTAACTGAAGTATTTTCTTCTGGTTCTTGTTTAATTACCACACCTTCTTGTACCTTTTGACTAGTTTCCTCTATCTTTTCTACTTTTAATTTTGCATCTACTAACATTTTTTCAGCTTCTTCAAAGGTGTAACCTGCTACTTTAGGTACCGTTACGACTTCTACACCTTTACTAACGACTAACTTGATGGTGGTATTTTCTTTAATAGTAAAGTTTTTACGATAACTTGGGTCTTGGGAAATCATTTTTCCTTCTTCTATCTCTCCACTATAGTCTTCCCCTGTAATTTCATACTGTAGTTTTGTACCTTTTAAGGCTTCTTTTACCTCTTCTTCTGTCTTACCTACTAATTCTGGTATAGGTACATTTTTTACAGTAGTGACATCCATAATGGTTTTTACTGTAAATACAGTGACAACAAAGACTAAAATAAAAGATAAAATAATGGCTACAATTTTCATTTTAGGATGGTCTTCAAAATATTGTTTTAACTTTCCTTTTTTCTTCTTATCTGTACTTCTAGTTTCTCTATTTTTATCTAACATATCGTCTGTAATAGTACCAATTCTTTGAGTGCTACTGGTATCAATCTGAGATTGTGCTACAAAGTCTCCTTCTGGATTCTTTAAAGCGATAGTTAAATCTTTTAGCATCTCTGTTGCTGATTGGTAACGTAAAGAAGGTTCTTTTTGCATAGCCTTGATAATTATTTGATTCACGGCTAATGGGATACTTGGATTTAATTTCATAGGTTCTACCGGTTTTTCTTGCATATGCTTTAATGCAATAGAAACCGGTGTATCTGCATCAAAAGGTACTCTACCTGTTAGCATTTCATACATTACCACACCTAATGAGTATAAATCTGATTTAGCATCTGTATAACCACCACGAGCATGTTCTGGTGAAAAATAGTGAACAGAACCTATTGTTGTTCCAAAAGCAGTAATGGTAGAATTAGATACTGCCTTTGCAATTCCAAAATCGGTTACCTTGGCTACCCCTTCTTCTGTAATAATAATATTATGTGGTTTAATATCTCTATGTACAATATTATTCTTATGTGCAGCTTCTAAAGCTGATGCAATTTGAATGGCAATATTGACTGACCATTTCCAAGGAAGCGAACCATCTTCTGATATAATCTCTTTTAAAGTTTTCCCTTGTACCAATTCCATAACAATATAATAAATATTGTCTTCATGACCAACATCATAAATGGATACAATATTCGGATGTGTTAGCCCTGCTGCTGATTGCGCTTCCACATTAAATCTTCTAATAAATTCTTCATCTGTTGTAAATTCTTCTTTTAATATCTTTACAGCTACCAATCTATTTAATACGTGACATTTGGCTTTATATACAGTTGCCATTCCACCGATTGCCTATTTTTTCTAGAAGTTCATATCTGCCCCCTATATATTTTCCTACTAAATCCATATTATTCCTCTCCCTTTGCTTTTTCACATATGTTTGTTTTACTTTCATATGTTCTATTGGTTACTTTTTTATTTTACAAGATGATGATAGCTGTGATATTGTCATATCCGCCTGCTTCATTTGCCATCTCTATTAGTTTATTTGGTGCTTGCTGCCCTTCTTGTTTAACAATTTCATAAATTTGTTCATCTGTCAACATATTGGTTAGTCCATCAGAACACATTAAAATTCTATCGTCTTTGATAAATCCTTTTATCATAACATCTGGTTCTACAAAAGCCGTACACCCTAAGGCTTTCATTAGCATGTTTTTCTTTGGATGATGCATGGCTTCTTCTTTTGAAATAGTACCATCTTTTACTAGCTTTTCTACATAACTATGGTCATGCGTTAATTTGCGCATAAATTCTCTACGAATTCGATAAATTCTACTGTCTCCCACATGTCCAATATAAGCCTTATTATTATATATTAAGCATACTTCTAAAGTAGTACCCATTCCTTCTAAATCTTTATCTTCTTTTGATTTTTCATAGACAACCATATTGGCATATTCCATTGCACTTTGTACTAATTTTAAGATTTCTTCCTTTTCTTTTTCTATTTTATCAAAGTTACTAGTGATATAATTCTTAACAGCAGTTGTCGCTAGCTTACTAGCCACCTCTCCGCCTTGGTAACCACCCATTCCATCTGCTAAAATATATAAAGGTAACTCTTCTTCCTGCGTTGGAATATAGTAGTAATCTTGATTCATGTCTCTTGCTTTCCCAATGTCTGTTTTCGCAAAAGCCCTCATTTATTCTTCCTCCTATTACTGGCTCTTTTTGTAATTTTATTTGCTTTCTTCCTTCGTTTCTGATTTTAAATTTTTTCTTCTTAATTGACCACAAGCTGCATCAATATCTGAGCCTAACTCTCTTCTGATAGTTGCAACAATTCCATGGTCATTTAAGTAATCTCTAAATTTGATAATATTTTCATTGCTACTTTTCGTATAGGTACCATTTTCAATAGCATTGATAGGAATTAAATTAACATGGCATAACATCCCTTTTAATAATTTGACTAATTCCTTGGCATCTTCTAAATGGTCATTATTGTCTTTTGCTAAGGCATATTCAAAAGAGACTCTTCTATTGGTTATCTCTATATAGTCTCTACAAGCTTGTAGCAATTCTTCTATTGGATATACTTTATTTACTGGCATCATTTGACTTCTTTTTTCATTATTGACGGCATGTAAAGATATCGATAAGGTACATTGTCTATTTTCTCTAGCTAAATCGTAAATTCTAGGTACGATTCCACTAGTAGAAATACTGATGTGTCTAGCCCCTATATTTAATCCTTTGGGATGATTTAAAATCGCTATTGCATTCATGACATTTTCATAATTATCCAAAGGTTCTCC
>CATXTS010000111.1 GCA_958402495.1 uncultured Clostridiaceae bacterium
CAGCTAATATAATTAACACAATAATGGTAATGACCAATGCAATTAAAGTGATACCCTTTTGTTTTGTTTTTTCTTTCATGTTTCTTTCTCCTTTTCTTTTCCTTATGTTTTCCATTTTTCTACTCTTTATACCTTTATATTATATTACCTTTCGGTTAAAGTCAATATGGTTTTCTTTTACTTTTTCTTTTATTATAAAATTTTTATTTTATTATTTTTAGTTTTTAATTCCACTAATTTGTTTACAAGTTTGCATAAAATAATTCTCTATTCAGAATTACTTCCAACTTAGAATATTGTCTTTTATTCCAATCATTGGAGAATTCTGTTTGAAAGCTTATTCAAGAAAGGATTTTTTTATTTTTATTTACAAAATATCTTTTTTATTATAAAATGAAGACAATAAAAATACATATGGTAAAGGAGAATCCAATGGAAACTTATCTATCAGAATCTGAAGAAGATACGAAACAATTTGCAAAAAACTTGGCTAAAGATTTAAAAACAGGCGATATCCTTGTTTTAACAGGAGAATTAGGTTCTGGTAAAACCAAATTTACAGAAGGTATTTTAAGTTATTTTGGTTTAGAAAATGAAATTTCTAGCCCTACTTTTACGGTAGTTAATGAATATCATAAAGCTGATATCTGTATTTTTCATTTTGACGTCTATCGTTTAGAAGATATTGATGAATTTTATGCTATTGGTGGGGAAGAATATTTTAATCAAGGTATTTGTATTATTGAATGGGGAGAAATGTTAGAACCTATTTTACCAAAAGGCTATATGAAAATTACTTTTGAGAAAGATGAAGCCTATCCAGAGCAAAGAAAATTGAAGATAGAAAAAATGGCTTAAAAAAGTCATTTTTTTTATTTTCTTTTTTAGAATAGGTTTACAAATTATTTAACTTGGGATAGAATATGTTTGTAGAATTATAAAGAAAAAAGGAGTTTTATTTTGAAAATATTAGCAATAGATACGTCTTCTGATATTTGCTCTGTTTGTATATTAGAAGATAATCAGGTAATACTAAAAAAAGATGCCATTGATAGTCGCACGCATTCTCAAAAATTAATGCCAATGATAGATGAAGTTTTTAAACAAACAAATCTATCTTTAAAAGACATGCAATTACTTGCCTGTTGTATTGGTCCTCGGTTCTTTTACAGGTGTTAGAATTGGTGTTTCTACTATAAAAGCATTTGCCGATAGTTTAAAGCTTCCTGTTGTAGGAATTAGTTCTTTGGAAGGTCTAGCTCATAATGTAGAAAATTCTTATTTTAAAGAGGAGAGTTCCTATGTTTGTAGTGTCATTGATGCTAAAAATGATAATGTCTATTATGGTTTATTTCAAAGACAAAATGCTGCTTATACGCCAGTTAGTAATTTTACTGCTAGCAATATACATACTATGATTGAAACTTTAGAAAATATCTCTGAGCCAATCATTTTTGTTGGTGATGGTGCAATAGAGCATAAATATACTATCTTAGAAAAACTGAAAAAGTCGATTTTTGTAACCGATGCTTTTCATCGTCCTACCAGTGTTAGTATTGGTCAATGTGCTTTTTATCAATATAAACAAGGGCACTTTGGAGATTCTAATAGCCTTTCTCCCCTATATTTAAGAAAATCCCAGGCTGAAAGAGCTTTGGAAGGAGAAAAGTAATATGGACATTTCTCATATAGAGATTCGCTCTATGACTTTATCTGATTTAGAATCTATCCAAGATGTTTTAACAAAAGATTTTGATGATTTTTGGAATTTTGACATATTTAGGGACGAATTGGCTCATACTAATTCTAGTTACTTAGTGATGTGTTATGAGAATCAAGTCATTGGCTTTGCTGGCTTTAAGAAGATTTTAGAAGAAGCTGAAATTATGAATATTGTTATTGCTAAAGCTTATCGCCAAAAGGGGCTTTCTCGTCTTTTGTTAAATGCTTTGTTAGATTATGCCCAGGATTTAGGTTGCATAAGTGTCTATTTAGAAGTTAATTCCACCAATGTTGTTGCTATTTCTCTTTACCAATCTTGTGGTTTTTGTCAAACTGGTCTTCGCAAGAAATATTACCATGGTAAAGACGATGCAATGATTATGCACAGGTATTTATAAAAAAATTTAAAATATGGTTCTTTTTAAAGAACAAAATAAAGAAAAAGGAGAAACAAATGAAAAAGAAAAATGAACTATCCTATCAGGATTTAAGATTTATCTGTAACCCAGAAGTATTTACTTTTGCAGATACCTCTGAATTAGAGTCTATTAATACTGGAATTGGTCAAGATAGAGGTATTAAAGCACTAGAATTTGGTGTTAATGTCGATATTAAAGGTTATAACATCTATATTGAAGGGCCTAGTGGTGTTGGTAAAACAATGTATGCTAAAAATTACTTAGATAAAATTTCTAAAAAGATGAAAGTGCCTTCTGATTGGTGTTATATTTATAATTTTGATAATCCAAATGAACCAATTGCGGTTTCCTTCCCTGCTGGTCAAGGAAAAGAATTTAAAGAGATGATGGATACTTTTATCAAAGAAATTCGTACCGATATTAAAAAAACTTTTAACAATGAAGACTTTGAAAAAGAAAAGACTTTAATTAAACAAGAATTTGAAGAAAAACGTGCTTCTTTATTAGATGCTTTAAATCAAGAGTCTGAAAAGCATGGTTTTCAAGTAAAATCTGCACAAAATGGTATTTATATGATGCCTATGATTGATGGTAAGACGATTGAAGAAGAGGAATTTGACAAATTAGATGAATCTGTAAAAAAACAATTTGAAGAAAAGTCAACTATCGTTCAACAGCAAATTATAGAAGTTATCTCTAAAATTAAAGAAATTGAGCGTGCTTCTGATAAACGTGTAGAGGAATGGCAATCCAATATTGCTTTATTAACGGTTAATTCTCACATTAACTTTATGAAAAGTAAATATAAAAGAAATAAGAAAGTCAATACCTTTTTAAATGAAGTAAAACAAGATGTTCTAAAGAACATTTCTGCTTTCGTTGCAAAGGAGGAAGATGCTAAAGCACCTGCTACTTCTCCTAGACAAGAGCAACCAAAACCTTGGTTAAATTATCGTGTTAATTTATTTGTAGATAATAGTAATACAGAAGGTGCTCCCGTTATTATGGATTCTAATTACTCTTATCATAATATTTTTGGTAAATTAGAATATGAAAATTATTATGGTGCTTTAAAGACAGATTATACTATGTTAAAACCAGGTTTAATGCATATTGCAAACGGTGGTTATATTATTTTCCAAGCCAAAGATTTAATTGCGAATGGTATTTGTTATGAAGCTTTAAAAAAAGCTTTGCGTATTAAAGAATTATCTATTGAAAATACAGCTGACCAACGTACTTCTATGGTGATGATTTCTTTAAAGCCTGAACCAATTCCTTTAGATTTAAAAGTGATTGTAATTGGTAATGAATCCATTTATCAGACTCTTTTAGCTATGGATAGTGATTTTAGAAAATTATTCAAAATCAAAGTAGAATTTGAAGATGATGCTCCCTTAACACCAGAAAATATGAATAAACTAGCTCGTTTTATTCATGGTTTTTGTGAGCAAGAAGAACTTCCACCTTTAGACCGTGGTGCTGTTGCTAAAGTCGTGGAATATGCCTCTAAATTAGCCCAAGACCATGAAAAATTATCTACTCGTTTCACGGACTTAGCACAAATTGTTGGTGAAGCTGCTACTTGGGCTAGAATGGATAAAAAGAAAATCGTTACTGCAGAATATGTAGATATGGCTTTGAAAGAACGTGTAGAAAGAGTCAAAAAATATGATGCTAAATATATGGAAATGATTAAGGAAAATACACTATTAATTAATACTTCTGGTTTTGTTACTGGTCAAATAAATGGGTTAACGGTTATGACAATTGGAGATTACACTTTTGGAAAGCCTGTTAAAATCACAGCTAACACTTATAGTGGAAAGTTAGGCGTTGTCAATGTAGAAAGAGAAGTAGAGCTTTCTGGTTCTTCTCATTCAAAGGGCGTATTAATTTTAACAGGTTATTTAGGAGAAATGTTTGCACAAGATATGCCTTTATCCCTAACTGCTAGTATTTGTTTTGAACAATTATATAATGGTGTGGATGGAGATAGTGCTTCTAGTACAGAATTGTATGCGATTCTTTCTAGTTTATCCGGTATTCCGATTAACCAATCCATTGCTGTTACAGGTTCCGTTAACCAAAAAGGTGAAATTCAGCCAATCGGTGGTGTGAATGATAAAATCGAAGGTTTCTTCCAAGTATGTAAAATGCGTGGTTTGGATGGTTCTCATGGTGTTATGATTCCTGTACAAAATATCAACAACTTAAGTTTATCTGAAGAAATTGTAGAAGCTGTCAAACATAAACAATTTCATGTTTATGCTGTTTCCACCATTGAAGAAGGTATTGAACTTTTAACAGGCGTTCCTGCTGGTAAAAAAGATGCACAGGGCAGATTTCCGGCTGGCAGTATTAACGCTTTAGCTTATGAAAAATTGAAAAAATATGCACAAATTCGTAAAAATGATTAATCTAAAAATTGTCAAGAAGGGTTTTCTTGACAATTCTTTTTTTAATATATATTAACATTTTATTTTCTATTAATTAAAAAAATAAAGTTAAAACCATGGCAAGAATCGTATAAATGCCTACTTTTGCTATACTATTAAAAAATAATAGAAACATCGTTGTTGGGATGCCAATTTCATTCATCTTTCCATAGGCTTCTATCATTTTTTCTATTTGCTCATTCGTAATATGAGCATTTTGTTTCGTATATGCTATCATATAAGCGTGTGCTACAAATTTTGCCTTTGTCATAGCATCTGTTTCCAAATAACTTCTTACCATATAATAAATAAAACTTAACCCTATTAGTATCATAAGTTGTAAATAATAGTTTTGGAAAACACCTAGCATGGTTAAAATAATAGAAAGGATAAAATAGAGTAAATAAATGTTAGAATAGAGAAAATTAAATAGCAGCATTCTTCTATTTTGAATGGAATGTAAGCATTCATGTGCAATCGTTTGGATTCTAGTGTAAGACGCTTTTATATTGGCTATCCATATAGTGTCTGTTGCTGCTATGTATAAACTTGCTTGACTCTCCGGATTTTCATTTTCTTTAACATTTACTTTTTCATTACCCAACATTTTTAAAATGCTTTGACAAATGGCTTTATTTTCTGGAAACTGATTCGCTATTTTATCCAGTTCTTTATTTTCTACTATTTTTTTAATTGTTTTTGTATTCGTCCTAAATAATATACCTAATATTATCGTGATAACTATTTCTCCTATTAGAATACCTATCCATTCCATCTTTTTCTTTTCCCCTCTCTTTTCTTGTGTGTTTATTTCCTTTAATAGAAAACGAGTATAAGCATGTTTTATCAACATCCCTATACTCGACAATATTTTCCTTTATTTATTTCTTATAATACATCTTGTACAGATTCTGCAATAATCTTATTGACATCTGCTAGCATTACATTGAACTTTACTTCTAAATCAAAATATTCTTTAATTTCTTTATTTTGAATTAAAATGGTATACATCTCTTGTAATTTTTGATTCTTTTCTTGTGCTACTTCCTCGCCTTTCATGGCAAGGACTTGTATATCATATCTTAATTTCTCAAATTCATCAATTTTTTGTTTAAATTCTGCATTTGCTTCTATGGATTCTTTTATTTTCTTATATTGTATAAATTCTGTTGATTGTCTAATTTCTTTTGCTAGCTGATTGGCTGTATCATATACATTCATGTCTTATTCTCCTTTTCTGTATGTATAAACAAATATACCCCGTCCCCCATTGTTTATGCGTAGGCATGCTTCTTTTTGAAGCTTAGTAAATTGGTGATTTCTGCGTCTGAGTTTTTGGCTTTTCTGGCTTTGTTGGCTTTTTCTTGTGTGATTTGGTTGGCTTGTCTTTCTGCCATGGTTTGACAAATGGCTTTTTGATAAGTGAAGTGTGTGTCTTGTGCTATTTTGTTCCAGTTATATTCTTGTTTTACTTTTGCTTTCGCATTTTTGGATACGATACTACATAGTTGTTGGTCATATAGTAGTGTTAAGATGGAGTCTGCTATGGAGTTTGCATTTCCTGTATAGCTTTTCATTCCCGTTACGCCATGTTCTACGATTTCGTTTAGTCCTCCGGTATCTGATACAACGGTTGGTACACCTGCTAGCATGGCTTCTAGTGCTACGATTCCAAATGGTTCATAGGTGCTTGGAAATACAGCTACATCTGCACATTTATACATTTTTTGTACTTGTTTTGCATTTAGATATCCTGTGAAATAGACTTTATTGCCAATACCCATGTGTTCTACTTGTGCTCTTAGGTCGTCTATCATACCACCTTTTCCAGCGATCAGTAGTTTGGCATCATGATAGCCATTTAAAATTTTTGGCATGGCAGAGATTAGGTGTTGAATTCCTTTTTCATATACTAATCTTCCCATATATAATATAATTTTTTCGTTATCTGCTGCATATTGTCTTCTAAATTCATAGTCTCTTTCA
>CATXTS010000112.1 GCA_958402495.1 uncultured Clostridiaceae bacterium
TCGTCACAGAAGTTGATTTTGAAGTTCAAGAATTTTTAGAAAAAAATCTTTTAATGATAAACATTTATATTTATTGTTGGTGATTTTCGATATTCTTGTAGAGCTTCTAATACCAATTGCTTTATTTGAATATAAAATTGGAATACTGCTTATATTGTTTGTCTTTTCCCATCCTTCAGCTATAGCTGTAAGTAAAGATTTTTTACTTCTTTCATCTTTATCTATTAATGATGAAAATGTTAAATTCTTTTCTGTTCTAACATGCTTAACTTGATAGCATAGTTCAATATTTTCTTTTTTCCCAACTACTACATCATCTATCGATTCATAACTTGAGCTTTGTAAAATAACATATTCTATTCCATTATCTGGATTTAACATTTTTATTACATTTTTCACTCCAACAAACCATTCATACCAATATGGATCACCTATACCTGGTAAATTATTCATAACTCTTCTCCTTGATTATATCTTCTATATAATATCTTACAACTTCTTTAAGATTTCTATCGAAATCTGTCTTTTATTATCAAAAAACAAAATAACTATGTAATTAAAATCACATCATTATTTTGCTTTTCATTCGTTTATTATACTATTTTCGTATCTTCTTTTTTATTCATATCTATATTCTTCTTCATCCTCAGCAGCCATTAATAATTCTCTCTCATTATCATTTTCATCAATTCCATATTCTAAATAATTTCCTGTACATTTCTTAAGTTCTCTTCTTAGTTCGTCATCGCATGCATATATGTATAATCCGTTAACTCCTCGAGTCATAAGAACTCTTACCTCATGCCTAAGTAATTTTTCTCCAAACTTTTGTAAAGTTCCATCAGATAATGTTCTATTTCTAGTAGCTTTTTCATTGCAACTTTCGCTTGGATCAAAAACAATATGTCCATTCCTATATTTCACAGATGGACCAAGAATTACACCTGCATAATTTAAATCAAATCCTTGAATTGTATATGTTGAACCAATTTCATTAATTGTCTGAGGTTGCTCTGCCCATGCAAGATTTTTTATACTTCTTTTCTGGTTTCTATTTAAATCCTTTTCTAATTCTCTATTCCATGGTTTGTGCCAATTACCTATTTTTACTTCCCAATATTTATCTAGGCAGTTTTCGTGATTATCTTTATATGGCCAATCATAAGTTGCAATTACTCTTGATAGTCTTGTTTCATCCTTTAAAGCTTTATTTTTTATTTCCTTATCTAACATTTTAGGATTATCATATATTCTTATATCATAATCTCCTAGATTATTAGGCATATTTTTTATTATTCTCTCTTTAGTAAATGAATTAATCCAGTCAATTACTTCTTCATTAGCATTCATTCTAAGTTGATTTTCAAGTTTAATATAATTATCATTTTTTGAAGATTCATTTCTATATTCTTCTATCTGTTCATATTCCAAGTACTGTTCTGTTGTTAAAATCTGATCTTCATCAAACATTACAACAACTACTTTAGCTCTATCTATAATATCTTTTAACTGATTTTTTCCTCTATAAGATTGTTTCCCTTGTGTTAATAATAAATGTGCTTCATCAACAAAAACAACATCTACTGGATTATCAATTGAGTGTTTATTTATAAAAGGAGTTGGTTTATCTACAACTTGTCCATATTTATCAGTAATTCCCAATTTATCAAAAATTTGCTTATATACTGTAATTTGTTCATCATGATTTACTAATAAAAAGCAATTTGACGTTTCATATTTTAAATCACTTGAATTTTCATTTTTTGCATCTTCATATCTACAAAATAGCTCATAGAATGTGCTACTATTTAATACTGTTTTTCCTGTTCCAGCTTCTCCCTCAACAAAAATTAATTGACCTCTCTTATTATTTCTTAATGCATTACCTATTTTTTCTAAAATCTTTTCTTTAGCCTTTTGTTGTTCCTCTGTAAGTTTATGCAATGGAGATGCTTTAAAAATAGCAGAATCTTTAATAGAACTTTCTAAAGGAAATATCTCTTTATTATCTTTTCTAAGCTTTTTCCAAATTTTTGTAAATATATCATCAAATTCTTCGACTGGATAGTAATGGTTTTGTGGATTATCTCTTCCGTTATGCACTTTAACTATATTTTCAACACTCGTTAAATAATGAATTAGCTTTGTTTCTATATCCATTGTCAAAGACTTATTAAAATGTTCATGTCCTATTACATATAAATTGGCCTTTCTATCTAACAAATTATGTTGCCATTCATCTTCTTTTTTCATTTTGTTATAATGTTGCTTTGTTCTTTGAACAATATCGTTTGATTCACCAACATATACTTCATACTGGTTTTTATTTTTCCAATTATGAATATATACTACAGGAAATTTCATTACAATATTTTTAATTTTATCATCATCTAACTTAAAAATCTCCTGTTCAAACAAACTTAAAGAATCTATATTATCTTGAATCTTTTTAATAATTGGTTCTGCTACTTTCATAATTTTATTCCCCTACATTTCTATATCTACTTTTATAATACCTTTTATAATTTATTATATTTTGTGCTTACTCCTTTTGATTTTTCTACCGGATATTTTTTCTTTGTCTTATCTAGTTTCTTTAATATTATTTCTTTTGGATTTACACCTAACTTCATAGCCATTTGAATACAATATGTAAATACATCTGCTAGTTCTTCACATACTTCTTCTTTATTATAATTTTCACTATCCCATTGAAAACATTCTAATAATTCTCCCGCTTCAATTGAAATTGATTTAGCTAAGTTCTCTGGTGAATGAAATTTATCCCAATCTCTTTCTTCATTAAATTGTTTTATCTCTTTCATTAATTCTTCCATAATATTTGCCCCCATTTTTATAATTATTTGACTGTATTCTATCATAAAAGACATTTTTTTACAATAAAAATGGTTTTATTAATCCTGCTAAAATGGAATCGTCAATTGAAAAAGTAATTTATAGTTAATATGTAAAATCATATATATAACATTTATAATAAAATATTGTAAGATTTAGATGAAGAGATTATCCCAAATTATCCCCATTTTTCAAAAATTTATATTTTTATCCAAAAAAATAAGAGTCCACAATCTCTTGCGACTCTAATAAAATAATTGGTTGCGGGAGTAAGACTCGAACTTACGACCTTCGGGTTATGAGCCCGACGAGCTGCCAACTGCTCCATCCCGCGATATTAATTTTAACTGCTTTATAAGTATACCCCCTATAGGCACAAATGTCAACCCTTTATAAAAAAATATTACCTATTTGCTAAAATACTTCCACTTTCTTCTATATTTTATGATTGAAATCTCAAAAATATACCTCTATTTTACAGAAATATAATTTTTTATATTATTAAATTTAGCATTACCTATACCACTTACATTCTTAATATCCTCTAGATTCTTAAAACTACCATTCTCATTTCGGTAACTCACAATCCTACTAGCAATTGCAGCACCAATACCTGGCAATTGTTCTAATTCTGCTTGAGTTGCTGTATTAATATTTATCATCATCTTTCCCTCCTTTGTTTTTCCAGCATTAACACTTTCACTTTTTCCACCTGTAATCACATTATTTCCATTTTCTTTTGTAATATACGTATCTCTTTCTTTTTCTTTTGTACTCGGAATATAAATTTTCTGTCCATCTTCTAAAACATATGCTAAATTAATTTTTGACATATCCACTTCCTCTAACATTCCACCAGCAGCATTAATCGCATCTATCACTCTTGAACCTTCCATTAAGATGACAACTCCCGGATTTGATACCTGTCCCATAATATGTACCGTTATTTGCTTTACTTCTTCTACTACCTCATTTTCAACTAACACATTTTTTTCATCAGAATCCTTAACTACATTTTCCATGAAATCATCCTCTGAACTTTCATTCTCTCCGAAATGTAAACCATAAAAAAGCCAAAGCCATCACCACTAAAATACTAACTATTACAATTATCCTTTTCTTTTGATTAAATTCCATTTAAACCCCTCCATTCTTTTAATTTTCAACAAAATATATTTTAACCACCTCCCTAATTTTACTTGCATAAGTATTGAAATTTATATAAAATTCATATATGATAGTTAAGATTTTTATTTAAGGAGTATTTATGAAAAAGAAACTATTAATAATTTTATATATCTTTTTATTTTTATTCTGTTTTAGCACACCTTCTAAAGCAGATACTTACCTAGACTTAAATTTATATTCACCATCTTGTTTACTCATGGAAGCCTCTACACGGCAAAATACTCTATGAAAAAGATAGTCAAAAACAAATGTATCCAGCTAGCACAACTAAAATTATGACAGCTATTCTCACCTTAGAGCATTGCCAACTAGCCGATATAGCTACGGTTAGTCATAATGCTGTCTACAGCATTCCTTCTGGCTATGCCTATGCAAATTTACATGTAGGAGAAGAACTAACTATAGACCAATTACTACATATCCTACTTATTCCATCTGCCAATGATGCAGCCGTCGTATTAGCAGAACACATTGCTGGCTCTGTAGAAAGCTTTGCTGCCATGATGAATGCTAAAGCAGCTGAAATCGGCTGTTTGAATACACATTTTGTTAACCCAAATGGTATTCATAATGAAAACCATTACACCACGGCTTATGACTTAGCTTTAATGGGAAAATATGCTATGCAAAACAAAACTTTTAGAGAAATTGTAACGACTACTCGCTATACTTTACCGATTACTAATCAATACGATAAAGAAGACCGTATTTTCAACACAACCAACGAATTATTAAAAGAAGACCATCGTAATCGTGCAGACAATTATTACTACCCATCCTGTACAGGCATTAAAACTGGTTACACAGATGCTGCTAAGAACTGCATTGTGGTAAGCGCTAAAAAAGATGGTGTAGAATATATTGTAGTGGTGTTAGGAGCAGAAAGAACACCTTCTGGACTTTCTGGAAGAAATTTAGAT
Source organism: uncultured Clostridiaceae bacterium (assembly GCA_958402495.1). Taxonomy (GTDB): domain Bacteria; phylum Bacillota; class Clostridia; order TANB77; family CAG-508; genus UMGS1663. The sequence continues at coordinate 4,965 of CATXTS010000112.1, forward strand.
TGCATTTCATTATTGAATTATGCCTTTGACAATTACTCTGTAAAACAACTGCAGACAGAAAATGAAGTTTTGAAACAAATAGAAATCTTAAATGCTACAAAAGAAACTAGAAACTTAAACCTAATTGTACAGTCTAGCATACAAGCAGTTACCAAAAATGATGAAGAAATAACCAATATAAAGCCTACAATCGAATTAGAACCTAATCTAAAAGCCCCCATATCTAAAAATAGCATTGTTGGTAAAATTTCTTATACTATCGATGGTACTACCTACTCCTCTAATTTATTAGCAGGTAATGCTGTGGAAGAATCTAAATTTATGAATCAAATCCTTCTTCTTAGTATTGCCTTTGTTTTAATTCTTTTAGCCTTTTGTATTTTACGTTCTAATAAAAATAAGAAGAAAAAGAAAAAATATAAGAAAAGAAAACATAAAAAGAGCATATATGATTAATATATGCCCCTTTTTTTATCCTCTATTTATTTATAATCTTTTCCTATAATCACTGTAAAATCTACATTTGCGTTATTAGCACCTTCTGTAATAGACCCTACCCCTAATGTAGTTTTAATGGTCTTTGCTATACTATCGGATTTATCTGTCCTATTAATAATCGATGTCTTCGATGTCGTCGTCGAAGATTTACCTGTCTTCGTAATTTCATAACCTGCTTCTTTTAATTCTTTAGCTGCTTTGGTTAAATTCGAAGTAACACCCGAGCCATTTAATAATTCAACGGTTCCTTTTGTTTTGGTTTGTGTACTAGAAGTATTAGTTCCATGAATTGCATTTGCTACTTCATCTTCTGGAATTTCTTCTTCATCTTCAAACAAATCTTTTATAACGGATTTCGTTTCCTTCTTATTAGCTGTATAAATCCAAATACCATTACACTTCTCTGGTTCACCTGGCAAAGTATCTGTCTTTAAATTGGTAGTATTAAAGTTTACTGCATATGGCACATAATCTTTCATAACATTAAAATCTAAATTCGTTTTTATATTTTTAGATGCAATATCTATTAATTGCGTAATCTTAAAAATATTTTCTGCCTTTAACAATTGTTGCATGGTTGCCTGTATAAACTCTCTTTGTGTCCTCATTCTACCAATGTCATTATCTCCATATTCTTGTGGATAGGTTGTCCCATCATTATTATGTCTAAAACGCAATAATTGTTCTGCCTTTGGTCCATCAATGGCTTGTTCTCCTGCCTTTAAATGAATATGCAAATCTTGCGTTGGGTCATCATAATCCATATCTATTGGTACATTAAAAGTAACACTACCAATTGCATCAACGACTTCAATTAAAGCATCTGTATCTACTAATAAATAATATTGAATGTTTAATCCAGTTAATTGATTAATACATTCTATGGTCTCTGGAATATTACTTCCATTACGATAGACCGCATTCATCTTATAACTTGCTAGATAATTTTGGCTAGCTACATTTTTATCTTTTTTACCTACATATGTATCTCTTGGTATAGACAACAAAGAAGCTTGCTGATTCTTTGGATTATACGAGGCAATCATTATTGAATCTGTCAATTTATAGCCGTCACCAACGCCACTCTCTCCCAATATTA
>CATXTS010000113.1 GCA_958402495.1 uncultured Clostridiaceae bacterium
TATTGATATAGGAAAATTAATTATTTCTTGTACCAATCAGACAGGAGATGCTAAAGAAGAAATGTATGTTTCTACAGAAGGACAAAATCTAGAAGCAGGATTTAATCCAAAATATTTCTTAGATGCACTTCGTGCTATAGATGATGAAGAAATCTTTGTTGATTTTGGGACAAGTATTTCACCTTGCATTATCAGACCAGTAGATGATGGAGATTATATTTATATGATTTTACCAATTCGATTAAAGGACTAAAAATAAAAAAAGTTTTCCACAATGTATGCAAAATATGTGTATAACTTTTTTGAAAAAGGACAAAAACATGTATATCAAAAAAATAGAATTAAATCATTTTAGAAATTATAATAAACAAGAAATAGAATTATCCGAAGGAATTAATGTTTTTTATGGAGATAATGGAGAAGGAAAAACAAATATTATTGAATCTATTTTTCTATGTGCTTTAGGAAAATCTTTTAGAACCAGTAAAGAAAAAGAATTAATTCAATTTGGAGAAAAAGAATCTAGTGTTTTGATAGATTATCAGAAAAAAGATAGAGATGGGAAAATTAAAGTAGAATTAAAAGATAAGAAATATGTATATGTTAATCAGATAAGAATAAAAAAATTAAGTGAATTATTAGGTAATATGCATGTTGTTATTTTTACACCAGAAGATATCCATATATTAAGAGATGGACCACAAAAAAGAAGAAGATTTTTAGATATTATGATAGGGCAATTAAGACCCAACTATGTTTCTAATTTAAATTTATATATGAAAGTGTTAGAACAAAGGAATAATTATCTAAAACAAATTAAATTTGAAAATAAACCAGAAGAACTCCTAGATATATGGGATGAAAAGTTAATAGAATATGGTGAAAAGATTTATTTATATCGTCAAGAATTTATAGAAAAAATGAAGAAAAAGATAAATGGTATTCATGATAATATAACTGGACAAAAAGAAGATTTAAAAATGCAGTATTTATCAGATTGCGAAGATAAAGAAAATTATAGAAGAATACTAAAACAACATAGAAAAATAGATATTATCAAAGGATTTACAACAAAGGGTGTACATAGAGATGATTTTGTGGTATATATAAATGATGAACTAGTAAATGTTTATGGTTCGCAAGGGCAAAATAGAACCGTTATTTTATCCTTAAAAATTGCAGAATTAGAAGTTATCCTAGATGAAATAGGGGAATATCCCATTTTACTATTAGATGATTTTATGTCTGAATTAGATGAGAAAAGAAGAACGAATTTTCTAAATTATATACAAAATACACAAGTTATCATTACTTGTACAGATAAGTTAGAAATACCAAATTTAAATTACCATTTATATGAAATAAACAAAGGAAAAATGATAGAAAAAGCACAAAGAAATTGAAAGGAATGAAAAAAATGGAAAAGTATGAGCATGAGTATGGGGCAGACCAAATACAAGTATTGGAAGGACTAGAGGCCGTAAGAAAAAGACCAGGAATGTATATTGGTAGTGTTTCTGTAAGAGGTCTTCACCATTTAGTATATGAAATTGTAGATAACTGCGTAGATGAAGCTCTAGCTGGTTATTGTTCTCATATACATATAACAATAGAACCAGGAAATATTATTTGTGTAGAAGATGATGGAAGAGGAATTCCAGTAGATATTCATCCAAAAACAAAAATATCAGCAGCAGAAACGGTATATACCGTATTACATGCTGGAGGTAAATTCGGTGGAGATAGTGGCTATAAAGTTTCAGGAGGGTTACATGGTGTAGGTGCTTCTGTTGTTAACGCATTATCGACATGGTGTGAAGTAACTATCCAAAGAGATGGTGGAATTTACCAAATGAAATTTGAAAGAGGAAGAACGGTAGAAAAATTAAAAAGAATAGGGGATTCTAAAAAAACAGGAACAACCGTTAGATTTTTAGCAGATGATACTATTTTTGAAACTTTAGAATATGATTACGAAATACTAGAAGATCGTTTTAGAGAAATGGCCTTTTTAACAAAAGGACTAAGAATCAGTGTAGAAGATTTAAGACAAGACCCACCAAAGAAGGCAGAATTTCACTTTGAAGGAGGATTAATCTCTTTCGTAGAATTTTTAAATAAAAATAAAGAAAAATTACATAAAGACCCAATTTATATTGAAAAAGATGGAGAAGTACCAGTAGAAATTGCTATTCAATATACAACAGCTTATTCAGAAAATATTTATACTTTTGTTAATAATATTAATACAATTGAAGGTGGAACACATTTAGAGGGATTTAAGAGAGCTTTAACGAAAACATTTAATGATTATGCAAAAGCACACAATATTTTAAAAGAAAAGGATACCAATTTACAAGGAGAAGATATTAGAGAAGGAATTACAGCCGTTGTTTCTGTAAAAGTAAAAGAACCACAATTTGAAGGACAGACAAAAACAAAATTAGGAAATAGCAATGTAACAGGAATTGTACAAAGTATGGTAAATGATGCCTTATCTAGCTTTTTAGAGGAAAATCCAGCAGTTGCTAAAGCCATTTTAGAAAAATGTATTAGTGCTTCTAGAGCAAGAGAAGCTGCTAGAAAAGCTAGGGAATTAGTAAGAAGAAAAAATGCACTAGAGACGACTACTTTACCAGGTAAATTAGCAGATTGTTCTGAAAAAGACGCACAAAATTGTGAAATTTATATTGTAGAGGGAGATTCCGCAGGAGGTAGTGCAAAGCAAGGTAGAGACAGAAAGTTCCAAGCGATACTTCCTTTATGGGGAAAAATGTTAAATGTAGAGAAATCTAGAGCAGATAAAATTTATAATAATGATAAATTACAACCGGTTATTTTAGCAGTAGGAGCAGGAATTGGAAATGATTTTGACATTAATAAAATACGTTATGGAAAAGTGATTATCATGGCAGATGCGGATGTCGATGGAGCACATATTAGAACATTATTGCTAACCTTTTTCTTTAGATATATGAGACCATTGATTGAAAATGGAAATGTATTCTTAGCACAACCACCACTATATAAATTGTCTAAAAAAGGAATGCAAGATATTTATTGTTATACAGATGAAGACTTAGCAAATGCGTATAAAGAATTAGAAGAAAAAGGAATTGCTAGAGACCAATTAGGATTACAACGTTATAAAGGTCTTGGAGAGATGAATCCAGAACAATTATGGGAAACAACTATGAATCCAGAATCTAGAATTTTAGTACAAGTACAAATGGAAGATGCAATAAAGGCAGATGAAATTTTTACGATTTTAATGGGAGATGAGATTGCACCAAGAAGAGAATTTATAGAACAAAATGCAAAATTTGTAAAGAACTTAGATATCTAAAATTAATAGAGAGTAGATAATGATAATCTACTCTCTATTATTCTATAAAGCTAATATTAATCTTCAGCTCAGACCAATAGGCATAATTGTCTAACCTAATATATATTGCTATATAAATAAGCCATAAACCACACCTATTAATTAGTTGCTCGACTACCAATACACACATAATAACCATATTCATCCATATAGGACTATTAACAACCATTATTATATATAAAAGTAATCTTAACTCAAATATATTACCTATATTACAACCACACATATATATACAAAATATAATTAAAAAAATATTTTATAAAAGTGTAGCTTACCTACAAATAATATATTCTACAACGCCGACATAATATAATCCAAGATTTTCTTAAACTATAGTATATCTTTGTTCGAACAATATAAAGCTCTATAAAAAACCTCATATTCCTCTTCGTTCAACTAATATTAACCTTATATGCTTATTATGTGCCAAAAAAATTTTTTTATTCAAAAAAATAAAAATTCATAAAAAAGATTTATAAAAATACAATAATAAAAGAAAAATAAGTAAGATAAGGAGTGTATTTTGAATAGAATTATTAAAACAAATCAAGAATATACATATGATAGATTAAAAAGCGATTTACTATTTTTGAATTATGAATATCCATTATTTTCAATTAAAAGTATTGGAAAAAGCACTTTGGAAGAAGAAATATATTATTTAAAATTAGGGGAAGGAAATAGAAAATTATGTATAAATGCTTCTCATCATGCAAACGAGTGGATGACAAGTTTAATTATAATGTTATTTGTAGAGAAGTATTTATTTTTATATCAAAAGAAACAAAATTATAAGGGATATAATATAGAAGATTTATGGAAAAAAACCAGTCTATTTGTTATACCAATGGTTAATCCAGATGGTGTTAATTTATGTTTAAAAGAGAAAAGAATAATGGAACAAGAAAAATACCAAGAAATTTGGAAACCATATAGTCATCAATTAGCAGATTGGAAAGCTAATATTAGGGGCGTAGATTTAAATTTAAATTATCCAACTGGCTGGGAACAAGCTGTAAAAAATAAAAAGAAAATAGGAATAACCAAAGCAGGTCCAAGAGATTATTCTGGACCAAATGCTATATCAGAAATAGAAACGAAAAATATGATACAAATTACAGATTTATTAAAATTTGATATGACTATTTCCTTACATTCACAAGGAGGAGAAATATATGAAGGATATTATGGGAAAGAAGATAATAGAGCATATACAATAGGAAAATTATTTGAAAAAGTAAGTGGGTATACTTTAACAAAACCAAGTTATAGTTCCTCTTTTGCAGGATATAAAGATTGGTTTGTAGAGACTTATCAAAAACCAGGATATACCATAGAAATTGGAAGAGGTGAAGAGGGAAAGTCATTACCATTAGATAAAGCAGAAGAAATATATAAAGAAGTAGAAGAAATATTTTTAATAGCCCTAGAAAATTGTTAAAAGTGATTATTTTAAATAGTCACTTTTTTCTGATATAAATAAACTGTCGATATTTGTCTTACGATTTTTCTTGACAATTTAGAAAAAACTATGTAAACTAAAAGTAAATAAAAAGAAAGGAACGATATGAAAAAGAAAACACCTTATTCCGTACAAGATTGGCTACCATTTGAGACTATTTTAGATAATGGTATTATCCAATTAAAAGATAAGACCTATTTAAAAATTTTAAAAGTTATGCCGATTAATTATCATCTGAAATCACAATTTGAGAAAGAAGCCATTTTAAATTCTTATAAGATTTTTTTAAAAACTTGTTCATTTCCAATTCAAATTTTAATTCAAAGTAATAAAGAAGATTTAAATAAAAATATTTCTAAAATAAAATCCCAAGAAAAATTAGAAAATGAAAAGATCAAACAAATTTCAGAAAATTATATTACCTATATAAAAGAATTAAATCAAACTAAAAAATCATCCAATAAAAATTTTTATATAATTATCAAAAATTCTCCAAATGAAGAAAAATTAGAAAATATAGTAATAGAAGAATTAAATGATCAATTTTTTAAAATAAAAGAGGCTCTATCGAGATGTGGAAATATAGTATTTTCTATTAATAAAAAAGAAGAAATAAAAAAAATAATATTTTCTTTTTTAAATAATAGAATTTATTTTACTATAAAAAATGAAATGTAAGAAAGGAGGATTATGCATTTATCTAAAATATTTAATAATATAAATTTTCAAAAAATAAAATATTTAAATGAAAAAAATAAAATTTCTGGTAGTTTTTCTACAAAAGATTATTTAAGCCCTAGTTATATAAACTTTTCAAATCCTAAATATATAGAAATAGATAATTTATATTATGCATCTTTATTAATTGTAAATTATTATCATGAACAAAATGATTTATTATTAAAATCTATTGTAGATTCAAATATTAATGTTTATATTTCTATCTTTTATGAAAAGCAAGATGCCTATAAAATTATTAAAGATTTAACCTATCATATTGGAAATGTAGGGGTAGATTTAAAAAATAATCATGAAAATAGAGAAGATATTGAAATAGCTGCTTTTACTTATCAAGATGCCAAATATATTCGTAGAGAAATACAAATTAATAACGAAGATTTATATTACTTATATATGTATTTGACAATTTATGCAGAAGATAAAAAAGAATTAGAATATATGTTAAATAAGGTGGAGGCAATGACACAAAGTAAAGGGATGCAAACTAGAAGAGCCTATTTTAGAGAAGAGCCATGTTTTTTAGCAACATTACCATTTATGCAAAATCAAAAAGAAATAAAAGAAGTAGCTAAAAGAAATGTTTTAACTTCTAGTTTAACTTGTACATATCCTTTTATTTCTTCTACTATATTTGATGAAGAAGGGATTTTTATTGGAAGTAATATTTATAATAATTCTTTAGTTTTTATAGACCGTTATCAAAAAAGTAAATATAAAAATGCGAATATGTGTATATTCGGAACAAGTGGAGCAGGAAAGTCCTTTTATATTAAATTAATAGTTTTAAGATATCGATTAATGGGTATAGAACAATATATTATTGATCCAGAAAGAGAATATACCAACTTATGTAAAAATTTAGAAGGAACATTATTAAAAATAGGACCTAGTTCTAATACATATATAAATGTTTTCGATATTAGAGAAGAAAGTTTAGA
>CATXTS010000114.1 GCA_958402495.1 uncultured Clostridiaceae bacterium
AGTTACAAATATTATAATGACGGAAAAACATATATTAAAAGTCAAGGAGTAAAGTTTATAGAAGAAAATTATTATAAGAGAGAGTACTTAAAACGATTAGAAAATTTACACCTTGATTTAAAGAAACAATTAGGAAATGAGGAATAAAAATGTACGAACATAATGGAAGAAAATATGATAGATTTGATATTAGAATTACAAGTGAAGAAAAAGCATTGATGAAAACAAAAGCTAAACTTTATGGATTTAATACACTAGCCGATTATATTGTTGCTAGTGCTATATATGAAAATCTTTATGTTGAAGAAATTGAAGGAAAAGATGAAGTGACAAAGATTGTAAATACATTTATAAACAAGATAGAAGAACATAACTATTTGATTAGAGAATATCTAAATAAAAATATGATATTAGATAATGAAAAAATTCGGCAACAATTAATAGACCAACAAAAAGAAATGGCTATGATGATAGATGAATTGAAAAACACAATGATTGATAAGCTATATGTTAATCAAAAAAGAAAAGCTACAGCTTTTTCAAAGAAAGGGGAGTGATTATTGATGCCTATTACAAAAAGAAAACCAATCAAAGGAAAACAAGGGTTAAGTTACTGTGTAAATTATGTTCTCGATAAAGAACATGAAGGACACAAGTATAGTAAAGATGTAGGATTAAAAACAGGTGTAAACTGTTCTACTGAATTTACTGTTGAAGATTTTATGAGAAACAATAGAAAATATCATAATGAAAATGATGAAAGAAGTGCTTATCATATAGTACAATCATTTCATTATGAAGATAAAATCACACCTCAACAATGTCATGAAATGGGGGTTAGATTAGTCAAAGAATTATATCCTGACTTCCAATGTTTAGTTGTTACACATACTGATAGAAATTGTCTACACAATCATATAATAGTAAATGCAACATCAATTATGGGAAGAAAGCTAGAAGATAGATTAGCAAATAAAAATGAGGGGCTATATGGTTTGAGATATAAGAGTGATGAAATAGCAAAAGAATATGGGTGTAGAATAATAGAAGATGCACCAAAGATAACAAGGCATAAATCATCAAATATCTTATATGCTTATTCTAATGAGAGTTGGAAAAGCAAAATACAAGCAAGAATTAATGAATTGAAATTAACTGAAATGTCTTTTGATGGTATGTTAAGAAAATTAGCACTTGATGGATTTGAGATAAGGAATAGAGGAAAATATATTTCGGTTAGACCTTATGGAGCAAAAAAATTTACAAGATTAAAAACAATAGGTAAAGAATATGAGGAACAAACTTTAAAGCAATTCTTTTTTGAAAAAACAAGGAAAAGTACAAGCTATGATTTTAAAGAATTTTTACAAATACAAAATCCTTATGCTGAAAAATTTGAAGAAACTGCATTAAGAAGTAAAGAGGCTATTATAAAGAGTGGCTACAGTATTGTTGATGGTAAACTGTACCCTAAATATCAATTAGCAAAGTACTATGAAATGAAAAAGTATAATGATGTATGTAGAGAAATAGAAATACTTAATAATGAAGGTATTCAAAGTTATAATGACCTAATAGATGCTACAAGTAAATTGGAAGAAGAAATAACAACAAAAGAGCATGAAAATAATTTAACGATTGAAAAATATAACTCTTTACAAAGGAATATTCCTATTGCATCAATATATATTGAAAAATATAATGACTATCAAATTTATCAAGAAAATGTAGAAATGTTTGGAATTGAAAATGTACAAAAAAATCAAGATGTAAAACTATTTGAAAATGCTAGAGAAGAACTAAACAATATTGGATTGAATGAAGTTAAAGAATTATTAAATCAAGCAAATGTTTTAAAAATGGAAATAAACAAAAATGATGCGTATTTATCATATTTAAAAAATAAAATGAGTGACTTTGAACACATGAGAAAAATTGTAATTGAAAAAGATGAACATTATATCAAGTCAATACATTTCTCTAATAAGATGATTAATAGACAAAGAAGTGATAACAATACATACTGTGTAAAGTTGCCTTATACAAACCAATATGTATATTTGAATAGAAAATCAGTTGTATGGGATAGATATGATGTATCAGCTACAATGTATTTGATAAATGATGATGAATATAAGATATATGATAAAGATAATAATTATGTTCAATCAGTATCGGCGGACAAGTTGGAAGAAATTAGCAATCAAGAAAGAGAGAAAATTTTAGAAAGCAAGAAAAAAGAAGAATAAAGATGCGAAAAAAAAGCATCTTTTTTCATAAACTTCCAATATGTGTTGACAGTAATACACATAAATGATATAATAAGAGTGTAGAAAGAGAGGTACTATAAATGGAAAAATTATTAAAGATGTCATTTTTTAACGGAACATTGGATATTCAAAAAGCAAAGGAGGTAGTCAATAACACTAATAAAAAATTATCCTATAGATACGGATTAAGTTATAGAGGTGCAGAAGAAAATCCCATTTCAAAAGATAAGGCATTAGAAATTTTAGATAATAATAATGGTTTGTTAGATGTATATGAATATGAAGATAAAATAATCTTAAATGAATACAGTTGTAATGATATGTGGTAGAAAATCTATCACATATCATTAATAAGCTAAAAGGTGGAAGTACTTCCACCTTTATAAAATAAACAACAAGGAAGGGCAATCAAATGAACATTGATGAATTTTTATTAAACAACGAACACCGATTTTTTATAAATGAACAATATGGTAGTATTGTAAAAATTAAATATAATGAATATATTGATTTTCTTTATCAAACAAAAATGTATTATCAACTTGATTATATTGGATTTTTGCATAGACCAACAAAAAGTCTATACGGACAAGATAGATACTGTTTTGAATATGAATTTTCCAAAAAATTAAAAAAAGTTATCTATAAAGGCACTATTGAAGATATTTATAAAAATATCGAAAATGAAGTAAATGTATTATTAAATAAATACATAGATGCACATAAAGAAGAATTGAAAAAAATTGCATCTAATAGGTTTGATAAAGATGTTACAGAAAATAAACTATATGTTAAAGATTTGAAAAATTATGCAAGAGAAATGTATATATATAAAATGCGGAATGCTATGGAATTTAAAAGCTATTATACCAATAATTATTTTAAAGTTCATAAAGAAGTAATTTATGATTATCTACAGGACAAAAAATCAACAGTAGAAAAATTATTTGAAAATTATATACTAGATGATATTAACCTTTATGATATAAAAGTATCAGTAAAAAATCAAATTGGTTATACATTGTTAGAAAATGAATTTAAAGAAAATGTGATTATTAATGAATTTGAACATAATCCAAAAAACGAAATTAAAAAAATACATGACATTATAGAAAGTATAGAAAATATATATGCTAAAGAATTAGTACTTACTGTAACAAAAAATAATCAAACAATTTCTTTTAGGTTTCCAAAACGTGAACTATATAGTCAATCAATATGGAATATGTATATAAAAAATACAAGCGAAAGAAAGTTAGTAGAGGAACTATATGACAATAGAGATTTTTCCATGAAAGATATAATCAAAATCGAATATAGAAAGAAAGTATTATATAAAGACAATAACAAATAAAAGAACTATTGGTAGTTCTTTTTTTAACAAAAAAGAAAAATATATTACAAATGTGTTGATAGTAGCACACATAAATGATATAATAAGAGTGTAGAAAGAGAGAGGTATTAAACATGAAACAGACGGATATGAAAACGGCACTTATGCAGGGCGCAGAATTTAGAAAAGCATATACAGCACTCAAAGAGTTAGTAAGAGAGGGCAATTATTGGTATATTGATAGCCTAGAATGTTATCCTGAAACAGTACCAGTGAAGCTACATGAAGAATGCAAAGTAAAATATGGTGAGCTGTGGTTAGTATTTGCAGAAATCCTGTATCCCGAAAATTTTCCAAATGCAGATAGCTATGGTTTTGTTGTGGCACAAGAGGTGCTTAATAATGGCTAATAGATATGAGTTTGAGTTGGGCGAAATCGATGACGGATTAGTAGAAGAATACAAGACACTGGTTATTAAGTATTGTGAAAAACTGGAGAACTGACAGACTATTTAGTGTTCCAGTCGGCTATATGTTTTGCAACAGAATATTTAAAAGAAGTGCTTGAAAATGAATAGAAGCAGACCAAAGCAGATAATAGTATCATTGATAAACAAGGATAACTTGTTTTTTCAAAAAATCGCAAAAATGTGTTGACAGTAATACACATAAATGATATAATAATAATGTAATAGGAAAGGGAGTTCAAAGGAACTCAATAAGGACAACAAAAATGACAGTAACAGTAGATGATTTTTTAGATATGCTAATTGATAGAGGTAGCCAAGAAATCGAGATTTATTCTTTTATGCAAGAAAGAACTGTATTTAGTGGGTATGATGATGATATGGATTTTGAATTTAAAGATATGACAGTATCATCTTTTGAAATCTTTAATGATAAATTAGTCATTAATGTTGATGATGAATGTTAGAAAGGTAGGGAATTGAAATGAAAAATCAAGAACTTAATTTTACTTCAAGAGGTTTAGCAACTGTAGTTATTGGTGTATGTCTATTAGCACAAATTACCGCACATACATTAGCAACATTGATTGATAATCTAACAAAATTATTTTTTTAGCCTTAAAAATGTGTTGACAGTAATACACATAAATAGTATAATAATAATGTAGAAAGAGAGGTATGGAATATGAAAGTAATATTAAAAGAACCAGAGCAAAAGCAAAAGAAAGTAGATATAGGAAAGGTTGATTTGAAAAATATATATCAGTTAATCAAATGTGATACAGTTGAAAGATATTCTTTTATAAAAGAATTGGAATATCACAATATTGATGTTTTGGTTGATGAAGAAGGCAAATTCAAAGAAGATGCTAAACCAAATATAATTATCTGCACAAGCGAACCTCATCTTAAAATTTTGAATGTTTTATTAGGAAATGTTTTGTTCGTGGGTGTAGATAAAAATAATAAATGGATTGGTCTTAATAAAGAGCAAATGGATATTGTTAATAATCTTCTAAACAAATATATCATTCCAGAACCAAAGTTAAATGTCATATTTACGGAATTAAAAGACATCTTTATATAAAATATAGGTGGAAGTACTTCCACCTATAGAATAGATAAAAAATAAGAATTGAAGGAGATAATAAAAATGGCACTAAATGATTTAATGAGTAACGGAGTAAAAACAAAAAAAATACATATAGATGATATTAGATTGAATAAACTTAATAACTACCCTTTAAGTGAAATAGAAGAACTTGAAAAATCTATTTTAGAATATGGGCAACTTGAAAATGGAATTGCCTATGAAGAAGATTGTGGGGATAACAAAAAATATACATTATTAAGCGGACATAGAAGATGTACTGCAATTAAACATCTATATGATAAAGGATTGCATGATGGTATGGTTGATGTGAGATTGGAACAAAAGCCATCAACTATCTATGAAGAAAAGAAGAAAATAAACCATGCAAATTTGCAAAGAAAACTAAAACCAGAGGAAATACAAGAAATAAGAAAATCGGCAATCAACCTAGCATTACAGGAATTTGAAAGAAGAAAAGGAACTGATGAAGAAATCAAATTTAATAGTGATTGTAAAAATTTAAGTGAATGGGTTGGAAAAGAAGTAGGTATTAGTGGTAGACAAGTTAGAACGTACCTAAAACAAATGAAAGAAGAAAATAATACTAATAATAAAGATAATGAAAATAACAAAAATGAACAAGAAAAGCCACAATACACAAGAACACAAGTTATAAAGGAATTATTATCAATCGCAAGAAAGATTGATAAATTAAATGACAAAATAACTACTAATGAATTAGAAATCATATTTGAAGGAAATGGAAAAAAGTGTTCAGTTTCAACACTTTTAAATAAAGAAAGTGAAAGATTTAATTTTTTCGCAAGTTATATTGAAAATAATAGAAAAGGAGAGTAAGAAAAATGAAAGTTTATTCAATACAAAATAAAAAAGGTGGAGTTGCAAAAACTCAAACCGCATTAAATTTAGCATATTATTTATCACAACATGAAAAGAAAGTCTTATTAGTAGATAATGACCCACAAGCAAATACAACAAAAATTGTATTAAAACCAAAGGAAAAAGGCGGAAAAGACAATGCTTTGAAACTTGTTGAGAAATATAACAAAACAGGAAAAGAATTGTTAGAAAGTTGTAATGTATTACATAATTATGTAATGCAAACACCTTTTGAAAAAGATATTAGCGATATTTATTTAGACCCTAAAATCATTAAACAAACAATTCAACACAC
>CATXTS010000115.1 GCA_958402495.1 uncultured Clostridiaceae bacterium
AAAACAAAAACAAAAGCTTCCTTTTAATTCAGATACAAAGTTGTTATTTATTTCTAGTACAGGAGGTCATTTTAGCGAATTAATGCAGTTACAAGCATTGTTTTCTAAATGTCAATATCATATCGTTACTGAAAAAACACATTCTAATACGCATTTAAAAGAAAAGTATGGAAGTTGCTTTGATTTCTTATTATATGGAACAAAGAAAACACCTCTTAAATATATGTTTATCCTATTAGCAAATTGTTTTATCAGTTTATGGATATATTTAAAGTTTAGACCACAAGTGGTGATTACAACAGGTACACATACAGCAGGGCCTATGTGCTGTATTGCTAAATTATTAGGAAGTAAAGTAATTTATATTGAAACTTTTGCTAATCGTAATACCAAGACAGTGGCTGGAAAGCTATTATATTATGTGGCAGATACCTTTGTTGTCCAATGGGAAGAGATGTTAAAGGTATACCCAAAAGCAAAATACTGGGGTTGGATTTATTAAAATACAAAAAGCGGGCCATCTGATTAAGAGTCAGAAAGTCTACCAGCTGACTAAATGGTGCAAGCGTATTTAAATCAAAAAGGCGGTTTGTAAAATAAGAAGTGGAGAAGGAAGAAAATGATATTTGTAACGTTGGGAACACAGGATAAGCCTTTTAATAGATTGCTAGAGGCTGTGGAAAAGCAAATAGAAAGAGGAACGATACAAGAAGAAGTAATTGCACAAGTAGGATGTACAAAGTTTTCCTCTGATAAAATGAAAGTTTTAGATTATCTGCAAATGGAAGAATTTGACCAACTGATGGATAAGGCAGATTTAATTATTACACATGCAGGAGTAGGTTCCATTATTGCTGGTTTGGAAAAACATAAGAAGATGATTGTAGCTGCTAGAGAAAAAGCGTATGGGGAACATGTGAATAATCATCAAGAACAGATTTTAGAGAATTTTAGCCATAGAGGTTATATTATTCCTTTGATAGAATTTGAAGAACTAGATGAAGCGTTAAAACAAGCAAAAAAATTTGTTCCACAGGAATTTACAAGTAATAATAGGCATTTTATAAATTGTTTGACAGAAGAAATCGAAACATTAATCAACCAATAAAATAGGAATAAAAGAAGGTAGAAAACATATGAATTTAAAGGCTTTATTTGATTTAAATTATGGATTATATATTGTTAGCTCACAAGCAGAAGGAAAGTTTTCTGGCTGTGTGGTTAATACCGTAACACAGATTACTGCTGAGGAGAAACCAAAGTTAATTGTAGCAATTAATAAGGATAATTATACTTCTCAATTAGCTTTGAAAAGTAAAAAGATAAATATATCTGTTTTGTCAGAAGAGGCAGATATGTTGTTAATCGGAAAGTTTGGTTTTCGTTCTGGGAAAGATTTTGATAAATTAGAAGGAACTACTTATCGAATAGGAAAAAATGGGATACCGATTATTACACAAGCGAGTGTTTCTTATATGGAGTGCAATGTGTTAGAAGCAGAAGATTACCATACACATTATTTGTTTGTTTTAGAATTACAAGAGGCTGAAGAACTAAATGAACAGGCTAGACCAATGACATATGACTATTATCATCGTGTGCTAAAAGGAAAAACACCACCTAAAGCGTCTAGTTATGTAAAATAGTGCATTTAACATAAAAGTTACATAAATTCCATAAAATGACAGAAAAATGTTGTAAAATCTCGAAATTAATAGTATAATAGAATAGACAGTAAAAAAAGGGTAAAACAAAATAAAAAACAACAAAGGCATGCCTTTGTTTATCTTTGATATATCAAAGATAAAAGAATCTTAAACAAATAAATAGGGGGAAATATAAAATGTATCAACATGTTGTTAAAAGAGTACTAGACATCGTTTTAGCAGCTATATTATTAGTTATCGCAGCAATTCCAATGGTAATTGTAGCAATTTGTATCAAAATAGAGGACAAGGGTCCTATCATTTATAAATCAAAGAGAATGGGAAAAGGTTGCAAGGTTTTCAATACATATAAATTTAGATCTATGAAACATAATCGTGAAGAGTTAAAAAGTAATTTAAGCCATGAAGAGATGGTGACTAAAGTAGGCAAAGTTATTAGAAAGACTAGTTTAGATGAATTACCTCAATTATTTAATATTTTAAAAGGGGAAATGAGTTTTATTGGTCCTAGGCCTTGGATTCCAGAGTATTATGAATGGTTTACAGACGAACAAAAAAGAAGAAGTGATGTTTTGCCAGGTATTTCTGGTTTAGCTCAAGTGAAAGGAAGAAATGGTATTCATATATTTAAAAAGATTGAATATGACCTATACTATGTAGACCATATTAGTTTCTTTTTAGATATTAAGTTAGTTTTTGAGACAATTGTACAAGTGTTCAAAAAGACAAATGCAGAGATTTCAGAGCAAGGTATTAAAGAAGAAATTAGAGAATTACAGAAACAAGAAGCAAAGGCAATTTAAAAGGGGAATAATAATGAAGATAATAATGATAGCACCAAAAACTAGTACTTTTATTAACTTTAGAGGAGATTTAATGAAAGCAATTTCTAGTAAGGGAAATGAAATAGTAGCTATATGTCCGGAAAGTGGATTCGAAGAAACATTAAAGGAACTAGGTGCCAGATGTAAAGTAGTGCCTTTGAAAAAAACATCGACCACTATTTTGGATAATTTAGCTTATTTAAATCGTTTAACTAAAATTATAAAGGAAGAAAAGCCAGATAAAATATTTGCCTATACGATTAAACCAGTTATATTTGGCTCTATTGCAGCTAAGAGAGCTAAAATTAAAGAAATGTATTCCATGATAACAGGTTTGGGGTATGTATATGCTGTAGATTCCTTTAAAACTAAGATTTTGCAATTTATATGTGGTACAGGATATAAAATAGCTTTTAAATTTAATAAAAAAGTTATTTTCCAAAATAAAGATGATATCGATGAGTTTGTGCATAGAAAATATTTAAAAAGAGATAAATGTAAATTAGTAGATGGTTCTGGGGTTAATATGGAAAGGTTTAAAAGAAACCCTTTGCCAGAAGGAAATACATTTTTAATGGTATCTCGTATTTTAAAACAAAAAGGTGTTAGAGAATATTTTGAAGCTGCAAAGATAGTAAAGGAAAAATATCCTCAAACACAGTTTTTGTATGTTGGGGCAGAAGATAAAACTCAGTTAGCGTTAAATTTAGATGAAGTAAGAAGCGAATTTTTAGATACAGGGGTTATCCAATATTGTGGAGAATCGAATGATGTGCCATCTTATATTGCAAAATGTACTTGTTTTGTTTTGCCTTCCTATTATAGAGAAGGTGTACCAAGAACTTTATTAGAAGCACTAGCAATGGGTAGACCAATCCTAACAACAGATACTGTTGGATGTAGAGAAACGGTAAAAGAAGGTATTAATGGATTTTTTGTACCGATAAGGGATGCAAAAATATTAGCAGAAAAAATGATATATATGGTAGAACATAGAGACGAATTAGAAAAAATGTCGGAAGCTAGTTATGTTTATTGTAAAGAAAGATTTGATGTAGACATTATTAATAAAAAAATGTTAGAAATTATGGAAATATAAATGGAGGCAAAAACAAAATGATTAAAATTGCAGTAGCAGGAACAGGATATGTAGGCTTAGTGGCTGGTGTATGTTTTGCAGAAAGAGGACATCAAGTTACTTGTGTCGATGTAGATGAAAAGAAGGTAGAGATGATGAAACAGGGCATCTCTCCTATTTATGAGAAAGACCTAGAAGAATTAATGCAAAAAAATTATAAGGCGGGAAGATTAAATTATACAACAGATTATCAAACAGCTTATAAGGATGCAGATGCTATTTTTATTGGAGTAGGAACACCGGAACAGCCAGACGGCTCTGCTAATTTAACTTATGTAGCGACAGTATCTAGACAGATAGCAGAGAGTATAGAAAAGAATTGTCTAGTAGTTGTAAAATCAACAGTTCCAGTGGGAACAAATGATAAAGTAGAGCAATTTATTAAGGATTCTTTAGTACATAAGGTTAAAGTAGAAGTGGCAAGTAATCCAGAATTCTTAGCACAAGGAAATGCTGTAAGAGATACATTACAAGCCAAAAGAATTGTTATAGGAACGAATAGCAAAGAAGCAGAAGATTTACTAATGAAGATTTATGAGCCTTTTGGACTACCAATTGTTTCTGTCAACAGAAGAAGCGCAGAAATGATTAAATATGCTTCTAATGATTTCTTAGCATTAAAAATTTCTTATATGAATGATATTGCTAATCTTTGTGAATTAGTTGGTGCGAATATCGAGGATGTGGCTAAAGGAATGAGCTATGACCCAAGGATTGGTTCTAGTTTCTTACATGCAGGTATTGGTTATGGGGGAAGTTGCTTCCCAAAAGATACAAAAGCTTTAAGCTATCTTGCAAAACAAAATGGATATAATTTGAAAACAGTACAGGCTGCTGTAGATGTTAATAAGACACAAAAAACAAGATTATATAAAAAAGCTTGTGATAGATTAATTACTTTTAATCATCTAAAAGTAGCTGTTTTAGGATTAGCTTTTAAAGCAGGTACAGATGATTTAAGAGAAGCACCATCCTTAGACAATGTAGCTTTATTATTAGAACAAGGTGCAGATATTTATGCATATGATCCTGTAGCTGTAGAAAATTTTAAGAAAAAGTATCCTACTCAAATCCATTATGTAGAGAATCCAGAAGATGCATTAGACAAAGCTAATGTATGCTTTATTTTCACAGAGTGGGAGCAAATTAAGTCTATTAAACCAGAAAGCTATAAGAAACTTATGAGAACACCTTTAGTATATGATGGAAGAAATATTTACAATTTAGAAGATATGAAGAAGGCAGGAATAGAATATTACTCAATTGGTAGATAAAAGAAAGAAGGAAATTAAAAATGAAAACATATTTAATTACAGGAGGAGCAGGTTTTATAGGCTCTCATCTAGCAGATGAATTATTGGCAAAAGGAAATAAAGTAGTAGTTATAGATAATTTTAATGACTTTTATAATCCCCAAATTAAAGAAAATAATATAAAGCATAATTTATCTAATCAAAATTATAAATTAGAAAGAATAGATATTAGAGATGCTAAAGAAGTGGATAGAGTATTTGCAGAAAATAAGATAGATAATATTATGCACTTAGCTGCTATGGCAGGGGTAAGACCTTCTATAGAAGACCCTGTACTTTATCAAGAAGTAAATTGCTTAGGAAGTCAAAATATATTAGAAGCAATGAAAAAGCATGGCGTTAGCAATATAGTGTTTGCCTCTTCTAGTTCTGTATATGGTAATACAAAAACAGTACCTTTTAAAGAGACGGATATTGTAGATTATGCAATTAGCCCATATGCTGCTACTAAAAAAGCAAATGAAGTAATGACACATGTATATCATAAATTATTTGGATTTAATGTAATTATGTTAAGATTTTTCACTGTATATGGAGAAAGACAAAGACCAGATTTAGCAATTAATAAATTTACAAGAATGATTTTAGAAGATAAGCCTATTCCTGTATTTGGAGATGGTACTACTTCTAGAGACTATACTTATGTTAAAGATATTATAGATGGTATAACTAAATCTCTAAAGTATGTAGAAGAACATGAAAATGTATATGAAATTTTAAACTTAGGGGAATCAGAACCAGTTACTTTAAATGAAATGATTGAAACCATAGAAGACGTACTTGATAAAAAAGCTATTATTGATAGAAAACCTATGCAACCAGGAGATGTCGATAGAACATATGCGGATATTACTAAGGCAAAGCAATTAATTGGGTATACGCCTAAAACATCTTTTAAGCAAGGTATTCAAAATTTTGTAAATTGGTATTTAAAAAATAAAGACTTATAGGAATAGAGGAAAAAATGTTATATTACTTTTTTAAAGGATTTGAATTTATAGGAAATTTTATTAGAATAAAAAGCAAGATTATGTACTGGAAATTAAAATATGGTAAAAGAATAAAAATCGGAAAACATCTAAAATTTAGAAAAAGGTTTTATATTAATATTACAAATGAAGGATATTTGGAAATAGGAAATAATAATTTTTTTAATAATGATTGTTCTATTAACTGTCATAAAAAAATTATTATTGGAAGTGACAATTTATTTGGTGAAAATGTAAAAGTATATGATCATAATCATGTATTCAACAATCGTGAAATTAACTTTAAAAAGACATTTCAATCGGGAAATATAGAAATAGGAAATCACAACTGGATTTGTTCCAATGTCACAATATTAAAAGATACTCACATA
>CATXTS010000116.1 GCA_958402495.1 uncultured Clostridiaceae bacterium
TAGAATAATGATATCTGCTAATTTACCTTCTTCTATACTACCAATTTGGTCTTCCATACATAAGGCTTTAGCTCCATTGATTGTTGCCATTTGCATAACTTGGTAAGCTGGTAATTGTTTAGCATCTTCCTGGATTCCTTTTTGTAATAAAGCGGTATATTTCATGGTTTCAAATAAATCTAAGTTACTACCACTTCCTTGTCCATCTGTTCCTAGACTAACATTCATACCTGCTTTTATCATTTCAGCCACATTGGCTATACCACAGCCTAGTTTTAAATTACTTACTGGACAATGAGATACTTGCACTCGTAGTGTTGCCAATCTTCTAATTTCTTCTTTACTTAATTTTACACAATGGGCTAACAAAACTTTCATGTCTTTAAAATCTTTCTCTATTACATTTACGGGACTTTCTCCATAAACTTTTTGTATATCTTCTACTTCTTTTGTGTTTTCACAAAAATGCATGTGAATTGGTAACTGATTTTCTTTAGCAAAGGCAATACATTTATCCACATATTGTCTACTAGATGTGTATAATCCATGTATACCTGCATTGAAGGTGATTCTACTATTCTGATTTCTATATTTTTCTAACAATTCTTTAAATTCTACTAATTTTTTTTCTCCGTCAGCTTCTCCTGCTACTGAAGTTAAGGTTCTGGTTGTTTGTAGTCTTACCCCTGCTTGTATAGCGGCTTCTATTATTGCTTCTGACATAAAATACATATCATTTATGGTAGTAGTTCCCGTTTGTATCATTTCTATAAAAGATAAACTGGATGCTTGGTAAATATCTTCTATAGTTAATTTATCTTCCATTGGCCATATTTTATCTTGTAACCATTCTTGCAAAGCTAACCCATCTACAGTTTCTCTAAAAATACTCATTGGCACATGGGCATGGGTATTAATAAGCCCTGGCATAACCACTTTTCCTTTTGCCTCTATAACTTTAGTATTATTTTCAGGTATTAAATTTTTTCCAATAGTGGTAATGGTATTCTCTTCTATTGCTATATCTATATCTTCTTCTATTTTTTCTCTTTTTTCACTCATAGAAATTAAAGTAGCATGCTTTATATATGTTTTCATAAGATTTTCCTCTTTTCTCTTTTTTATTTTTGATTTTTACTTTTTCTATTATACCGTTGTTTTTCTGTTTTGTAAACGAAAAAAAATGGAAGACCTTTTAAAATTCTTCCATTTTTTTATTTTATTTTTCCAAATTTAAGATACTCTTAAATTCATTTATCACTTATTGTGTTACAGATTCTTCTACAACTTCTGTTGTTTCTGTTGTTTCTTCTGCATTTTGGCTTTCATCTGCCTCTGTGCTAATATGGGTATTTTTATATTTAGCAAGACCTGTTCCTGCTGGAATTAATTTACCAATAATAACATTTTCTTTTAGTCCAATTAATTCATCTACTTTGCCCTTAATAGCGGCTTCTGTAAGAACTCTCGTTGTTTCTTGGAAAGAAGCTGCAGATAAGAAACTGTCTGTTGCAAGAGAAGCTTTTGTGATACCTAATAATACACGTTTTCCTGTTGCTGGACGTTTTCCTTCTTGGATTGCTTGGTTGTTAATAGCTTCAAATTCATACATATCTACTAGAGAGCCTGCAAATAAAGTAGTATCTCCATTATCTTCTACTCTTACTTTCTTTAACATCTGTCTTCCAATAACTTCAATATGCTTATCATTGATATCAACACCTTGGTTTCTATATACTTTTTGTACTTCTTGTACTAAGTAGTTATAAACACCTGCTGGACCTTTAATAGCTAACAATTCATTTGGATTAACAGAACCTTCTGTAAGTGGTTGGCCTGCAACGACTAAGTCTCCATCTTTTACTTTTAATTTAGAACCAAATGGAATAACATAGGTTCTACTATCCTCTTTAGAGGTAACAATAACTTCTCTTCTCTTCTTCTCATCAGAGATTTTAACCGTACCATCTATTTCTGAAATAATGGCTAATCCCTTTGGTTTTCTAGCTTCAAATAATTCCTCAACTCTAGGAAGACCTTGTGTAATATCGGCAACACCAGCAACACCACCAGAGTGAATCGTTCTCATAGTAAGCTGCGTACCAGGCTCACCAATAGATTGAGCAGCAATAATACCAACAGCTTCACCAATGTCTGCCTCTTGTCTACTTGCAAGTCCCATACCATAACATTTTGAGCAAACACCATATTTGGTTCTACAACCGAATACACTACGTACAGATACTTTTTCTATACCTGCTTCTACAATACGGTCTGCAATTTTATCATTAATTAATGTATTGGTATCTACTATGATTTCTCCTGTTTCTGGATGAACGATATCTTCTAATGGATATCTTCCTATTAATCTTTCTTGTAAGCTTTCTATTACTTGGTTTCCATCTTTAATAGCGGTTAATTCAATTCCATCATGTGTCCCACAATCATGTTCTCTTACAATAATATCTTGTGATACGTCTACTAATCTTCTGGTTAAATATCCAGAGTCTGCTGTTCTTAAAGCTGTATCGGATAAACCTTTACGTGCTCCATGGGCAGAGATGAAGTATTCTAGAGCATCTAGTCCCTCTCTGAATGAAGATTTAATTGGAATTTCAACAGTTTTACCGGTTGTACTAGCCATCAATCCACGCATACCTGCAATTTGTTTTAACTGGTCTAAGTTACCTCTGGCTCCTGATTCTGACATCATAAATACTGGGTTTAGACTAGTAAAGTTATCTCTCATAGCGTCTTTTACCTCGTCAGTTGCTTTCTCCCAAATCTTAATTACAGAGTTATATCTTTCTTCTTCTGTAATTAAACCACGTTTATATTGTTTTAATACAGTTTCTACTTGTTTAGAAGCTTGCTCTAAGATTTCTTTCTTTGCTTCTGGTACTTTAACGTCATCAATAGATACGGTAATAGCACCTGTTGTAGAATACTTAAATCCAGTTGCTTTAATATAGTCTAACAATTCTGCTGAACGGTTTAAACCATGAGCATTGATACATTTTTCAATGATTTTTCCTAGATTTTTCTTTTTCACTACAAAGTTGATTTCTAATTCAAATTCATTGTCTGGATTGTTTCTATCTACAAACCCTAAATCTTGTGGAATTCCCTTATTATAGATAATTCTTCCGACTGTGGTTTGTATCTTTTTATGTTTTTCTACTCCATTTTCTATTTTACTCATTCTAACAAGGATTTTAGCATGCATGCCTACTTCTTTGTTTTCATAAGCAATGATAGCTTCTTCTGGAGAAGAGAAGTAATTTCCTTCCCCTATTTCTCCATCTACTTCCATGGTTAAATAGTAACTTCCTAAAATCATATCTTGGGTTGGAACCGTTACTGGTTTACCATCTTGTGGTTTTAGTAAGTTGTTTACAGATAGCATTAAGTATCTTGCTTCTGCTTGTGCTTCTGGTGATAATGGAACGTGAATAGCCATTTGGTCACCGTCGAAGTCAGCGTTGAAGGCTGTACAAACTAATGGGTGTAATTTGATAGCTCTACCTTCTACTAGTACTGGTTCAAATGCTTGAATACCAAGTCTATGTAGTGTAGGAGCACGGTTTAGCATAACTGGATGGTCTTTAATAACGTCTTCTAAGATATCCCATACTTCTGGACGTAATCTTTCTACCATTCTTTTTGCATTCTTAATGTTATGGGCTATACCTCTTCCTACTAATTCTTTCATAACAAATGGCTTGAATAATTCTACTGCCATTTCTTTTGGTAGACCACATTGGTATATTTTAAGTTCTGGTCCTACAACGATAACGGAACGTCCTGAATAGTCAACACGTTTTCCTAGTAAGTTTTGACGGAAACGTCCTTGTTTTCCTTTTAACATATCTGATAAAGATTTTAAAGGTCTATTTCCTGCACCAGTTACTGGTCTTCCTCTTCTTCCATTATCAATTAAGGCATCTACAGATTCTTGTAACATTCTTTTTTCGTTTCTTTTAATGATTTCTGGTGCACCTAATTCTACCAATCTTTTTAAACGATTGTTTCTATTAATGACTCTTCTATATAAATCATTTAAGTCAGAGGTAGCAAATCTACCACCATCTAGTTGTACCATTGGTCTTAATTCTGGTGGAATAACTGGTACCACATTCATAATCATCCATTCTGGTCTATTTCCAGATAGTCTAAAAGATTCTACTGTATCTAATCTTTTAATTAGTTTTGCTTTCTTTTGCTCACTCGCTGTTTCTAATTCTTTCTTTAATTTAGCAGATAATTTATCTAAGTCAATTTCTTTTAGTAATTTTTCAAGTGCTTCTGCTCCCATTTCTGCTTTAAAACTGCCTGCTCCATATTTTTCTACCGCTTCATGGTATTCCTTTTCAGATAGGACTTGTGTTTTCATTAATCCTGATGTTCCTTTGTCTATAACAATATACGATGCAAAGTAAACAATTTTCTCTAAGCTTCTTGGTGAGATATCTAACATTAAAGCAATTCTACTAGGAATTCCTTTGAAATACCAAATATGTGCTACTGGCGCTGCAAGTTCAATATGCCCCATTCTTTCACGCCTTACTTTTGCTTTAGTAACTTCTACACCACATCTATCGCAGACAATCCCTTTATATCTAACCCTTTTATATTTTCCACAATGACATTCCCAGTCTTTTGTTGGTCCAAATATTCTTTCACAGAATAAACCATCTTTTTCTGGTTTTAAAGTTCTGTAATTAATGGTCTCTGGTTTTTTTACTTCTCCTTTTGACCATTCTCTTATTTTTTCGTCTGATGCTAATCCTATTTTGATTTTATCAAAAATTTCTAATTCATCCACTCTTGGTTAGCCCCCCTGATTTTTGTTTTCCTTTTCTCTTATAAAACCATGATGATGTTCCACTGCTGTACATTTCTTTTGTCCATTACCTTGGCCTTTTAAGAGACTATTTAATTATCTAGTGATTTCCATAGGAAGAACTTGCTTTTCAAATCTTCGCATACACATTTCAATCGTTGCTCTTTCTTCTATTGTGTCTAAATACATAA
Source organism: uncultured Clostridiaceae bacterium (assembly GCA_958402495.1). Lineage (GTDB taxonomy): Bacteria > Bacillota > Clostridia > TANB77 > CAG-508 > UMGS1663. The sequence continues at coordinate 5,035 of CATXTS010000116.1, forward strand.
TATTTTCTTGTTCTAATTTATTTATAATATCCTCTACCGTATACTTTGTATTTGCTCTATCTTCTAATATTTTATCTACTTCATATCGTAAGACTCTATAGTCTTGTATGACTTTAGATTTTTTCGAAGAATACTTCTGGATACTTTTTCTAAATTGCCTTGCAAATTCTTCCATATCTATCTCTTCTTTTTCTGTTTCAAATATTTCCTACTTAAATTTCCCCTTCATCATTTAGAAGATTATCTTCTGCTAAATCATTATCAAATATGGTATCGTCTCCTTCATCATCTAGCCCTTCAAATAATTCATCGGAATCTTCCTCACTATCTAATAACATATCCTCTGTATCTTCATCTGCCTCGATATAACTGTCTTCTAATTCTGTTTCATCTAATACGTTAGAACCTACTTTTGTTTCTTCATAGTCAATACCTTCATCAATATGTTCTTTTAGTTCTAGTTCTTGGTTATCTTCTGAATATAGACGTACATCTAATCCTAAAGATTGTAGTTCCTTGATTAATACTTTGAATGATTCTGGAACACCTGGTTCTGGAACATTTTCTCCTTTAACAATAGCTTCATAGGTTTTAACACGTCCTACCACATCATCTGATTTAACCGTTAACATTTCTTGTAAGGTGTAGGCTGCTCCATAAGCTTCTAATGCCCATACTTCCATCTCTCCAAAACGTTGTCCACCAAATTGTGCTTTACCTCCTAGAGGTTGTTGTGTAACTAAAGAGTATGGTCCAGTTGAACGTGCGTGAATTTTATCATCTACTAAGTGATGTAGTTTTAACATGTACATAACACCAACTGTAATTGGATTATCAAAAGCTTCTCCTGTTCTTCCATCATATAGAATGGTTTTTCCATCTCTACGCATACCTGCTTCTTCTAATAGTTCTTCTATTTCTTTATCTGTTGCACCATCAAATACTGGTGTTGCAACTTTCCAGCCAAGTGCTCTTGCTGCCATTCCTAAGTGTACTTCTAGTACCTGACCTAAATTCATACGAGATGGTACACCCATTGTGTTTTTTAT
>CATXTS010000117.1 GCA_958402495.1 uncultured Clostridiaceae bacterium
TGCACAATGCCACATGATATCTTCTATTATCTCTTGATTTATCTTTTGAGGTTTTAAAATATACTTAAAGTTTAAGCGTATCTTCATCACCCCTTTTCCATATTCTATATTATAGCATATGGTACATATGTTCGCAATAGTTTTTTTGTTAAAAGTAGAAATTTCCTATAATATAAAATATTTATTTTCCGTTATACTATCTAAAATAATTATAACTGGTTAGGAGGAATATAGAATGCTCAAATATGCAAGAAAAATGCATGGAGGAGAATTATGGGCTAAAATAGAAGTACTCGAAAATGTAGCATCTCCTTTATTATCATTAAATTTATTTAATAAAGGAGAGAAAAATTATGTCTTATGAAGAGAAAAAAATGGTAGGTATTTTATCCACACATGTTCCACCTTCCATTGCTTTAAATGTGATTGGTCACCTCTCTATTTCTATAGGGAGATATGCCGATTCTGAAATTATGGGAAAACCTACTCTTATAGATAAATCTGGCGTCACGCATTTAGGTATCAGTCAGTTTCCTTTTATACTCACTATGGTAAAACCTGGAAAGTTAAAGCAAACGATTAGCCTTGCTAAGAGCAATCCGAATTTGTTAGTTGCAGATTATCCCAAAGATATGTTAGATACTAGAACAGATGAAGAATTAGCTTATTCCCTTGCAAGCAAAACAAATGATGATTTAGAATATTTAGGTGCTATTCTTTATGGTCCTACTATGGAAGTTGATAAGATTACAGGAAAGTTTCAATTATGGAATCTGCACTAATCTATTGATTTTATTTTTATAGAAAAGAAGTAAGAACCTAAACGGCTCTTACTTCTTCTATTAATTCTTCAAACTCTTTGCTCGATATGTATTTTAAACTTTCTGCAGATAATAAATTTTCTTTCTTAGCTAATGCATTATACTCCTTTACTGTTAATTTCTTTTTAGCAGCTTTTATCTTTTGTAGTGATTTTTCATAAAATTCCTTCATATCAATCACCTCTGCTTTATTATATCATGTTATGTTTACTTTGTTTGTCGTAATTTGTCACCTCATACTAATTTTTTTACTACCTACTATTTTTTATTTCATCCTTCTTTTTCTACCTCTTAATCTTTATTTTATACCACTTACTTTATTTTTCTTTACTTTTTGGAGGAAACTGCTATAATCAATCCATAGGAGATGGATATATGAAAATTAGGGTAGAAATAGATGAGCAATTAACAGAAAATGAAATTATTATTCGATGTAAGCAAATAGATTCGAGTATTCCTAAAATACAAGAGGCTATTACCAATATTACTTCTCATGCACCTAATATACTTCTTTTTAAAGATGATACGCAATATTATTTACCATTAAAAGATATATTATTTTTTGAAACATCAGAGCAAGGTATTCATGCGCATACTACTGATGATGTTTATCAAATCAAATATCGTCTTTACGAATTAGAAGAACTCTTACCTAAAAGCTTTATTCGTGTGGCAAAATCCACTATTATTAATATAAATGCTATCTATTCTATTAGCCATTTACTGACCTCTTCCTATTTGGTTGCATTTAATAAAAGTCATAAACAAGTCTATGTCTCTCGTTTTTATATAAAAGCCTTAAAAACTAGACTTGAAGAAAGGAGAAATTATGAAATTTAGAAATTGGTTTTGGGGAATATTTTTTATTTTAGCAGCTGTATTTATTTTATTAAATCAGTTAGGTTATTTTACACAAATCCATCTATTTAGTTTAATTTGTACCATTATTTTAATACCGATTATATTGAAAAGTTGTTATCATCTAAACTTTTCTGGTATTTTATTTCCACTAGCTATCTTATGCATTATTTATGCAGAACCTTTAGGTATTACCAATCTAACACCTTGGCCGATTCTTGCTATTGCTCTATTTGGTAGTATTGGCTTATCTTTCATCTTTGGTAGTCATTATCATCATACTTCTTGTCACCATCATGAAGAAAACTTTGGAGAAGTGATTGACTCCCCTGATGAAAATATGGTTAACTTTGATGTACACTTTGGTTCTAGTATCAAATATATAAATACCGAACATTTACAACAAGCAAATGTACATTGTTCTTTTGGAGCAGCAAAAGTTTATTTTGACCATGCGCAAGTTGCTCCTGAGGGTGCACAAATTTATTTAGATATTTCTTTTTCCGGTGTGGAGCTATATATTCCTAAATCTTGGCATATCGTCAATAAAACAAATGTCACTTTAGGTGGTATAGAAGAAAAAAATAAAATGATGCAAGCAGAAGGACCTGTTGTTCATTTAGTCGGAAAAGTTAGTTTTTCCGGTGTAGAAATTATTTATATTTAACAGAAGAAACACTTATCTCATTTTTTTAGATAAGTGTTTTTTTATTTTTTACTTTCTTTTTCTTAACTCTTTTTATCTTGCATTTTCTATAAACCTTATAAAAGTTGGTGTAAATGTTTCTTTTGCTTCATAAAACGCTCCATGTCCAGCATTATCAAAAGGAAATAATTGTGCATTTGGTATGTTTTTTTGCATAATCTTAGCCATTTCAAAAGGACATATCTTATCTTGCCTTCCATGAAAAATACCAGTTGGTACATAAATGCTAGTCATATCTGTAAAAACATCCTCATCTCTTAGTGATTTTAATGTCTCCATTTCTCCCACTCCTGAAGCATCGTTGCTGATATTTTGTAGCCAATTTGCAAATGGTTCTGATGGTTTGTTTGCAAAAAAGATGCTTCCAAAATATTGATTTAGTGCTGGTCTATCTCTATAGCCTAATTCTATTAATTTTTGTGTATCCTCTCTTGTCTGTCCATAAGGATTATTTCTGCTTTTTCCATAAGAAGGTAGGGCTGCATCCCATAAACATAATTTTTGAACACCATATCCACGGTATAATCCCATATATTTTGTAACAATGGCACCACCCATAGAAAAACCTACTAAAGTAAAATCATTTAATTGTAATTGGTAAATAATACTATATAAGTCAGTAGCTAGTTGACTATAATCATACCCTTGGCTGGTTTCTTCCGATTCTCCAAAACCTCTTAAATCTAAGCTAATAATCCTATAATCTTTTTCTAATAAGGCAGGTATCTGATACTCAAACATAGAATGAGAAAGAGGCCAACCATGAACTAATATAATCGTCTTACTACCTTGTGGTTGTAAATCATATACGGCTATTTTGGCCCTGTCATTTGATAATATATAAAACATATTTTTAAGTCTCCCTTCTTTTACTATCTTATGCTATATACCTGCAAAATAGAAAAAAAGAATCCAAACAATGAGAAAATCTCATTATTTAAATTCTTTTCTTTTTATCTTTTATAACAACGCATTGACGGCATCTATTCTCCCTATATGATATATTTTTAGACTGGTCCTTGGAAATAATTTAATAAATAACTTTCCTTTCCAATTTAATTGCCTGGCTATCTTTTGTAAAATTTCTTTTTCCATATTATATACTCCTCTTCCACACCAAATACTTGCAATTCTATTTTTGCCAGTATATAATAGAGGTATATTATATACCTTTTTTGGTGTATTTTATGAGAGATAGCATTCATTTGACGATGGGCTATCTCTTTTTTTGGCTTATACAATATTTCCTTTAGATGGTATTATACTTGTTTATTTTTGCTTTTTCAACAACTTTCGACATATTTCCTAAAAAAGTTTTCGACAAAATAGTAAAATACTGGGAAATAATTTTTTCTCCTTCTTAGACCTCTCCTTGATTGACTATTTTTCTATTATTGTACACTTTTTTTCCTTCTATTCTATTTTGTCGAAATAGAAATATTGTATAAACTGATTATAAATGATAGTTAAATTCTGGTCAAAAAAAACTAGGTTTCGACAAAAAAAGAAAAGCTTTTTATACTTTTCCTATTTCATTTAACATTTTTCTTCTTAATTGGTTCCAATTCCATCCTGAAATATATTCTAGTACTTGTGAAGAATTATAGTGGTGTTGTTGCGCATATTGATTCCACTCTTTTACATTGGGAAATTTAAATTGCTCTTTTGTTATTTGCTGCAAACATTGATAACTTTGTTCATACCAGGCATATAGGGCGTTTTGTTTGGGATAAAGTTTAGCCGTTTGTAATGGCTTTTTCGTAACTATCGCATAATAATCATTAATTAGTTTTTGTATTTCTTGGCTAAGTTCTAGTGTTTGCTTAGCATATAATCCATAATTTTCTATGGCTTTAGATAATTTCTTACGTGTTTGTTTAATGTTTTTATAGATTCTCTTTTCTGGTTCATCCAATTCTAGTTTTAAAGCTTCCCAACTTTCTACGTCTAAATGGGCACACAAGGTAATAGAACTATATAAAGCATAATGTTTAGCATATAAGTCCCATTCTTTTTGTGTTAGTGTATAATCTTCTTTTATTCTCTTTTTTAATTCTTTCATGGATTTTTCATAATACTTCATTTTATCACCAGTTTTTTATTCTCTATGCTTTTTCTTTTTTCTTATTATAACAGTTTCCTAAAACAAAATAAACTCCTGTAAAGGGACTATTTTTAAATTTCTATATGCAAAAAGAAATAGTGTTTAAACCTATTTCTTTTCTTTATTTTCTATTCTGGTATATTGGTATCTAGGATATCATATTTTCTTTCATAATCTTTTGTATCTTCATAAGCTTTATAGACTTCTGATTTATTCTTTTTTAAGAAATTGATTAACCCATAAACGTCAATCCAGATTTGGTTGGTACCTTCTTTTTGCGATTCATCAAAAATTAATTGTAAACCAAAATGTAAATGTGGTACATTTATATTGTTAACATTTTCCTTACTGCTATATCCTGTCATTCCTAGATACCCAATGACATCTCCTGCTTTTACTACTTTTCCTTCTTCTATGTCTTTAGCAAAAGGGTGGTCTTTTCTTAGATGGGCATAGTAGTAATAACGCTTTTTATCAAAACTTCGAATGCCTATTCTCCATCCCCCATATTGGTTCCAACCAGCTGCTTCTACAATACCAGATTCTACCGCTATAATAGGGGTTCCTATCGCTCCCATTAAATCATTTCCTAGATGTGTTCTCTTGTAACCATAGGACCTACTTGCACCAAAATCATCATAATGACTAAATCCATAGTTCTTGGCAACTGGCAAGAATGCTTTTATTCCATATTTTTTTTGATAAGCTTTACTTCCATCTGCTTGCATAGTTTCTATTTCATATTCACCAATATATTCTTTTAAGATGGCTTCATAACTTTCATAGTAGTATGGATATAATTTCATATTTTCTGTAATTTGTTCTATACTTTCTCCATCTTTTAATCTTTGTATTACTATATCTAAATCTTTTTGCTTAAAAGATTTAAAATTTCCTCCGTATTTTGCTGCTAAATAAGCAAGCAATGTTATCCAATTAATCGGTGTTTCTCCCTCCTTTGTATGTGACGTTATATCTATTTTAGCCGTTTTTTCTAATAATTCTTCTGTTACATTAAAATCTACCCATTTGATATATTTTTTCTCTTCTATGATTTCTGTTTGCACGGTTTCTTGTGTTGCAAAGGATTTTAAAAGCGTAAAAGAAAAAATACTACCTATCATTACAATAGCAAGAATATTCATGATTATATATTTACTTTTTATTTTCACAGCTTTTAAAATCATCGTAATCTCCTCTTTTTTTATCTTTTGTATATGTATGCATTTTCTATTACAATTATGCTTGCCTATTTCGTTAAAAAAGACAGAAAAAAAGAACAAGTTTTAATTCTTGTTCTTTTATATGAATTCATATGTTTATATAAATTTCAGATTATTTTTTGTTTACTAAATCTTTTAAAGCTTTTCCTGCTTTGAATACTGGAGCTTTAGAAGCTGGTATTTTGATTTCTTCTTTAGTTTGTGGGTTTCTTCCTTTTCTAGCTGCTCTTTTTCTTACTT
>CATXTS010000118.1 GCA_958402495.1 uncultured Clostridiaceae bacterium
GGTTAACTCTAGTAATAAAAAAATTCTTTTTCTATGTATTTTTGAGTGTGCTAAAATAATTGCATACAACACTTTTCTGGTGATGATTACCTAGAGGGAAATACCTGTTCCCATTCCGAACACAGAAGTCAAGCTTCTAGGTGCCGAAGATATTTGTGGGTTACCCTGCTGAGAAAATAGGTTATCGCCAGATTTTTTTATTTTATAAAAGTGGTAAGTATTTATATTTTTATCCTGTATTATGTTATCCTATAGATAGGAGCGTGATAAAATGGATGGTGTTAATGAACAAAAAATAGAAAAATATAAGAAAATGCTTTGTTCAATGTTTATTGTAAGAAATATAGAAATGTTGGATATGATAACTAAAAATAGAGAGAGTCTAGTGAATATGGATTTACAAAATAGAAAAATAACACAGCAAGAGGCAGATATTTTGAAAGACTATATCCGAGAATTATCAGAGCAGGTAAAGAAAGATTGGGAAACTAAAAATATAAAAAAGCAAGAAGAATTGGATAAAAAAGTAGCAGAAAATATAGCTATATTTCATAAGAGACTAAAAGCAAGAAACGCTTTACCAGAAGAAAAAAAGAATGCAGATAATAATGTAATTCATTATAGAGATATTTTAGGAAAAGAAACATCAAGAGAACATCCAGAAGGCATGGAACTTTAAATAGAAAGCTAGAAATCAGAAATAAATAAGATATTTTTGATTTCTGGCTTTTTGCTTGAAAAATAATAAAAGAATCGTTATAATAAGATGGGCAAAGACATAATAGGTGTTAATATAGGTGTTAATATGGAAAAAAGAGATTTGTATGATTTAAATAGAAAGTTAACGGGAGAAACTATTTATAAAGGTGAACATGTTCCTTTAAATAGACGTATTTTAGTGGTGATTATTTTTATAGAAAATAGTCAGAAAGAATTTTTAATTCAAAAAAGAAGTGTGAAAAAAGATGGAAAATATGGTTCTACAGGAGGACATCCTAAGACTGGAGAAACTAGTATACAAGGTATGCTAACAGAGGTGAAAGAGGAAATAGGAATAGAGTTACAACCAGAAGAACTTACTTTTCTTTATAGTAGTGAGGATGAAGAAGGGCAAGTATTTGTAGATGGTTATTATTTAAAAAAGGATTTAGAGATAGAAGACTTAGTATTACAAACAGAAGAAGTAGAATTCGTAAAATGGTGTTCTATGGTAGAAATAGAGCAATTGTATAAACAGGGTTTGTTTTTGGAATCACATTATATAGAATTTCAAAAATGCTTAACTTATTTAGAAGCATTGCATAAAAAGGAAATGCCGTTTATTAAATGAAAAAAAGAAGACTAGAAAGGAATTTTTAGAATACACTATATAAGAAATATTTTAAGAGGAGGAATAAAAAAATGGCAAAAGTAGAGTGGAAAGCAGGAACCTTTGTGTACCCAATACCAGCTGTAATGGTTACTTCAGGAGATATAGATGGAGAATCGAATATTATGACTGTTGCATGGACCGGAATTTTAAATACGAATCCGGCTATGTGTTATATTTCTGTAAGACCAGAAAGACATTCTTATCATCTCATACAAGAATCAGGGGAATTTGTTATTAATTTAACGAATGAAGAATTGGTGTATGCTACAGATTGGTGTGGTGTAAAATCTGGAAAAGAAGTGGATAAATTTAAGCAAATGCATTTAACAAAAGAAAAGGCTAATCATGTAAAATGTCCGATTATCAAAGAAAGTCCAGTAGCCATTGAATGTAAAGTAAAGGAAATAAGACCATTAGGTAGCCATGATATGTTTATAGCAGAGGTGTTATCAATTGATGCAGAAGATAAGTATATAGATGAAAAAGGTGCATTTGATATCAGTCAATGTGATTTGATTGCTTATGCTAATGGGGGGTATTATTCTTTAGGTAAAAAGTTAGGAAAATTTGGTTTTTCAGTACAAAAGAAAAAATAGGAATCGGTAAAAAGAAAATAGATGGAAAATATGTAAAAAAATTGTAGGGAAGTATAGATTTTTTCTTGACTTTTTGATTATTACGTGATAAAATAGTTAAGCATATGTGGAATGCATATGCTTTTTAAAATATGTTTAAGAAAAAAGAAAGCAAAAAGACAGTGGAGGTGTTTGAAAATGGCTGCAAAAGGAGCAAGAGAACCAATTACATTGGAATGTACGGAATGTAAAAGAAGAAACTATATGACAGAAAAGAACAAGAAAAACAATACAGACAGATTAGAAATTGTAAAGTATTGTAGAAGTTGCAAAAAACGTACAACACATAAAGAAACAAAATAGCCTTTTTAAGGAGGAAATAAAATGCCTAAGGATACGAATAAGAATAAAAAAGAGAAGAAGCATTTCTTTAAAGATTTCAAAGCAGAACTTAAAAAAGTTATTTGGCCAACACCAAAACAATTAGTGAATAATACGGTTGCCGTTATTACAATTGTGTTAATTACAGCACTAATTGTATTTGTACTAGATTTTGCATTTGAAAAAATGAATACATATGGTATTGATAAACTAAAACAAGCGGTAGAAAATAAAAATGAGATTACCAATTCTCAAACAAATGAATCTACAGATACAAATAGTGAAGATACCAATGTCACCAATCAAGAAACCACGAATACTACAGAAGGTGACTAAGACTCTTCAAAGAAAATGTAATGGATTGTAGAGGGAGGAGGCTTTTTCACATGTCTCAGATAGATAAAGATTTAGAACCTAGATGGTACGTTGTACATACCTATTCTGGCTATGAAAATAAAGTTAAGACGGACTTAGAAAAAACGGTAAAAAACAGAGAACTAGAAGATTACTTTTTTGAAATTATAGTACCAATGGAAGAACAAATTGAAATTAAAGACGGTAAAAGAAAAACCAATCTAAAAAAAGTATTTCCAGGTTATGTTTTAGTAAAAATGATTGTAACAGAGGCAACTTGGTATATTGTTAGAAATACAAGAGGCGTTACAGGTTTTGTTGGGTCTGGAACAGATCCAATACCACTAACGGAGGAAGAGATAAGACAAATGGGATTTGAAGTTCCAAATGTGACTATTGATTACGTAGTAGGTGATTCTGTTACCATTATAGATGGGTCTTTTAAAGACTTTATAGGTACGGTTGAAGAAATTAATAAAGATAAACACAAAGTAAAAGTATTAGTTTCTATGTTCGGAAGAGAAACACCAGTAGAAGTAGACTTCTCACAAGTTTCAAAAGTTGTTTAAAAATTGAGGTATTTAGAAAACATTCTAGAGACCCTCAAGTTTAAAATAAATCTATAATTATTAAGATGTACATATACATCAAAACTTAAAGGAGGTGCTAAGAAAATGGCAGAAAAAGAGATTACTAATGTAATAAAATTACAAATAGAAGCAGGAAAAGCTACACCAGCTCCACCAGTAGGACCAGCATTAGGATCAAGTGGTGTTAACATTATGCAATTCGTAAAAGAATTTAATGATAGAACTGCAAACCAACCAGGAATGATAATCCCAGTGGTTATAACAGTATATAAAGATAAATCTTTTGAATTCATAACAAAAGTACCACCAGTAGCTGTATTAATTAGAAAAGCAATCAAAATTCAAAAAGGTTCAGGAAAACCTAACAGAGACAAAGTTGGTACAATTACCAAAGCACAAGTTGAAGAAATTGCTAAACAAAAAATGCCAGACTTAAATGCTGCATCATTAGAAGCTGCAATGAGTATGGTAGCAGGAACTGCAAGATCTATGGGTGTTGTAGTAGCTGACTAATTTAAAATAATTGGGAGAAATATACAGATATATTTCGTTAAGACCAAAGGAGGAAAGAAATGAATCAAGGTAAAAGATATGGAGAAAGTGCAAAACTTGTTGATAAAAACAAAGTTTATCCAGTAAAAGAAGCACTAGAAATCATTGAAAAAATGCCAAAAGCAAAATTTGATGAAACAGTTGAATTACATGTGAAATTAGGTGTTGATTCTAAACACGCAGACCAACAAGTAAGAGGTACTACGGTACTTCCACATGGAACTGGTAAAACACTAAAAGTATTAGTATTTGCCAAAGGACCAAAAGCAGAAGAAGCAGAAAAAGCAGGAGCTGACTATGTTGGCGCAGAAGAATTAATTCCAAAAATTGAAAAAGAGAATTGGTTTGACTATGATGTAATCGTAGCAACTCCAGATATGATGGGTGTTGTAGGAAGATTAGGAAAGGTATTAGGACCAAAAGGATTAATGCCAAACCCTAAATCAGGAACTGTAACAATGGATGTTACAAAAGCTATTAACGAGATTAAATCTGGTAAAGTAGAGTACAGATTAGACAAAACAAACATCATTCATTTAGGTTTTGGAAAAGTTTCTTTTGGAGTAGATAAATTAGCTGAGAACTATGATGTTATCATGAATGCAATTATTAAAGCAAAACCAGCTGCAGCAAAAGGACAATATATTAAGTCTGTTGCTATATCTACAACCATGGGACCTGGAATGTATATTGATCAAAAATAATTATAGTAGCCAAAGAAAGTAGGCAAATAATAAGTCCTACCGAGGCATAAAAAGAGACGGAAAGAAAACTCCAATCTTTGTATGCCTATATATGGCTAACAAGATTGGAGTTTTTGATATATAGGATTCTTATAAAAAGCTTTATCAGGCTATAGCAATATAGTTTATATAGAGATATAACCAATTCTAGGAGGTGAAAGAGAAGAAATGGCAAGTGAAAATATTTTAAAACAAAAAGAAGAAGAAGTAAGCGTTTTAGCTGAAAAAATGAAGAATGCAAAATTAATCCTTTTAACAGATTATAGAGGAATTACGGTAGATGATGTAACATCTTTAAGAAATGACTTAAGAAATGTAAATGCACAATACAAAGTTATTAAAAATAACATCGTAAAAAGAGCATTAGCACTAAATGGAGAAACCTCTTTAGATGCTGTATTAGAAGGACCAACAGCAGTTATTATTTCAGAGGAAGATTATTTAGCACCTTTAAAGGCAATTTATAATTTTTCAAAAGACAATGACTACTACCAAATTAAAGGTGGTATTGTAGAGGGTAAAGTAGTATCTGTAGAAGAACTAATTACCTTAGCAAAATTACCATCCAGACAAGAATTACTTGGTATGCTTGCAGGTGCTTTACTTGGCAATATTTCCAAAGTGGCAGTTGCACTTGATCAAGTTAGATTACAAAAAGAAGGCGCTAATGCATAATTAGCTAAATAGAAAGAGTGGTAAAATATATTTACCTATAAAAAATAAAAATTAGGAGGAATTTTAAAATGATAGAAGAATTATTAGAGAAAATTGACAAATTAACAGTTGCAGAACTTGCTGAATTAGTAAAAGCAATTGAAGAAAAATACGGAGTATCTGCAGTAGCAGCAGCTGCACCAGCAGCTGGAGCAGTAGCAGGAGCTGCTGAAGAAAAAACATCTTTTGATGTTGTATTAAAAGATGCTGGAGCAAACAAAATCCAAGTAATCAAAGTAGTTAGAGATGCTACAGGTTTAGGATTAAAAGAAGCTAAAGATTTAGTTGATGGAGCTCCAAAAACAGTTAAAGAAGGCGCAAGCAAAGACGAAGCTGAAGAATTAAAAGCTAAATTTACAGAAGTAGGCGCTGTAGTTGAATTAGCATAGTTTTTATAAACTAGAATTATTTGAAAGAAGAGAGGTTTTCCTCTCTTTTTTCTATTATAAGAGATAAAAGAAACCATAAAAATAAGTATGCATGTAATCTATATAGAGCAATGGTTGAACATTATGTAAAAAAGTAGTAAAATAAATATAATGGAGAAATAAAATGCACACCCAAGAGTTTTTCTAAAAAAGAGAAAAAATAGAATAAGGAGAAAAATTGTATGAAATGGTTTCGAAAAA
>CATXTS010000119.1 GCA_958402495.1 uncultured Clostridiaceae bacterium
TATTTTCTCCAATGTCTTGCTCTACAGCTAGTATCTGTTCTACAATTTCTCCACTAGTTAAATTTCTAATAAAAGCAATTCCTGTAGATGCACAAAATTTGCAACCCATTTTACAACCAATTTGTGAAGATACACAAACGGTTTTTCCATGATGATATTGCATCAGTACTGTCTCTATAGCATTGCCATCTAGCACGTCAAAAAGATACTTTTTGGTTCCATCTGATGCTTCTTGTTTTCTAAATATTTGGTAATTACACATCGTATAATTTTCTTTTAATTTCTCACGTAGAAAAATAGATAAATTCGTCATTTCATCAAATGTTTTTACTTTTTCTTGCTATACCCAAAAGAATATCTGCTCTGCTCTAAAAGGCTTTTCTCCTAAATTTTTCATTTCTTCTTTTAAGGCTTCTAATGTATAGTCTTTTATATTTTTCATCTTTTCCTCATTTCCGTATAGCAAATTTATATCATAAAGTGCATTTTTTTTCAATAGTTTTCATGAAACTGTCATATTGGGTATTCGTTATGAGATTTCTTTTGCATTTTTACAGAAAACAGCATATGATTTTTTTGTAATCATATGCTGCGTAGGTTATTTTTTATTGCCAACTTAGAACTGGATAGCCGTTATTTTGGTTGTGATTATCTTCTTTAAATAGTACTCTATTGCTATTTCTATTTAAAATATTGCATAACTCTTGGTTTGTCATATTTTCTTCCAACTGTATTACTTTATCTTCCGTTATAGACTCCATGTTTCCAATTGGCTTTCCATTTGTTTTGACTGTATAGTTTTCTTGCATTAGTTCACTTCCCCTTACACTACCTATTAGACTTCCTACCATATTATGCTTAGCTTCTACTAACATTTGTGCATAATTATGTTCTATGTTTACAGAAGTTCCTCGAGAGCCAATCAAACCACCTATAGCACTATTAACATTCGTATTTTGACTTCGAATATTTCCTATTGCATAACAACGTTGTACACTTTGATGTTGAAGTCCCAAAATACCTCCTACATATTCTATTTGCTCTGTTCCCTTTAAAGAGATATCTCCTATATGATAACAAGCATATAACATTCCATAATTACTTTGGCCTGTAATTCCACCAATATTTTTTCCATCTGTTACCTCTATATTTCCTTTGTGATAGCAAGACTCTATTGTGGCTTTCTGCGTTACTCCGTGTAATACCACCTATATAAGTAGCTTGTTCTACTATTATCTGTCCTTGACTCCCACAATTTCTAATATAACTATCTTCTTCATTTGTCTGTCCTGCAATACCACCTACATAACGTATTCTTCCTTCTATATTGACATTTGCTATACTATTACTGATTTTTTCTCCTACTCCGGCAATTCCACCAATTAACATCCATGTTCCATTTCCCTTAATCTTACCTGTTGCTCTACAATTCTCTATTTTATTCGTCCTATTTCCTCCGCAAATAGCACCTACGAAAATATATTGTAATTCACCGGTTACTTCTATATCACAATCTTCTATATTTAAATTTTGAATATCCCCATTTACATTAGAAAAGAAACCAATATATTTCCTTTCTGCCTGTACCCCGTTTTTTTGCATATACATATGAAAAATACTATGTCCTTTTCCATCAAATGTTCCTTGAAATGTATTTTCTAATGTTCCGGATTCCCTGCCATCCTTCTTGTGTTGTTAATGCTTGTTTTAAATTTCCAGTATATCCATAACTAGCATAATCTGTTCGTTTACTATCTACATAAGACTTATCTGATTGAAAATCCAAATTTGTTCCTAATGTAACAAATTGATTTTCAAAACGTTTTGTTCCACTAGATACTTGATATGCAAATACTACTAAATCTTCTATACTATTAATCACATATGGTTCATTTACAGTTCCTGCCCCCTCTAATGTTCCTGGGTTTGTATCCGTTACTTGTACAATATCTCTTATTTTTTCTTGCATAGCTATATCTACTTGATTTAGCGCTTGTTTTTCTTTTTCTTCTGCTTGTATCGTGTTTTCTTTGGCTTGTTTTGCTTTACTAATTATCCCATTTTCGCCAACTAAAGCCGTTATAGAAATACCTGCTAGAATAATTAAGACGATAATAGTTATAACTAATACTATTAATGTAATACCTCTTTGTTTTTCCATACTCTCTTTCTCCTTTTTCTTATGTTCTCCCATCATTGTATAATTTATACTATATTTCATATTACCAATTGGATAAAGTCAATAATTTCATTTATTCTATTTTCACTTTTACTTATCCTCTTTTCAATTTGTTTTATGTAATGTTTTAAATACCTTATATCTGTTTAACTGATAAACCGACAACACTTGCTTTTAAAAGTTTCATTCTTTGTGTTAGTAGTAAAATATTGGCCATCTTTTGTAAAATTCCTAACATAACTTTATAAGGAAGTGTTGCCCCTTGAAAAGATTAACATACAGTATTTTACCAATTTGTATTGTGTTATTTCATTGTTTTTACAGTCATTTTGTGCTATACTAGTTTTCAATTTTAATAAAGAACATATAATTAGAATTAAGAAAAGGTGATATAAATGGAACGTTATGAAGTTACCAAAAAAGCAGGACTTTTTGGTATATTTGGAAATATATTTTTATTAATTATCAAAGGAACCATTGGATTTTTAACGAATAGCCAAGCCATGATTGCAGATAGCGCTAATAGTGCTGGTGATATCTTCGCTTCTGCTATGACTTCCATTGGCAATAAGATTGCTAGTGAGCCTCAAGATGACACCCACAATTTTGGGCATGGAAAGGCAGAATATATTTTTTCTATGTTTATTGGCATTTCTATGGTTGTAGTTGCTTTTAAACTATTGTATGACTCTGTTATTTCTTTAATTAACCAAGAACAGATGCAATTTTCTTGGATATTAATTTTAGTTTGTATTATTACTATTGCTATTAAAGCTAGTCTTTACTTATATACTAAAAAGTTATCTAAAAAATTGGATAATATCTTAATTGAAGCAAACATGAAAGACCATAGAAATGATTGTATTGTTACTACTTTCACCTTGATTTCTATATTAGCCACTTTAATAAATATCTACTGGCTAGATGGTGTCGTAGGTATTGGTATCTCTATTTGGATTGCTTTAACTGGTCTTAAGATTTTTGTTGAAAGTTATAATGTTTTAATGGATAAATCTATTGATGAAGATACAAAAGATTTGATATTACATATTATTAAAAACTATGATAAAGTTCAAAAAGTAAGTCATTTTTATTCTACACCTGTTGGTTATCAATATATGATTGTTTTAACGATTAGTGTAGATGGTAACATGTCTACTTTTGAAAGTCATGCTTTAGCGGATAGTTTAGAACAAGATATTACGAAATTAGATAAAGTTTATCATACTTTAATTCATGTAAATCCTATTTAATGATTAAAAATTTAAATATCTACTTTATCTGTCGACCTCCAATAGTGTAAAAATCCCTGGGAGTCGACAGATTCAAGAAATGGCTATATATAGCGATTTTCTTAAAATGCTAGACTTTTCTATTACTTTTTGATACAATATTTCTAGAGGTCGACAGATAACGGCATGCAAAACATTGATATTAATGCTATAAAACTCCACCTGTTTTAATTTTAGTATTGTAGAATGTAAATTTAATAGGATATCAATATTTAAACAAAATATACACAAGTTTTAATTTTAGTATTGTAGAATGTAAATCGCTCAACATTACTCAAATATTGGGGTGTAACTTGGTTTTAATTTTAGTATTTTAGAATGTAAATTTTGATATGGAACAGCAAGAACAGGAGGCAAGAGATTGTTTTAATTTACATATTTTAGAATGCACAGAATTTATCTAATGGCCAGAATCGTAATATTACTGTTCCCTCAACTTTATTTATTGGTATACATCCGAAGTATCTGCAGTCCATACTACCATTTCTGTTATCACCAAGAGCAAATATATATCCTTCTGGTACAATAAAATCCTCTAAATAAGTACTTTTAGCTTCTGTTATGACACCTTCTTTTAGATAATTTTCCTTTAGTTTTTCATCATTTATATAGATAGCTCCATCCTTGATTTCCACATGTTCACCTGGAAGTGCAACTACTCTTTTTATATAACTCTGCTTTCCTATTTCTAAAACATTATACATAAATTTTTGAAATATTGTAGATGGTTCTTCACTATATTCTGCTTTTTCACTTTTAGCACCTGTTTTAGTATTGCTTGGTGCTTCAAAAGTTATAATTTCTCCTCTTTCTGGCATTTCATTAAAAGTTCTCACTAAATGGCTTAGTAGTAATCTATCATTTTGTTGTAAAGTAGGAAACATTGAGGATTGTTGAACAACTGTAGGTGTTCCAACATAATATCGAATTAACAATGCTATAATAATAGCAATTAAAATACAAAATACCCATTCCAAGATTTCTTTTATTTTTTTATTATTCATTTTATTATTTCTCCTTTATCACTATCTTATTAAATATAGAAATAGTATACCACAAAAAAATAATTTGAAAATCTTTTTTTAATTTAACATATTTATTTTTAAAAATTATGTTTTAACTAATAGTTTAAAATAAAATATTACAAAATTCGAACCAGCTTATGTGTTAAATTTGCATAAATTATATTTTTCCTCTATCTTTATCTGTCGACCTCCAATAATGTAAAAATCTCCATTGGTCGACAGATTCAAGAAATGGCTATATATAGCTATTTTCTTAAAATAGTAGACTTTTCTATTTCTTTTTGATACAATATTTTTAGAGGTCGACAGATTGTTGCATGCAATCTATTGATATTAGTGCTATAAAACTCCGCCTATTTTAATTTTAGTATTGTAGAATGTAAAGTCTATCCTTTCTTTTTATTTTTATTTTCGCATCTCCTATTTTAATTTTAGTATTGTAGAATGTAAAGTCTAATATTGATTTAGAAGCGATAGAAGTAGGACTTATTTTAATTTTAGATTGTAGAATTTTTACATTTAAAAAGAGTTGATAATGAGATTTCTTTCTCTTATCAACTCTTTTTTTCTTACTCTATTTCTATATTACCTTGCTCATTTAAAACTACTTTAGCTGTTTTTCCAGCTTGAATCTTACCATCTAAAATAGCTTCTGCAATCTTGTCTTCAATCATACTTTGTATTGCTCTTTTTAATGGACGAGCACCATAATTATTGTCCACACCTTTTTCTAGTACTTTTTCTTTTACTTCTTCTGTAATTTCCACCTGCATATCTTGTGCTTTCAAACGCTCTTGTACTTGTTTTAGCATAATATTTATAATCTGTTTCATTTCTTCATTTTGTAGTTTATGGAATACAATAATTTCATCAATACGATTGATAAACTCTGGCTTAAATTGTCTTTTTAATTCAGCCATCACTTCTTTTTTAGTATCTTCATATTCTTTTTGTTCTTCTTTTCCATCCTGACTTCTATTAGTAAACCCTAAAGATTTCTTATCTGTAATCAAGCGAGCTCCTACATTAGAAGTCATAATAATTACTGTGTTTTTGAAATTAACCATTCTACCAGTACTATCTGTCAAACGTCCATCATCTAAAATTTGAAGTAACATATTCATAACATCTGGATGTGCTTTTTCAATCTCGTCAAATAGAATAACTGCATATGGCTGTCTTCTAATTTTTTCTGTCAATTGACCACCATCATCATAGCCTACATATCCTGGAGGAGAGC
>CATXTS010000120.1 GCA_958402495.1 uncultured Clostridiaceae bacterium
ATAAGACACATCATAAAAAGTTCATGCCCAATTGCGGTGGATTTGGCAGGTTGGTGAATCGAGTACGTATGCCTGTTTTGGTTATTTTCTTATTATTACTAGTACCTTGTAATTTAGCCAGTAACCAAATTCGTTTTTCTTATGGAGCCTCAGAAATTTTTGGTGATGAAACGACAAAGGTAGGCTCAGAAAAGGCACAAGTAGAAGCCTTATTTGGTAAATCCAACCAGATTGTTCTAATGGTACCAAAAGGAGATTTGGCAAAGGAAAAAGAATTAACACAGGCACTTTATCAAATACCAGAAGTAACTAGTATTATTTCCTATGTCAATTCGGTAGGAGAAGAAATACCGATGGAATATGTACCAGAAAGCAAGCTATCTAGTTTAATTTCAAAAGACTATAGTCGTATGTTAATTCAGATAGATAGACCTGTACAAGGGGATGCTACTTTTGAAACGGTAGAAAAATTAAGAAAGGTAGCAGATTCCTACTATCCAGGTACTTATCAAATGTGTGGAGAAAGTGTTAATACTTATGATATGAAGACTACGGTTATTAAGGATAATATGGT
Source organism: uncultured Clostridiaceae bacterium (assembly GCA_958402495.1). Lineage (GTDB taxonomy): Bacteria > Bacillota > Clostridia > TANB77 > CAG-508 > UMGS1663. Next base: position 575 of record CATXTS010000120.1, read on the forward strand.
AGTTAATGCTGTGGCAATTATCTCGATAGGATTGATTTTATTATTAAACTTTAAGTCTTTGAGTTTACCATTTATCTTATTGTTAGTAATTGAACTTTCTATTTGGATGAATTTATCTTTCCCTTATTTTACAGGAGAGCATTTAAATTATATTTCCTATTTAATTATTTCTTCTATACAATTGGGAGCAACGATAGATTATGCCATTTTATTTACAGACCGTTATTTAGAAAATAGAAGGCAGCAAGCAAAGAAACAGGCAGTGGTACAGACCATACAAGATACGGCAATCTCTATTTTAACTTCAGCAGGTATTTTAACGATTGCAGGCTTTTTCTTAGGTAACATGTCAACCAACCAGGTTATTAGTGAATTGGGAATTTTAGTTGGTAGAGGTGCTATTATTTCTACTACTTTAGTATTCTTGGTATTGCCATCTTTATTAACCGTATTAGATAAATTTATCCAAAAAACAACAAAAAGTTGTCAGTTTAAACAGTAAAGAAGGAGGAAAGAAAATGAAAAGAAAAAAGTTTTATAAAGGAATGGTTAGTATCTTACTAATAGGGATACTTATGTTTAGTACTTTTCCAGTTTTAGCAGCTCAAGAAAATACAACCAGTAAAGAGGAAAATGTATATGTGAATATGTCCGCTAAGGGGGATATTCAAAATATATATGTAGTAAATATATTTACTTTAGAACAAGATGGAAAGATAGTCGATTATGGTGATTACACTGATATTCGAAATTTATCTAGTTCAGAAGAAATTCAAAAAGAGGCAAATCAGGTTAGCTTAAATGGCAAAGCTGGTAAGAACTATTACCAAGGAACTTTGGATGTCAAAGAAATTCCATGGCAGATAGAAGTTTCTTATTTCTTAGATGGAAATGCAATAGAAGCACAGCAATTAGCTGGAAAAGCAGGTAGGCTTAGTATCAAAATCAAAGTAAGCAAAAATCCAAATGTGCAAGCTACTTTCTTTGATAATTATTTACTACAGGCAACTCTTTCTTTGGATAGCCAAACCTGTAAAAATATAGAAGCGCAAGGGGCTACCATTGCCAATGTAGGTAGTAAAAAACAGATTACGTATAATTTTTTAGCAGGGACAGAAAAAGAAATTGAAATAACAGCTGAGGTAACAGATTTTGAATTAGCAGATGGTATTTCTTTTAATGGTTTGCTAATGAAAATGGCGATTGATAATTTAGACACCTCTGTCTTAACCGATAAAGTTAGTCAATTAAAGACAGGGGTTAGTACTTTAAATACCGGTATGAATAAACTAAAGACTGGCTCTAGTAAGTATAAAGTAGCCTTAGGAGAACTTACAAGTAAAACAAAAGATTTACCTAGTCAAAGTAAGCAAGTGGCAAATGGTATACAAAGTAGTTTAAATGGGGTTAAACAAATAGAAGAGCAATTAAAAGATAGCACGAATAGTGGTAGTACATCAGATTTACAAATACAAATTACAAAGCAGATTGATGGTAGTTTACAAAAAGATACGAATTACCAAGCTTTAAAACAAGCTAATCCAGAAATGGCAGCTTATATGAGACAAACACTCATTTCAACTTCTTTGACAACAGCCAAAACAGTGGCAAGTACTTATGAACAACAAGTAAGCAGTCGTATGACGGAATTAAACAGTGGTTTAAAACAGTTAGAAAGTGGTCTTTCTACTTTATCTAGTGCTTATAGTAAAATGGATGAAGGAATTGCAAAAGTGGCTTCAGGTATTCAAACTTTAAATAATAGTTATACAGACATTCAAGAAGGAATTACCAGTGCTACCAAAGGAAGCAATACCTTATATGATAAGACTAAGAATTTAGATAGCCAAGTAGATGATGAGATTGAAGAAATGTTAGCTAGTTTTGAAAATAAAGATTACCAAGCAGTTTCCTTTGTAAATGAACAAAATGATTCAATTAGTAATGTACAATTTATTATCAAGACAGCAGGAATTCAGAAAGAAGAACAAGAAACACTAGAAGAACAGACAAAAGAAGAAACTTCTTTTTGGGAAAAATTAGTAGCTTTATTTAAAAAATAGGGAAGAAATTTAAAAAATAACATATACTATAGAGAGTATTAAAAAACGCAAAAATTTATTGCAAACAATATTTTTTTGTGCTATACTAATACTAGATAAATGAATGACCAATGCTTGTCGGGTCATGAAATAAGTACAAGTTAATCAAATGTGTGACCATTGCCTATCGGGTCTTGAAATAAGTATAGGTTAAAAAATGTTTAAATAAGCCTATCTGTTCAGATAGGCTTATTTAAAATTAAGGAGAAACCATATGAGAATAGAAGATGGTAAATTTTATAAATAATGATTTTATTGAAAAATATGGTAAAAAATATAAATTGATGCAAAATAAGGAAGAAGGAACTAAAAGGCCATGTTATTTTTGCTTTAGGGATAGTGAAGATAAAAAAATTATTTGGTTTGTACCAATATCTAGACAGGTTAATAAATATAAGAAAATATATGAAGATAAAAAATGCAAAATGAATAGAGAACCATTAAATTTTGTATTTGGAGAGGTTAGAAATTGTAAATCTGTATTTTTAATACAAAATATGTTTCCTACCCTAGAGAAATATATAGTGGATAAATATACCATTAATAAAACAGATGATGTTACTATTTTTCAAGATACAAAAAATAAAATTTTGAAAACAGCTAGAATAGTATTAAATTTAGAGAGAACTAAGAACATACATATTGCATTTTCAAATTTAATAGAATTTAAACAGGAACTATTAATGGAAGAATAATACATACCAAGAAAAATAAATGTAAGGGAAATATGACTGTATGAAAAAAGTAAATGAAGCGGAATTAAAGCAATTATTCCAAGAATATAAAGAAAATAGAGAAATTGGCTATCAAAAGATTTATGAGAGATATCATACATTAGTCTATGGTATTGCTTTTTCTATGATTAGAAAAAAAGATGTAGCAGAAGATATTGTGCAAGAGGTATTTTTAAAAATTTGGAAGATGCCACAAGAGCAATTACCGAATAACCATCCAGCTAGTTGGTTATATACAGTTACGAAAAATGAGGTGTTAACTTATATACGTAAAACGAAACCAACCATTTCTTTAGATGAAATTTATGAATTGAATAGCGAAGATACACAACTAGAAAAGCAGATGGATGAGCAGACATATCAAAAGTTAATAGATTCTTTAAATGAGGAAGAAAGACAAATTGTATCTTTAAAGGTAATCAGTGGTTTACCATTTAGAGAAATAGCGAAGCTTTTAAAAATGCCAATGGGGACAGTACAATGGAAATATTATAAGGCAGTACATAATTTAAAATTATTGATAGGAAATTTATCTATGTTCTTAGTGACAACTGTTCTTCTAGTAGGTAATTTGTTAAAAGGCAGACAAAAACAAAGAGGAGAAGTGCAAGAAAGTCAGCCGGAAAGTATAAAAAATGATACGATATCAGAAGATACAAAGATTAATGCAGAAGTAAGTATGGAAAACCAAAAACAAAATGTGCAAGAAGAGGATGCTAAAAAAGAAGAGAAAGAAACAAGCCAAATAGTTAGTGTATCCGATTCTTTTCCCATCACAACGGTAACATTAGTTAGTGTTAGTACTATTTTTTTAATGTTAACTATCTTTTTTACAATTATTTTTCTAAATCACCAACAAAATAAAAAGAGGAGAGCATCTAAAAGATAAGAGAGGAAAAAGGTGAGAAAAATGAAAAAGAAAATAGGGATAGTTATAGCTATTACTGTAGGAATGCTTATATTAACAATGTTGTTATTAGGTGTTATAACCTATGGAATAGATGCTAAAAAGGTAGCAAAAGGAGAAGCACCACAGTTTTGTTTTAAAGTAGAGCAAGTAAATGATGGAGGTACCTTAATTTATACAGGCTTAGGGTATAAAGTCATTGATTATCATAAAGCAAACGGCTATGATAAGATGAAATTAGGTAGTTGGTTTTTAACTTATGAAGAACATTTAGGAGAAGATTTTCAAAAACAAGATTTAGCAAAATATGGAGAATTAGAAGCTTCTGATACAAAGAATATAGAAAAGGCATTACAAGAGTTAATGTATGCAGAGAGTATAACTATGATAGATTATCCTAAATCTATACAGCCAGGGATTTGGATTGATTATGATAAAGAACTTAGTAAAGAACAATTGGCTTATAATTCAGAAGCACTTTTTACTATCATACCAACATTAAAAACCATACAATACCATGTAAAACCAGAACAAACCATTTTTGTTAGAAGAGAAGAATATGATGATAGTGTAGAAAAGGTTTCTTTTAAAGGAACGGTTATTTCTAGTAAGGGTATTTTTGAACAAGAAAATCGTGTAAAAGAAGATGGATATACTGGTAAAATTCATTTAGTAATAGAGCCAGATGAAGGAGAAAGTGTTAGACGTTCTTCTGATAAAATTATCATTTCTTTAGAGGATGACCAAGGAGAAGCGTGGGATGTAGGTACTAGAGTAGAAGTGCTTTGCACAGACCTAATATTAGAGACTTACCCAGCACAAATGGATTGCTTATCCATTAAAACCATTGGTGAAAGTAAAACAGTGGAAATGTACAAAAAGATGATAGAAGAATTAATACATACGGATGTAGCTTTAAATGAAGAGGCTCATTATATAGCAATAGATTTAGATAATTTCTTAACTTTTCGTGTAGATGAGAAAAGCCAAAATGGAGGTTTTCTAAGGGCTCTTTCTAAAAATGAAAAACAAGAAATCATAAAATATTTACAAGATACCTATCAAAAAGAAGTGAAAGTAGCTTCATTGAAACAACTAGGAGAACAAGGATTAGTGGATAAAGAAAAACGGTATAGAGGGAATTGCTATCTATGTAGAAGAAATACAAGAGATGACACAAAACAAGGTGGTTATTTCTATGGCAAAATATAGAAGCAGTTTAGGGGCTATTTTTCCAACTTATGAACTAACGTATGAACAGAAAAATGGTTGGCAGTTAAAGACTTTAAGAATGGCCATATCTTAAAGAAAAAGATTTAAAATAGAGAGAATTATAAACACAGGTTAGGAAAGAAATCTAATCTGTGTTTTTTTATGCAAACTTGTAAACAAATGAACCACGTAAAAAAAT
>CATXTS010000121.1 GCA_958402495.1 uncultured Clostridiaceae bacterium
AACTTCACCTTCTTCAATGACTTTTCCTAAATCATCTTTATGGATAAATGCTCTCATTTTGATTAAATCTACAATACCTTTAAAAGTATCTTCTGCTCCAATTGGTAATTGAATTGGAACAGCATTAGCATTTAATCTTTCTCTCATTTGGTTAACACAGCTATAAAAATCTGCACCTGTAATATCCATTTTGTTAACATAGGCCATTCTTGGTACTTGGTATTTATCTGCTTGTCTCCAAACGGTTTCAGACTGTGGTTGAACACCGCCTTTTGCACAAAATACGGTAACTGATCCATCAAGAACTCTAAGAGATCTTTCTACTTCTACAGTAAAGTCTACGTGACCTGGTGTATCAATAATATTGATTCTATGATCTAACCAATGACAAGTTGTAGCAGCAGAAGTAATGGTAATACCTCTTTCTTGCTCTTGTGCCATCCAGTCCATAGTTGCTGCACCTTCGTGAGTCTCACCAATCTTATGCACTCTTCCTGTATAGAATAGAATTCTCTCTGTAGTTGTCGTTTTTCCAGCATCGATATGTGCCATGATTCCTATATTTCTTGTTCTTTCTAAAGGAAACTCTCTTCCAGCCATTATGCTTTTCCTCCTTATTTTTTTCTTTGTATAAGATTTTCTTTATCTTAACTATACGAATAAAGTTATCTTATCTTTACCATTTATAATGTGCAAATGCTTTATTAGCCTCTGCCATTCTATGCATGTCTTCTTTCTTCTTGAATGCTCCACCATTTCCTGCAACAGCATCCATGATTTCACCTGCTAATTTTTCAGCCATTGTTTTTTCATGTCTATTTCTAGCATAAATGACTAACCATCTTAATCCTAATGTTTGTCTTCTTTCTGGTCTAATCTCTAATGGTACTTGGTATGTAGCACCACCAACACGTCTTGCTTTAACTTCAAGAACTGGCATTACATTGTTAAGTGCTTCTTCAAATACTTCTAGTGGATCCTTTTGCTCTTTTTCTTTTATGATGTCAAATGCATCATATACGATTTTTTGAGCAACTGTTTTCTTACCATCTAGCATGATGTTGTTTACTAATTTTGTAACCAATTTGCTATTGTACATTGGATCTGCTATTACGTCTCTTTTTGCTATATATCCTCTTCTTGGCACTATTCTTCCCTCCTTAATTTTATTTGTAGTTTTCCTACATTGCTTTGACATTATTCAAAAATATCAAATAGGTACTCTGAAAAGTTCTACTTTTCCGTATAGTGCGTATAATCTATTCTCAATTTAAGTACCTTAAATTAGTAATTTCTTATATGCACTAATGTTGCAAAATTATCCATTATTTCTTAGGACGTTTTGCTCCATATTTAGATCTAGCTTGCATTCTATCTTTTACGCCTGCTGTATCTAATGTTCCTCTTATGATGTGGTATCTAACACCTGGAAGGTCTTTTACTCTTCCTCCTCTTATTAAAACAACACTGTGTTCTTGTAAGTTATGTCCAATACCTGGAATATAAGAAGTTACTTCATAACCATTTGAAAGTCTAACTCTGGCAACTTTTCTTAATGCTGAGTTTGGTTTCTTTGGTGTTACTGTTTTAACAACTGTACATACACCTCTTTTTTGTGGAGCTCTTCTATCAGTCATTTTTTTCTTCATAGAATTATATCCATGTTGTAAAGCTGGTGATGTTGATTTTGTTTGTGCAGTTTGTCTTCCTTTTCTTACTAATTGATTAATTGTTGGCACTTAAATTTCACCTCCTGTAAATAAATATACCACTAATGAAATTGCCCAATCCAGCAATTTACATTAACGGTAATTATTGTATCATTTTTTTTTAGTTATGTCAATGGAATTAATTGAATATTTTCACTAACTTTACAAATTAATTGTAGACCTCCCTAAGATTTTATTAAGACATTTTATGAAGTTTTATATTCCTGTATTTATTTCTATTGTTTTCAACATGTTAGACTAAAAAATAAAAGCTTAGAGATAATTCTCTAAACCTTTAATTCTCATCATAATCTGCATATATTTTTACTCTCTATCTTCGCCATAAACAGCTGCTACTTCTTCTTCCGTTAATACCTCTCCATCCACTCTTTCTATCTTTTTTGTATCTTCTTTATCCTGTACAGAAGCAGCCTTTTCATGATTTACAAGAATAGCTTCTTCATCCATATGTAAATTTTTTCTTCTTTGCGCTTCTCTTTCTCTTTTTGTATCTTCTTTCATAGCTAATTTATAATCTCTATCAAAAATTTGATTTTGTACCTCTTTAGAACTATTATCAAATATTTCTTTTTTCTTAGCCAACGTAGCTGTCTCATCTAATTCCTTGGATTTCTCTGCCGTTTTCATTTCTATTTTAGCATTCTCTGCTTCTTTTACTTGCTGTGCAACGGGGTCTATTTGATTTTTAACTGTATTCTTAACAGCTACAGCACTTTTTTGTACCACTTTTCCAGTAGTTAATAACGCTACTTTTGACCCTCTAACAAAAGATTGTACTTTTCTTCCCACATACTTTGCAGCCCTTATTGGTGCTAATACTATATTTTTAACTGTTCTCCCAATTCTTTGTAATCTAGGATTAGCAGGTCTTTCTTCTGGTGAACCTGGTAAATCATTTGCATAAAGATGCTTTTGTTTAGCATATTCTATATTTTCTAATTCTTTTCTATATTTTTTATCACTAATTTGACCGTTTTCATAGTCTATTCCAAGATTTTGTTTTTTCATATCATATTCATCTTCTATACGATATTGCTTACTTAGACTTTGCTTATCAGCTATTGTGACTAATTTCTCTCTTACTTTGAATTTAAATACTTCTGTAAGTTCTCCATCTCTTGCTAGTTCTGCTAATGTTTTATCAGAACCATCTCTATTTTTTGTTCTAAATTTTTCTATAATATTATGAAGTCCTTTACTAAACCATCTTTTGGCATCACTCAATGTTTTTACTTTCAATCTTAAACTTTTCTTCTCTTTGGCTTCTTCTCTCATATTTTTCCCCTTTCAAAAAATATATAATCTAACTACTTATTATTTTAGCACAAAAGATTCTCTTTTTCAACAATTTTACATAAAATTTTCTATTTTATGTAAGTATAACTTGTCATAATTCTGTATTTCTAGGCAAAAAAAGAGTATTGACTCTAATTTAAAATCAATACTCTCTTTCTATTTTATCTTCTAATTTTTCTATTGCTCTATCTGCCAACTTCTCATATCGTTCCTTTTATCTCTTATTTTCTCTCCCAAAGGAGGCATAATACCAAAATTAGCATTCATCGGCTGAAACTTATCATTTGGTGTAGCCATATAATGAGAAATAGCACCAATCATGGTCTCTTCTGAAAAAATAACTTTTTCTTCTTTTTGTTTAAATTGGTTAATCACATTTAAAGCAACCACCATACCAGAACTAATAGATTCTACATATCCTTCCACACCTGTAATTTGTCCTGCAAAATAAATATTAGGATTTTGTTTTAGTTGATAAGTTTGGTCTAACAATTTAGGTGCATTCAAAAAGGTATTTCTATGCATAACACCATATTTCACAAATTCCGCCTCTTTTAAACCGGGTATTATTTGAAACACTCTTTTCTGCTCACCAAACTTTAAGTTGGTTTGAAATCCCACTAGATTGTATAAATCTCCTGCCATATTGTCTTGTCTTAATTGTACAACTGCATATGGTCTTCTACCAGTTCTAGGGTCTGTAAAACCAACTGGCTTCAAAGGACCAAATCTCAGTGTATTTTTTCCTCTTTTAGCCATCACTTCAATTGGCATGCACCCTTCAAAAATTTCTCTTTTTTCAAATTCATGTAGTTCTACGACTTCTGCATTTACTAAAGCCTCCCAAAAAGCTTCATATTCTTCTTGATTCATTGGCAAATTCATATAATCCGCTTCTTCTACTGCTTTTCTTCTAATTCTCCAATCTTCTACTGATTCATCTTTTGCTCTTTCTTGCTCATAGCGGTCTCCCCAAAAAGCAATGTCCATATCCACAGAATCCTTTAATACAATTGGAGCTGCTGCATCATAAAAATGCAATTTATCTTGTCCAGTTATTTTAGCAATATTATCGGACAACTTATCTGAGGTCAATGGTCCTGTGGCTACAATGACAATCCCTTCTTTAGCTAGTTCTTCTATATCTTCTACTTCTTGATGAATAATTTCTATATTTTCGTTTTTCTCTAGCACTTCTGTTACCTTTTTAGAAAAGGCTTCTCTATCCACCGCCAAAGCCTGTCCAGCAGGAACTGCTGTTTCATCAGCAATATGAATTAACAGACTATCCAAAAGTCTTAATTCTTCCTTTAATAGACCACATGCATTGGTATGTAAATTAGACTTAAACGAATTACTACACACAATCTCTGCTAAGTTTTTACTACTATGTGCAGGAGAAAAATGAACCGGTTTCATTTCATATAATTTTACTCTAATACCTGCTTTAGCAATTTGGTAGGCAGCCTCTGTACCAGCAAGTCCACCGCCAATAATCGTAATATAATCCTTCATTTTCTCCTCCTTATCTCCTTACTTACTCTTTAAATAACTCCATAATATCTTCTTTTGTCAATTTATTTACAAAAGTTTCATTTGTAGAGAGCATATTATCAATTAGTTTAGCCTTCTTTTGTTGCAACTCAAATATCTTTTCCTCTATCGAATTTTTAGTAATTAGCTTATATACCTGTACATTTTTCTTCTGTCCAATACGATACGTTCTATCTGTTGCCTGATTTTCTGCTGACAAATTCCACCAAGGGTCATAATGAATTACCATATCTGCCCCTATTAAATTTAGACCAGTTCCACCAGCTTTTAAAGAAATCAAAAAGACCTTAATCTCTTCATTATTATTGAATTCTTCTACTAATTTAATTCTCTGTGCTACCTTTGTTTGACCAGTTAATTTAAAGTACGCAATGTTTTCCTTTTTCAAAGCCTTTTCCATAAATTCAAACATCCCTGTGTAACCAGAAAAAAGTAGAATTTTATGACCTGCTGCTACCGCATCTTTTAAAATTTCTATACACTGGTTTAATTTGCTGCTCTCTCCTGTATAATTTTCAATAAATAAACCAGGATGACAACAGATTTGTCTTAATCTCATTAGTAAGGCTAATATCTTAATTTGACTTTTCTCAAAACCATTTACTTGCATTTCTGCCATAGCTTCTTGTTTAGCATTTGCCATATAAGAAGCATAAATTTTTAATTGTTCATCTTGCATTTCATTATGTAGAACTGTAATACTTTTATCTGGCAATTCCGTTAATACTTCTGTCTTAATCCTTCTTAAAATAAATGGTTCTATTAGCATTTTCAATTTTTTCATAGCCTCATGATTTTCTTCTTTAACGATAGGTGTCTCGTATAGTTCTTTAAAC
>CATXTS010000122.1 GCA_958402495.1 uncultured Clostridiaceae bacterium
CTATGACTAACATATAAGTTACTTTTTCCATTTGTGCCTCACGTATTTTATAGCCAATTTTCTCATTTCTATCATCTAATTCTACTCGTACACCTGCTTGCTTCATTTGGTCTACCACTTGTTTTGCATATTCTTTTTGAGCATCTGTTATTGTCATCACTTTAGCTTGTACGGGAGATAACCAGGTTGGAAATGCTCCTGCATAATGTTCTATTAGTATTCCTATAAATCTTTCAATACTTCCAAAGATAACTCTATGAAGCATTACCGGTCTATGTTTTTCTCCATCTTCACCTATATAGGTTAAATCAAATCTTTCTGGCATTTGGAAGTCTAATTGTATAGTTCCACATTGCCATTCTCTTCCAAGACAGTCTTTTATATGGAAATCAATTTTTGGTCCATAAAACGCACCATCTCCTTCATTTAGTGCATATGGTATATTTTCATCTTCTAAAGCTTTCTTTAATGCTCCTTCTGCCATTTGCCAATCTTCATCTGACCCCATAGAATTATCTGGTCTTGTAGATAATTCTAATGTATAGGAAAATCCAAATAGACTATATACTTGATTGATTAAATGAATTAAGTTAACAATTTCACTTTCTATTTGCTCTGGTAAGCAAAAGATATGAGCATCATCTTGTGTAAAACAACGTACTCTAAATAATCCATTTAATTCTCCTGATTTTTCATGTCTGTGTACTAGACCTAATTCTCCTGCTCTAATTGGTAAGTCTTTGTAAGAATGTATTTGGCTTTTATACACAAGCATTCCACCTGGACAATTCATTGGTTTAATACCGTAATCCACCTTATCAATTTTTGTGGTGTACATGTTCTCTTTATAATGGTCCCAATGTCCTGACCTATGCCATAATTCTTCATTTAAAATAATGGGTGTTTTAATTTCTACATAACCATTTTGAATGTGTATTTTTCTCCAAAAATCTTCTAATATGTTTCTTAATACCATTCCTTTTGGTAAGAAAAATGGAAAGCCTGGTCCTTCTGGTGTAATCATGAACAATGCTAATTCTTTTCCTAATTTTTTATGGTCTCTTTTTTTAGCTTCTTCTATCATATCTAAATAAGCTTGTAAATCACTTGCTTTTGGATAAGAGATACCATAAATTCTTTGTAGCATTTTATTATGTTCGTCTCCTCTCCAATAAGCACCTGATGAAGATAACAGTTTAACTGCTTTTACTTTGCCAGTACTCATTAAATGTGGTCCTGCACATAAATCTACAAAGTCTCCTTGTTCATAAAAAGAGATTTCTTCCCCTGCTGGTAGTTCTTCAATTAACTCTACCTTATAAGGTTCTTCTCTTTTTTGCATAAAGCTAATAGCTTCTTCTCTTGATAAAGTGAACTTTTCAATAGCAAAATCTTCTTTGATAATTTTTTTCATTTCTGTTTCAATGGTTTCTAACATTTCTGGCGTAAAAGGTACAGTTGTATCAAAGTCATAATAAAATCCATTTTCAATAGAAGGACCGATGGTTAATTTAATCTCTGGATATAGTCTTTTAATGGCTTGTGCCATGATATGAGAAGTCGTATGCCAATATGCTTTTTTTCCTTCTAAACTATTTTCAAATGTACAAATTTCTAGTTTATCACCTTCTTGTAACTTATATCTTAAGTCCTTTACTTCTCCATTTACTTTTCCACAGCAAGCATTTCTAGCTAAACCTTCACTAATTTGTTTTGCAGCCTCTATCACTGAGCTGCCTTCTGGTATGTCCACATATGAGCCATCTTTTAATTCTACTTTCATGACTTCATTCCTCCTTTTTCTTTTTTATTTTTTTATTTCAATACAAAAAACTCCTATTGGTATTTTCTATATTTTTACCAATAGGAGTGCATTATCTACACGGTTCCATCCTCATTTTTCACTTTATTACACTTTTAACGCAAGTTCTACGTCTAGTTTTTTCTAGAAACAATGAGGTAGTTTTTCAAATCTGTTTATCTAGATTGGCTTTCAGTCGCTGACCAATCCTCCCTTTTGACAACCTTGATTTTACTTTGTCTCATTTTTGTTTTTTTATTTATCTATGCTACTATTATACAACTTTTTTTTAATTAGTCAATACTTTTTTATTGATTTACATTTTTATTGATTTACATTTTGTCCATCTGTATTCGTATTATCTGGTGGTTCAGGAGTTTGTACTACAGATGCCAGTCCAATCATTTGTAATTTTTGATTCCATAGATAAGCTATCCTGTCTGCTAAAGCTGTTATTAATGGATTTAGTTGGTCTGTTCCATAATCATTTAATATAGCACAATTGGTGTTATCTATCTTTAGCATATCGGTTACTTCCTCTACAAATTTCATTTCTTGTGTATAGGACATAGTTGTTTCACTTCCAGCTGCTGTTACTACGCAATCCCAATTTGTCGTTAAACTATTTTGAGATGCTGCTCCATTATGGGTAGTCGTCATATCGATTTGTGTTTCTTCGTCTACGTTTATATGAATATGATTTATCGTTTGTAAAGCTCCACTCGTTTGAGAAAATTCTATTTTAACTTGTCCGTAGGTATCATCAGCAGATAAATTTTCTAAAGTTACCGTATAGGTCTTGGTATCCTTTTCTTTACGATAATCCATACTCATCTTTATCTGATTTTTTACAATCACTTCTGTTAAAACCGCTTCTCCTTTATAGGCATATACTACAAAACTAATGCCTTCTGTATGACCATTTTGTGCATTTTGTTCACAATTTTTTATCCAACCATCTATTATATTATGAAATTGATTGATATTGGTGTAATTTTCACCTAATCCGATTGCTTTGGCTTTCGTTGTTAATAAATTTAGGGTAATACTATCTTGTTTTAAAGTTTCTAATAATTGGGCTATAACATTATAAAACTCTGCACCAGTTAAATCTAAACGATAGGCAGTTGTTACATAATCCACACCATTTTTTTGAATCGTTAGGTCTGCTTGTTTTGTATAGTTTTCCTTTGCAATATGTTCTTGTAATACTGGTAAATAGGTATCTGCTATATGTTCTTTTTCTTCTTGCGTAAACTCTAATAATTGATAGAAATCTATACTAGGTAAACTATCCGATATATTAACTTGTGACTGTATCCCTGTTATTTTTTGCATAAAAGCCTTTAGATTTTCGTTTCTTACACCTACATAAGCATTAACCACTTCATCTGATTTCAAGCCATATACGGTATCATTTTTTGCATAATCTAAATTGAAAAGCTGCAAATTTCCATATTCTATCTTTATATTAGTATTATTCAAAGCTTCTAATGGATCTACTTTTCCAGCTACCGTCATCTTTAAATTTGGTAATACATTTTGTAATCTTTTGGTTTGCTCATTATCTTCCTCTGCCGTATAATCTAAACTTAAAGTTCCATCTACTGTATATGGTTTTTGCATTTTTAATTTATCCACGTCCGATAATTGGGTACTTTTTTCTAATTTTAGGTCCTCTAGTGTCTGTCCCATATATTGATAAAATAATGTCTGATTCGATTTAAATAAGTCGGTAAAGAAATAGGCAAAAATGCCTCCTGCTGCTAATAAAATCACAACCATTATGATTACCACTGTAATGATAATCGCTTTCTTCTTTCCATAATACATATTAATTTCCTCCTTTATTTTTTTAACTTTTGTTTTAATGCTTCATAGATAACAATTCCTGCTGAAACAGAAGCATTTAGGGATGTAATTTTTCCTTGCATCGGTATTTTCACCAAGAAATCACAATTTTCTTTTACTAAACGACTCATTCCAAATCCTTCGCTACCTATCACAATAGCTATAGGGCCTGTATAATCTTGTTCGTCGTAATAGGTTGTCGTTTGCATATCTGTTCCACAAATCCACAGACCTTGTTCTTTTAAATAAGCTATCGTTTTAGTTAAATTGTCTACCCTAGCGATTTTCATAAATTCTACCGCTCCTGCTGAGGTCTTTTCTACAGTGCTATTAACTAATGCCGCTCGTCTTTTCGGAATAAGAATACCATGTACACCTGCTGTTTCTGCTGTCCTAATAATAGAACCTAAATTATGTGGGTCTTCTATCCCATCTAATATAACCACAAAAGGGTCTTCTTGTCTAGCCTTTGCTTCTTCTAAGATATCTTCCACTTCACAATAGGCAAATGGTGGTACAATAGCAATAACGCCCTGATGGTTTTGGGTTTGTGCCATCTGTTGAATTTTATTTTTAGGTACTTCTACCACTAATACTTTTTGCTCTTTGGCCATAGCTATCATTTTATAAATAGAGCCATGTTTTTCCCCTGCTTGTATATAAATTTTATTAATATCCCTTCCTGATTCCAATAAAGCCATTACCGCATTTCTGCCTTCTACTTGGTCTTGTTTTTCTTCATTACCTGCCATCTTTTACAAAATCCTTTCTTTTTTGATTTCTATAGTTTTATTTTTCTGCTAATTCTCTTCTGGTCTTATAATAAATCTCGTATTCTACTGCGTTTACAGAATATAATTCCATTGAAAACCCATTTTCTTTAAGTACCTGCTTTGCCGTCTGATAATACTCACCTTCTGCCAAATGTGCTCTATCAAAAATATAAACGGTATCTTCTTCTATATGATCAAAATCAAAATAGGTAAAACTATATTTTCCATATTGTACAATTTTTCCTGTATTCATTTGACAAGTTGCATAAAATTCATAGGGTGAAATCGGATGTTCTGTCATTTGATAAATATATGGTTCAAAAGAAATAAAGGCGCCCCAAATGGTATTATTTTCAAAATGTTCCTCTGCATATTGTATAACTGCACTAATGGTATTATCATACATAATATTTTCATCTGCTTTATAAAAGAAAAAGTAATAACTTTGAAAAGCTACAAATAACATCATGTATACCATCATTATTGGTATTCCTAAACACTTTACCTTTTTCATAACAAACCAAATACCTACAGCTGAGAAATACAAAATGGATATCACAATGGAATTCATTTTATAATTGAATATACTTGCTACGAACAATAATCCAATTATGGAAAGTAAATTAATTAGAAATACTATATTGACATCTAATTTTTTCTCGCGTATATGTTTAAGGCTTTCTCTTATGCTGACAATCAAACCAATTACAAAAAATATACCGGTTATGTAGTAGTAATTTCCAAAAATTTGGTTGCCGTCATCTCCCACAAAATATTGTGTTTTTATTTCAAATATAGATTTCAGAATTGCTATTATATTGGGACCTATATTTTCTATGGCTATTTCATGGGCTCTAAATGCAAATAACTTTGGAAAAGAAAAT
>CATXTS010000123.1 GCA_958402495.1 uncultured Clostridiaceae bacterium
TAATTGTTGCTTTACCAGGAGCACAGTTACCAGGTGATTTGAAAATTAAAAAAGGTGTTATCAGAGGAATTGAATCCAATGGTATGCTTTGTTCTATAGCAGAATTAGGATTAGAAAGTAAGTTCTTAAAACCAGAAGATAAAGAAGGAATTCATGAATTACCAATAGAGGCTAAAGTAGGAGAAGACCCGATTGCTTTTATGCAAATGGATGACCAAGTAATTGATTTTGATTTGACAGCTAATCGTGGAGATTTATTAAGTATATTGGGAATGGCACATGAAATAGCAGCTATTTATGATAAACCAGTTAGACCAATTAAGTTAGACTATACAGAAAACAAAGACAATATAGAAAATCATTTTAAAGTAGAAGTAAACACACCAAATTGTTCTATTTTCTTAGCCAAGAAAGTAGAAAATGTAGTAATTACAGATAGTCCAGAATTTATAAAAAATCGATTAATAGCTTCTGGTATTAGACCAATTAACAATGTGGTAGATATTAGTAACTATGTTATGTTAGAAACTGGGCAACCACTTCATTATTATGATGCCGATAAATTACATGGAAAATTAGAAGTCAGAATGGCCAATGAAGCAGAAGAATTAACCACATTAGATAATATTCAAAGAAAATTATCTACAGAAGATATCGTGATTTCTGATGGAAATAAGGCTATCGGTTTAGCTGGTGTTATGGGTGGCTTAGATACAGAAATTACGGAGAGTACCAAAAATATAATCATTGAATCAGCTATATTTGACCCTGTAAAAATTAGAAAAACAGCTAAAAGTATTTTAAGAAGTGAAGCAAGTAGTCGTTTTGAAAAAGGATTGGACCCTAATAGAACCTATATGGCAATTGAAAGGTCTTGCCATTTATTAGAAAATTATGCAAAAGCAACAATTGTAGGTGGCATAGCTAAATACGATACTACTACATTAGAAGACACGAAAATAGCCATTACTTTTGAAAAAATCAATCAAGTATTAGGAACCATTGTACCCAAAGAAGCCGTATTAGACGTATTTAGAAGACTAGGCTTTACTTATCAAGTACAAGAAGAAACCATTCAGGTATCTGTTCCAAAAAGAAGAATCGATATACATATACCAGAAGATTTAATAGAAGAAGTAGGACGTATATATGGGGTTAACAATATAGAAGGTAGATTACCAGCTTTACCAATAAAAGCAGGAAGTTATGATAAAGTAACCAGACAAATCAGAAATAAAATGATTGATTTAGGACTAAATGAAACACTTTCTTATATTTTAGTAAATGATAAAGAAGCCAAAGATTTTACAAAAGATGATAGTGAATTGGTAAAATTATCTGACCCTATGACAGAGGAAAGAAATACCCTAAGACATAGCATACTACCATCTTTAGTAAAAATCTATGAGTACAATAAAGCACGCAACAATAAAGATGTATCTATTTTTGAAATAGGAAAAGCCTTTTATAAAAAAGGTGAAGAATATGGAGAAATCAATAAAATCGCCTGTTTAATGACTGGGGAATTTTACCAAGCAATGGGAGAAAATAAAACAGTAGATTTTTATATGTTAAAGGGGATAGTAGAAGAACTATTAGATTTCTTAGGTTACGCAGGTAGATATAGTTTTGTGGTAAATGAACAAATACCAGAAGAATTACATCCAGGACAAAGTGCTATGATTAATGTCAACAATGATATAGTCGGCGTTATGGGAAGAGTACATCCAGCTAAACTAAAAGAAGCGGTATATGTTTTAGAAATAGACTTAGATAAATTTCTAGATAAAAAAGTAGGAAAGATGAGATACAAAGAAATATCTAAATATCCAAGTGTTAAGAAAGACCTAGCTTTTATAGTAGAAAAACAGGTAACAGCAGAACAAATAGCAAAAGCAATTAAAAAGGCAGCAGGTTCACTACTTCTAGGAAGCCAAGTATTTGATGTGTATACAGGAACTGGTATTGAAGAAGACAAAAAAAGTATTGCATACTCTTTAGAATTAGGTGCGCAAGATAGAACCCTAACAGACGAAGAGATTAACCAGGTATTAGAAAAAATCATTACAACTCTAGAAAAACAAGGAGCCATGTTAAGAAGATAAAAGGAAAATAAGAAATCATAAGAAGAAAAATTAAAGAATCAGGAAAAAAGGGACGGGGTAGTTTTGTTTAAAACAAAATTACCCCGTCCCTTTTAGTTCACCAAAATAAGAACAAAAACATATGATGTAGTAGGAGGCAAAAAATATGGGAGAATTTATTTTAAATGCTATTTTATGGACATTAGCCTTATATGGATTGTTAGAAATTATAAAAACAATTTTAAACATATATACATATACCAACTTAAAAGCAGAAGGCATCTATTTAATTATCGCAGTCAAAAACCAAGAAAATAAAATAGAAGGATTTATGCGTTCTTTACTATTTAGGGTAATTTATGGAAAAGAAGAAAATATAAAAAATATAGTCTTAACAGACTTAGATTCCGCAGATGAAACAGCAGCCATTGTTAACAAATTAGGTAAAGACTATGATTGTTTAAAAGTAATGAATTGGAAAGAATGTAAAGAAGTCATAGACAGCATCAAAAATAACTAACCAGATGTGTCCCCGTGGACAAAATTGTCCATCGGGACCAGGTCCCAATGGACAGTTGCAAATTAGTCTTTTTTCTGATAGAATGAGAATGATGTTAGAAGGAACTATTGTTTAGAAAAGAGGACTTTTTTTGGAAATTAAGGGTGAAGTAAAAGAGATTATTTATCAAAATGAAATAAATAGCTATACAGTGGCTACATTTGAAATGCAGGAAGCAGAAATAATTATTGTGGGTTATCTTCCTTTTATTAATGTGGGGGATACTTTACATTTGGTTGGCAAAATGGTGACTCATCAAGATTATGGTGAACAGTTTAAAGTGGATACTTTTGAAAAGTTGATGCCAGAGTCTTTGGGAGCATTGGAGAGATATCTAGCAAATGGTACCATTAAAGGGGTAGGGCCTGCTACGGCTAAGAAGATTGTAGATACTTTTAAAGAGGAGACGATTTCGGTTTTGAAATTTGAACCAGAGAAGCTGACTTGTATTAAAGGGATTCATCATGAAAAGGCAATTCAGATTGCAGAAAGTTTTGTGGAAAATTGGGAGTTATGGCAGATTGTAGGTTTTCTAGAGAAGTTTGGTATTGGTGTACAGAATGCTAAGAATGTATATAAGGCTTTGGGAAGTCATGCAGTAGAAGAGATACAAAATAATCCCTATGTGTTAGTAGATGTGGCTAATCATGTGGATTTTAAGAAGATTGACCAGATGGCTATGGAGTTAGGATTACCTTACAATTTTGAGAAACGTATTAAAAGTGGTATTAAACATGCTATTTTATGTGCAACAGTAAATGGTCATTGCTGTGTGCTAAAGGAAAATTTAGTTACTTATTGTGTGGATTTACTAAAAGTTTCTGAAGAAGAGATTGAAGAAAATCTGATAGAAATGAAAGTGAAAAATCAAATTGTAGAAGAAATAAGAATGGATAGTGAAGATAGGGAAGCGACTTGGATTTATTTAACACCATTTTATCAGGCAGAAGAAAATATTGCGACTAGGCTTTCTATTTTAAGTAAAGCTAATAATATGAAGTATATAGAACATATGGATAAAGAACTGAAAAATATAGAAAAAGAATCGGATATAGATTTATCTGAGAAACAAAGGGAAGTCATTCAGTGTATGAATGAGCATAATGTGTGCATTATAACTGGTGGACCTGGTACTGGAAAGACGACAATTATTAAGACAATTATGGAATTATATAAAAGACATGGTAAAAAGCCTGTTTTATGTGCTCCTACAGGAAGAGCTGCTAAACGTATGACAGAGACTACAGGGGAAGAGGCTAAAACCTTACACAGGTTATTGGAAATTGGAAAGATTGAAGAAGAAGGAAAAATAGCGAGTGTAGATTTTGAGGTAGCTCCTTTAGATGCAGATGTTGTAATTGTGGATGAGATGTCCATGGTAGATTTATTTTTAATGAATTATTTGGTAAAGGCATTATACCAAGGGACGAAGCTAGTTTTAGTTGGTGATGTGGACCAGTTACCTTCAGTGGGTCCAGGTAGTATTTTGAAAGATTTAATTGCTTCTAAACAGATTCCAACTATTGTTTTGGACAAAATTTTTAGACAAGCGGCAAAAAGTAAGATTATTTTAAATGCCCATAGAGTGAATGAAGGGGAGAACTTCTTAAGTAAAGAAGATACGAAAGAACAGGAACTAAAAGAGGATTTCTTTTTTATTAAAGAAGCAAACTTGGATAGAATGCTTGGACAAGTCATTTCTTTATGCCAAGGTCGATTAAAAAATTATGGTGATTATGATTTCTTTAAAAATATACAGGTAATTACCCCTACTAAGAAAGGTTTATTGGGTACTAGAGAGTTGAATAAACAATTGCAACAAGCTTTGAATCCAGAAAATGATGCTTTATTAGAGAAGAAAATAGGAGATACGACTTTTAGAGAACAAGACCGTATAATGCAAATCAAGAATAATTATGATTTGTTTTGGGAGAGAAAAAATCCTACTTATGAAACTGGTTCTGGTGTTTTTAATGGCGAGTTGGGAACTATTTTAAAAATTAATGAAGAAGATAAGTTAGTAATGGTCCAATTTGATGATGAAAAAGTGGCATGGTATCCTTTTCAAGATTTAGACCAGATTGAACATGCTTATAGTATTACTATTCATAAAGCACAAGGCAGTGAGTTTGATGTGGTGATTATGGTGATTCCACAATCGTCTCCTATGTTACTAACTAGAAATTTATTGTATACAGGTATGACTAGAGCTAAGCAATTGTTAATTGTGATAGGAAATAGTTCTACGATAGATTTTATGATAAATAATACAGATACCAAAAAGAGGAATACAGGTTTAACTTACAAATTAGAAAATATGATTTTTTAATAGAATTCATAAATTAATATTGACTTATAAATTCTACAATGTTACTATATTTATATAGTTATGAGGAAGGAGGGTAGAGAAATTGGAAGAGAAAACTTTAAATCAAATATTAGATATAGTACTATACATGCAGCAAGATGTTAGAGAAATAAAAGAAGAACAAGTTGCTATTAGAAATGAGCAAAGAGAAATAAAAGAAGAACAAGTTGCTATTAGAAATGAGCAAAGAGAAATAAAAGAAGAACAAGTTGCTATTAGAAATGAGCAAAGAGAAATAAAAGAAGAACAAGTTGCTATTAGAAATGAGCAAAGAGAAATAAAAG
>CATXTS010000124.1 GCA_958402495.1 uncultured Clostridiaceae bacterium
TTAATACTGGTTTATTCACTCCCTTTTCTGTGATATAAGTTTGACCTAAAGCTTCGTCAAGTTGTTGTTCTAAGCTTGCTAAACTACTCCATTCTTCTTTTTCACTTCTATCCATATCTTCTTTCGCTCTTTGAGCCTGTGTGATAATACCATTTTCTCCAACTAATGCATTAATGGCTACACCAGCTAAAATAATTAGTACAATCATCGTAATAACTAAAGCTATTAAAGTAATACCCTTTTGTCTTTCTTTTTTTCTCATCTCTTTCTCCTTTTCTTATGTTTTTTAGTCGTATTTTTACATTTTTATAATTATAATATTTTTATTTTATGATTTTTCTATTTCCAGAACAATTATTTGTTTACCAGTTTACATAGAAAAAAAGAACCAGCATAACTGATTCTTTTTTCTTAGTCTATTTTATTTCTCTTGCCTTTACTACCAATCTTTGTTGTCCATAATTGGTACAAGTAATTAAGGTAACTTCTCTTTTTCCACCAGTCAGCTGACTCGTACAACTGACATCTGTTGGTTCTACAATATATTTATCATAAACAGAATAACGTACTAGATTGCCATCCATATCTGTTAATTCTACAATATCCCCATTTACAATTTCATTTAGCCTTCCAAACATCTTCTTGTTCTTATAATTATGTCCTACTACACAATAATTTCCTATTTCGTTTGGAGAAGGTCCCCAATATTTATTAAGTGATATTTTTAATAATTCTTCTGATGTTTCGGTTATAATTGGATAATTAATACCCAGTCTTTCAATATTCACAACAGATTCTATATGATAGGTTACACCACTAGCTGTTGTATACTCCTTGGTATTACTTTGTTTCTTAGGAGGCTGCGTTATAATTTGTTGGTCTAAATCTTCGTCGTCCTCTATTGCTACAATAATCACATTATCATTTGATTTTCTAGTAGTGGTATCTTCATTGCTTTGTACTGGAGACATTACTTGTGATAAAATCTCTTGTGATACCTCTTCACTCTTTCCTCTATCAATTTCTGCGTAAATATAATAAGAAGATAATAAGCACACAAATAGCACAGATAAAAAAAACTCCATTTTATAGCGTTTCTTTTTTCTGCGTAGTTCTGGTGTAATATATAATTTTTCTGTAACTAGAATTTGATTCATATACACAAAACTCTCCCTATTATCAGTAATTTCATTATAACATACCTATGTTTCATTTTTCAATACTCTTTTACAATGTCATAAAATCTTAATATTTTTATTTACTACAAAGATTTGCAATTTGGGCAAATTGCTCTAAAGTTAAATCTTCTCCTCTTACTTTTTCGCTAATGGCTAACTGATTTAATACTTCTTTTATTTTCTCTTTTTCAATAAAACCACTATTGGTAATGGCATTTATAAAGGTTTTTCTTCTTTGCATAAATGCTAAACGAATAATTTGGAAAAATAACTTTTCATTTTTTAAATCCACTGGTAACTCTTTTCTAAGTACTAGCTGTATAACTTCTGAGGAAACCTCTGGAGCAGGTATAAAACTATCTTTTGGTACTTCTACAATTTCATATGGCTCACAATAATAGGATATGGCATAGGTTATTGCACCACATAGTTTACTTCCAGGCATGGCTGTTAATCTTTTTGCTACTTCCTTTTGTACCATAACCGTGATACTTTCTACTTCTAAATGGTCCTCCAATAATTTCATGATAATCGGCGTCGTAATATAATATGGCAAATTTGCTACTATTTTTACTTTATCTATAGAATAATTTTCACGTTCCTTTTTAATAACTTCTTGTAAATCTACTTTTAAAACATCTTGATGGATGATTTCTAAATTCGTATATAGAGAAAATCTATCTTTTAAGATAGCAAGCATTCTAGAGTCTAATTCAATAGCCACTACCCTTTTAGCCTTTTCTAATAGATGTTTCGTTAAAGTTCCCAGTCCTGGACCAATTTCAATAACTAAATCCTCTTCCCCAATCTGTGCTTGTTCTATTGTCTTATCAATTACTTCATCATTAATTAAAAAATTCTGCCCTAAACTTTTATTTGCTAAAATATGATACTTTTTTAATAAAAACATCGTCTCTTGATATGTATTTTCCATTTTTGCATTCTCCTCTTTTAAACTTTTCTGATTATACACTGTTTTCCTGTTTTTGTCCATTCATGATTATTCTTACTCTTATATAGAAAATGCATTACCCCATTTTAATTAAACTTTGTCTTAAATTTTTTTATTTTTTAAAGATAGATTTTTTATCTTCTTAAGATAATTCAAAAAAATTATGCAAACTGATAAACTAATAAATCTAAAGAAAAAGATAAAAAAATAAGTTCTCAATTATAGAATGAAAACAAAACAAAGGAGGAAAGAATATGAAGCTATTCGAAAAATTTGAAAATAAAGGTGTTACACTGATTGCTCTAATCATAACCATTATTATTTTAATTATTTTAGTAGGTGTATCCTTTCATATGATACTAGGACCTGATGGATTAATAAAACAAACTAAGCAATCTAAAGAACAAACAGATGAAGCTAACAAGAATGAGAAAATAAGTTTATCTAATTTAGATTCTTCTATAAATGAATATACAACCAATGTTATAATAGAAAAAGTAACTGATAAAAATCCTGGAACATTAGAGGGAAATGGCACAGAAATAAATCCTTATGTTATTAATAGTATAGAAGATTTAATATTCTTTTCTTATGATGTAACAAACGGGAATACCTATGAAGGAAAAAACATAACTTTAGGATTAAGTTTGGATTTTAATTCTACCAATTCCTATGTAGATGCATTTAGAACAGATTATCATACATTTGGATATCTTGGACAATTAAAAGAATATTTGAATACACAAGGTTTCTTTACAATAGGAAGAACTTCCTTAGATAATGACGGATTACATAGTTTTAAAGGTTCTTTTAATGGTAATTATCATTCTATCATAAATTTCTATCAAAATATTACATTAGAAAAAAATCAAGATTGTATAGGGCTTTTTGCAACCAATTTTGGAAACATAAGCAATTTATATCTAGAAAATTTTTATATAAAAGGGAATATCCCTAATAATTCTTTGTACATAGGTGGAATATGTGGAAGAAATAGAGCAGGTTCTATTAAAAATTGTAGTGTATCTGGAAAAATTTATTCTGAAGGAGAAGGTACCTCTTTAATTGGAGGAATTACAGGATTCAATAGATATGGAAATATTTCTGGTTGTTCTAATCAGGTAGATATCCTTAATCAATCTACTGGAGGAAGAATAGGTGGTATAGCTGGTGTTCAAACAGGAGGCGAAATTATAAATTGTTATAATCATTCTAATATAATACTCTATCCAAATGGAAATGCTACTAAATTAATCGGAGGTATTGTAGGAGAACTTTATGAAAATGGTATTATAAGAAATTGTTACTCTGCTGGAGATATTACCAACGAAACACAACAATATACTGCTGGAATATGTGCCTATAACTATCAAGGAATTATTGAAAATGTTTTTAATATGAGTAAAGTTAAGGGGAATGGCGAAGTTGGAGGAATCATTGGATTTAGCAGAACAGGTAGTATTAATAATATCTATAATAGCGGAGAAATTTTAGGAGAATCACCTCATTTAGGATTATTAGTTGGTAAAACCCAGATTACTATTACAAATGGATATTACAAAAAAAATCAAAATATAAATGCAATTGGTTTTATAAATGGAAATTTAGAAATTCAAATATCAGAATTAAATGAACTGCCTAATATTTATTCCATATTAGGAGAAATATTTACGGATGACATTCACAATAGAAACCATGGATATCCTATTTTAAATTGGCAGTCTTGATAGCAAGAAAAGCAAACTAAAGATTAAGAACTATAATAGGGTTTATGACCTATTATAGTTCTTCTTATTATATTTATTTTATGCCAAAAAACATTTGTGCTTCATACTATCCTATAGAATATGGAAAAAAGTGATGAAGATACTTAATTAAATCTCATTGCTTAAAGTCAATATTCTTATATTTTATTTGCTTTTATTATAATATTTCTTTTTTATACTTTTTAGTTTTTCCATGACTCATTTGTTTACAAGTTTGCATAAAAAAACAAACTAGAATTTATTTCTAATTTGCTTTTCTTTAAATAATTATTTTTCTTCTATAAAATATGCATTTATTTTGTTTTTTGCCGTAGGAAATTTTTAAAGTGCTAAGACATAATCAATACCGTACGGAACCCATGAACAAAAGTGCCATTGCCATCAGCGCGATTGAAACAAAAGAGACCAGCAGTAGAGCCATACGAAAAAGTAGCGCTACGAACTGAAAATGGATAGAATAAGCCCATGTAAAACGAGGAATCGTCATACCATAATGTATTTCCATGTCCGGTCGTAGATATCTCACGGACTCCATCACCATAAATTAACGTATTCTTTTTGTAATTATTGGTACTTGCTGTATTTAAATTTATATCATTATTTGTTATTCCTGTATTATCCGTATTACTGTCATATGGATAAATGGTTGTATATTTGGTACTGGTCGTTTTTAATGTATTTCCATCATACGCTATGCTTGCTCCATTACTCTTTAAATTACTATTTCCATTTGCTACATAGCCGGCTAGTTCTTTCCCATGTTCCTCCACTTAAGTCATAGATTCCATAAATGGTTCCTGATGAACTTTCCTTACAACCATTTAATTGATTCCATGTATAGACTCCATTATTGGCTGTATTTCCTGTTGTTTCATTGATATTTGCCATTGTTTTTACGGATTCTCCTGCTGTTGTAGATGCGGTTGTACAACCTGTTACTGCATATACACTATCTACTCCACTCTTTCCTGCTGCATTGGTTCTTTTAGTTCCTCCACTATTTAAGTTTACATTATTAACTGCAATATCTATTCCACCTAAGCCATATTTACTCTGTGAAAGATATGTTACTGCTCCCCATTCACTATTCTTTATTAAATGTGAGTCTGTGCTTCTTGTTAATCCATATATATTCCCATTCTCTGTCATAGCTTTAGCTATATTAAAAGCATCATTATGATTAATGTAATTCATACTATATGTTACTGGTTGGAATGTTGGGTACTTTATAGCTGTTTTGGTACTTCCATAAATTCCATCTAACCAGTTACGGGCACTTTCACTTCCATCACTACTTTGTCCTCTTTCTACTGCTCTTACCCAAACATTACTTTGAGAATAACTCACACTACTTGCTTTTA
>CATXTS010000125.1 GCA_958402495.1 uncultured Clostridiaceae bacterium
TTATGAACATGTTATCGTGGGATGTACAATTGAAAATCAAAAGAATGCAGATAATAAATTGTCTATATTGAAAGAGTTGCCAATAAAACATAAATGTATTACAGCACAACCTTTATTAGAAGCTATCCATATAGAGCCATATTTAGAAGGGATAGAATTAGTTGTAGTTGGTGGTGAATCAGATTCTCAAGCAAGACCATTGCAGTATGATTGGGTATTAGCTATTAGAGAGCAATGTATTAAAAAAAGAGTGAATTTTGAATTTAGACAATGTGGGACCCATTTTATAAAAGATGGAAAACTATATACCATTGCTACAAAAGATTTATGTAGGCAGGCTAAGATAGCAAATATTAATTATTTTCATAAGGATAAGCAATAAATAAAAATGGTAATGGTACAGAAGAATAACCAAATTAAAAAGCATAAATGATTAAAAAGAAAAAGGACCAGCTTTGTAAAGCTGGCCCTCATTCTGGTTTATACGCATTAGGCAAGTAAGTATAAAACCAGACGAGTTTCCTTTTCATCTTGGCGCAATAAGCCAAAATAACAAGAACCTCCTGTACAAATAGGAGACATCCCATTATACCTAATTTGATGCTCTATATCTGTATTTTGCCATTTTTCTTTATAGGATACATAGTATTCTATAATGATAGGATTGGGCGGAAACTTTTTCAGTCTTCTTAAAATAGAGGCCCCAAGCGGGTCACTAAAAAAGACATCATTAGGACTCTCAGAAGGTTTTTTTACATTGGAATAAGAGACAAGAGGCCCTATTTTTTTCCAAATGGGAATCAAATCTTCGTAAAGGCTTCCTTTAAGACTTTTTAATATGTCCTCATAAGGACGATAATAAACATCACTCATCGAAATTTTCTCCTTTGAAATAATCTACAATATAAACATAAGCATGTAGCGTATTACCAGCTGTATAACCAAAGGTTAGGTAGTGGCTATCGCTTTCAAAAAACAGCTTACATTTATGCTGTAGAAAAACTTGCTTAAATTTTTTAGCTAACTGTAAGTTAGAAGAAAAGATGACAGGGGTTAAAATTAAATGCCGAATGTACCCTTTTTCTAACTGTCTTAGTAAGACTAATCCAATGGAATCTACACAAAATATCTCATTAACAAAATAAATACTTTCTTTTGAAGTATTGGCTGACAAGACTTGTTTTCCGTAGTTTTTCCAAACAGGAAGTACCTTGGACTTTCTTTGTTGCATATGGTACAAGACCTCTTCATAAGGACAATAGTGCGGTGGTGGAGCCTTAGATTTTGACATAGGATGTCTCCTTTCGTTTTACTACTAATTAATAGTTACGAAGGTAGTACATAAACCAAAATACCAGTTTATGTAAAAAACAAAAACTACCTATTTCTATTATATATACAAATTAACTGAAAGTGTAAAAAATTACCAATTATTAAAAAGATAAAGCGTTATTATCCGTTTAATACAGAATAGTAACGCTTTTTTCCGACATGTGTTTAGAAGTTCTTATTTAAGAAAGTAAACAGATAAAGATGCAATATAGATGAGCTAAACGCCTTGTTATCCAGAGGGATAATACCAAAATAGATACTACCTTCAGGTATTAAAATAATAGGAGCTTTAGCAGGTAATACAATCTTATCTTCAAAGAATCTTCCTTGTTCTGCTAGAGAAAAGGAAAAACGAGAATGAAGAAGAATATAGGAATATTCTATCTCCAATTCACAAAGTTTGTTTAAAAGATATTTCTCAAAAAGGTCTGTATAAATGGCATTCACCATTTCCTTTTCTACTAATGTATCCCGGTCATAGAAAATCTTAGGTCCAACTAAATGCCATAAAGGCACTAAGTTTTTGAATTCTGCATTAGTATCCTTTTCAAGAAAAGGTAAGACATCTTCATAAGGACAATAAAGATTGAAAAATGCTGATACATCTTCTTTTAACATGTAATCTCCTTTCTTATATAATCTATAAAAAGGTGTCATATTCTAAACATTAGAATATTTAAATAGCAAATAACTATCTTTTAATAGTATATGTACAAGTTATTTCAAAAGAACTATGAGAAAAGAAAATATATAAAAACTGGAAATATATTGCAAACATTTGTACCATATGCTATAATAAACTTCATAAAATATAATGTATTATTTAAGGACTATATAAGTATTATGAAAATTTATTGGATAAATATAATAAAGATGATGATACAATTATTGTAATAAGCAATATATATCCATTAATATAGGAACTATAAAAACGATTAAGGAGGTAGATAAGATGATAGGAGTAGCTATTGCAACTCAAGGAGAGTGGGATGCTGTATTAGAGATATTAAACATAGACAAAAATCAGTTGCAACCTTATCCATTTGGAAATTATATAAATATTAAAATGAATAATAAAGATGTAATATTCTACCAAAGTGGTTATAGGAAAGTAAATAGTAGTGGTGCAGCGCAATATATGATAGATAAATTTAAGTTAAATAAAATAGCCGTAATAGGTACTTGTGCAGGAATTAACGAGAAATATAAGGTCTTAGATATCTTGATACCTACTATAGCGGTTCAATGTGATTGTACGGTAAAAGAAGTAGAACCACTAATTAAACAGAGGTTTATTGTAAAATTAAAAGGAGATTCTTTAGAAGAAATAAAGATAGGTACTTTAGATAAAGCAGTAGTTATGTGGAAAGATTTTAAAGAATTACAGGAGAATCATATTGATATTGCAGATTGTGAAAGTGCAGCAGTTGCTTATATATGCAAACTAAATCATGTAGAATGTTCTATCATAAAGGGAATTTCTGACTTTCCAATATACCAAGAACAAGGAAAAGAAAATAAAACGCAGATAGCTATTTATGAGCAAAATACCCCCATTATTATGAAGAAAATTTTAGAGAACTATTTAATAAAAGAGATTTGTTAAAGATGTATTAAAAGAGGAGTAATTATATTGAAATTATATGTAATAAGACATGGCCAAACAGAAAAAAATAGAAAGCAACTAATTGCAGATATTGAGGAAGATATCAATGAGAATGGTATTTTACAAGCAGTAAAAGCAGGAGAACAGTTAAGAAAATTAAAAATAGATTTAATAGTGTGTTCACCAGCACTTAGAACAAGACATACTTTAAAATTGTTAAACATGGATTTGAAAATTCCCATTATTCTAGATGAAAGATTAATAGAAAGAGATATGGGTATTTATGTAAATGAAAAATTTGAGAATTTAAATTGGAAAACATTTTGGAATTATTATGATAATGAGTATAAAAGTCTAGAATCTATGAAAAGTGTATATGCAAGGGTTTCTAATTTATTAAATGAATTAAAAGAAAAATATAAAGAAAAGAATATTTTATTAGTTACACATGGTGGTGTGGCTAGAGCTATTTACTGGTATGCCAAAGGAATACCAGCAGATGGAAATGTGCCAATAGAGATAAAGAATGGAAAAGTTATAGAATATGAAATATAATTAGAAAAAGAAGACTAGTATTGGCATCAGAAGACCGGAGCAGGAACAAAACAACATTATAAAAAGCCAATTATATTAAAAGATAAATATGCATTTGACAGGGGAAGGATATAGTAAAATAGATAATTTCACATCAGGGACATTTCATATAGTCATTAATAAAATAAACCTTCTAAACTAAAGATAAAAATGAATAGATATAAAAAAATAGAGGAGGAAGTTTATGAATAATGAAAAAAATGAGATTATTATTTTTGAAAATCAAAGCATAAAGTTAGAAGTGAGCATGAAAGATGAAACAGTTTGGCTAACACAAAAACAAATGGCAGAACTGTTTGAGAAAGACAGAAAAACAATAACGAGACATATTCAGAATATTTATAGAGATAAAGAATTAGAAGAAAATGCAGTATGCTCATTTTTTGAGCATACTGCAGAAGATGGAAAAAAATATAATGTTCAATATTATAATTTAGATATGATTATTTCTGTAGGTTATAGAGTAAATAGTAAAAGAGGTATAGCTTTTAGAAAATGGGCTACTAGTATATTAAAAGACTATATGCTAAAAGGTTATGCTATTAATCAAAAAAGATTAGAATATTTAGAGAAAACGATTAAACTAATAGATATAGCAAATCGTATTGATGAAAGATTAGAAAATAATGATGCCAAGGAAATCTTAAAAGTAATAGGAAACTATTCAAAAGCATTAGATTTATTAGACGATTATGATCATAGAACTTTAAAAAAAATTAAAGGAACTACAGATGAAAAAATCATTAATTATCAAGATTGTTTAAATATTATTCACCAATTAAAATTCAACGAAAAGAGTGAAATATTTGGGGTAGAAAGAGATAGAGGATTAGAATCTATTATTAAAAATATATATCAAAGTTTTGGAGGACAAGATATTTATAAGAGCATTGAAGAAAAAGCATCTAACTTTTTGTATTTAATTGTAAAGAATCATGTTTTTATTGATGGTAATAAAAGGATTGCTGCTACGTTATTTATCTATTTCTTAAATTTTTATGGAATTTTATATAAAAATAATAAACAAACAATAGATAATAATACCTTAACAGCACTTACTTTATTAATTGCAGAATCAAACCCAAAGGAAAAAGATATTATAATAGATTTAGTTATGAATTTTCTAAACGATTAGGAGAGGAAAATATGAAGGTATTATTAATACAAATGGAATCTAATGGTAATAAAACCGAGAATGAAAAGAAAGCTTTAAAAATGATGGAAGAGGCTATAAAAGAGCGACCAGATATCATCTGCTTATCTGAATTATTTTTATCTTGGGGTACAGATTTTGAAGGCGGAAAAGTTGAAATAGCAGAAATAGAAAAATATCAAAGTTTTGCAAAAAAATATAATGTAAATATTATTTTAGGAAGTGTGGCCTTAATAAATAGTGGAAGCAATAAAACAACCAATACCAGTTTTATGATTGATAGAAGCGGTAATATTGTGAAAAAATATGATAAAAAGTATATGTATAAAGTAGAAAGAAAAGATTTTAAGATAGATGAAACAGAAGATACTATTTCTGGAAAAGAATTAGGAATAGCAGAATTAGATGGAATAAAAATTGGACT
>CATXTS010000126.1 GCA_958402495.1 uncultured Clostridiaceae bacterium
TGGATTACTTAGCTTAGAAGAACAAATTAACCAAGCACTTGGAGAAAGTTTTAATACACAAGAAGGGGTAAATAGACCAAAATTAACAACAGGAATGTCCCCTATTAAATTTTTAGACCCAACGAATAGTGAAAAAGGAAAAGCAGACAAAACAAATAGTGGAGATACCAGTTGGTATGATTATAATAGCAAAAAGTGGGCAAATGCCCAAACAGAAGATGGAAGTATGTGGGTATGGATACCTAGATATGCCTACAAGGTAAACGATAATGAAACTTTTGATATAAAATTTTTAATAGGAACAACTGATAATTATTATGATGAAAACGGAGAAATTCAAACAGCGAAACGTTGTACAAGTGAAGATGAATTAGTAGATACTAGTGTTGGCTATACTGTGCATCCGGCATTTACTGATGAAACAGCTATTGGCTACAGAAATGGAGGATGGAATAAAGAGCTAACTGGAATATGGGTAGCAAAATTTGAAGCAGGCTATGCCAGTGGAAACAATAGTGCACCAGTAAAAGCAAGTAGTGTAAGCTATTCACAAAGTGGTGTATATGTAAGAGCTATAGAAGCAGGTACAGATGCTGATTCTACTCAGACAGCACGTAATTGGTTAGATGGAATTTATGGAAGTGCAAAAACAGCTATCAAATATCCAACATTCCAACCTGTTACCTATAGTATGAATTATATTAATCATAATGATGCTTATAACATAGCCAAAGCAATGACCGAAGATGGAAATATTTACGGTTTAACAAGTACTAGCGATTCCCACTTAATGAAAAATAGTGAATGGGGAGCAGTTACCTATTTATCACAAAGTAAATACCGGATTAAATGGAACAGATATCACTATTAATAATGTAAGCTTAAATAGTGGAGGAGCCAAAAGAACCAATGCAGCAGGAAAGACAGGAGTAGATAGTGTATATGCAGTAACAGGTTGTACAACGGCGTCTACTAGTGCAGGTGGGGCAGTAAAAACCATGACAAATATCAATGGAACAACAGGAAATACAGCCAATAATGGAGTGTATACATGGGACCAATTAAATGGTTGCAAGGCAAGTTCATCAGGAACTATCTATGGAATATATGACTTAAGTGGAGGAACATGGGAAAGGATAGCAGCCTATATAGCAAATGGAAATGGTAATTTAAAAGGTTATGGAGCAAGTATAGCTTATGACGGAAACACCTTAAAAACAGCCAGTACCCAATATACAACCACATATTCATTTGATGGCGGTACAGACAATGCAAGTATGGATAGTAATGATACAAACTTAAACATAGCAAGTACCAATAATTATAAGAAAAATACACTAATCTATGGTGATAGTATCCGCGAGACATCTACAGTTGAGACTGGAAGTGCATCATGGTATAGCGACTCCTCATATTACCCAAGCTTGAACGGTCCATTCTTGATTCGTGGCGGTGCTTTATGGAATGGCTCATCTGCGGGTCTATTCTCTTTTGCTCGTAATGGTGGCAGTAGCAGTTATTCTAATGGGTTCCGTGCGGTGCTGGCCGTGTCCTAGTACTTTAAAAACATAAAAGGTAAAGAAATTAATTCAGAAATGAATTAATTTCTTTATGCATATGACACACTTTAATAAATAAAGTAAACAATGGAATGAAGAATTATTTATAAAAATATATAAACTAGAAATAACATTTGGATATAACAATAAATAAAAGTATGCAATAGCAAAGATTTTTAAAATATAAGTGATATATATAAAATACAAGATATTACAAAATGTTAGGAAAATAAGCATTTAAAGTATTTTAAAATAAAAAGAAAGAATTTAGAAATACTCTCTTTTTGGTGCAGATGAGCAAATTGATTGTTTTAAAAGTGCTTGTGTTGTAAGTGTTTTTGCACATATTAGTATTTTTTTAATGGAATTTTATATATTTATACAAAAACTGAGTGAAAACTTTCACCCAGTTTTTGCTAGAACTTTTTTTACAGCTTTAACTCTGCTTTTTTAATCTGCTGAAGCAAGAACCTACGCAAGTCTCTGACGAACTCTCCGTTCTCGAATGCCATAAAAACTTCTGCAAAGTTTGTCAAATTACATTCGCCAATTACATGATTTCCGCCCCAGTTGCAAGAACAGGTGAAAATACCATCGCTTGTGCAAGTGCCCCAAGCCTCATACTCTCCAGCAGAATCCATATAAGAATAACAGTTAATTGTGCTGACTCCTAATGGAAAAGTGAGTGTTTTCTTACAGGCTTCGACCCCTTTCATAGTCAACTCGGCACGGTCAATTAACTCCTTTGCATTGGCGAGTTCCTCTACAGTGATGTCTCCATTTGCGATTAAAGTTGCAAGATTATTCATGATTTTTCCTCCTTGTGCACAATTGTGCGGTCTAAAGTTGATATTTTCGTGATGTAACGGAGTAAAAACGTTCCATCACTTATTATTATACAACACTTTACATAAAATTGCAAAATTTTATCGCTTTTAAATTATGATATGACTTTGCTTTACTTTTTTTCTTTAAGAAAAGCTATTATTTTACTATCCTTTAAATGTTTTCTTAATCCTTCAAATTCTACTTTCATAAACTTGTTTAGTACAGAATCATACATCTTTTCAAGTTCTCTTACACTTGTACCCATTAATTTTGAAATTGTTAATAAACTCATAGCAAATTTTATTTTTATTCTTATTCTACTTCTCTGCATACTCTTTTAAATATTTGATTTATTTGTGAAGGTACAATATATGTTCCGTCCTTCTTACAAAATAATAAATGTTCACAATTCTTAGGGTTATTGTCAGCAATAAACACTTGGTCTTCTAGTATATTGATTAGTGATTCTTTATCGAATATGTCAAAAGGAATAAAACATGTAGCACCTTTATTTGATTTTATATTTTTTCTTCCTGTTTTTGTAGTTTCTCCCATAACAATTTTTCTATCTTTGTTTTTGGTAAATGTTCTTTCTATAACAACTCTTTCTAGCTCCCAATCAATATACTTTGTATAGTCTATTGCTCCAAGCTCTCCACATCTTGCTCCTATTAAGAAAGCTGTTCTTATTAAGTTCTTTACTGTTTCATCATCGTAAGCCGATTTAGTATCTGTTATTATAGTATGTGTATTTATATATTGTAATAGCGGTGCTTGTTCTTCCACTTCAGAAGCAATTACTTCTTTTTTTATCTTCTTACTTATTGACGCACTAATCCAGTTCATAGGGGTATCTGCAGTAGTAATAATTTTATCAATTACTGCTTTTCTAAAAGAAGCATTTACAATGTTATATAGTTTATTTATGTCACTTTGACTTTTTCATTCTTCTCCTTTTGAACTTAATATTTTTTTATATCTTTACTAGTTGCCTTATGTACTTTTAAATCTTTGTTAAGTATCTTTTTATATATGCTTATACTTTCAAGATTTCTGCCATAGGTATTTTCGTTTATATCTCCATTTTTAAATTTTTCATATTGTATATCAATAGCAGTCTAAAATAGGGGAATAGAGTTTTGTCAAGATATGCTATATTTCCTATTTTAACAATGGCTTTATTTTTCCATAATGATAGCTTTCCTTTCAAATATCATAATTGCATTTTAGTCTTAAATTATGCAATTTATTTTAAAAAATTTTTAAATACTTTATATTATTAAAATATAAAAAGCCGATAAGTACTTAAATATAAGCGTTTATAAACTTCTATAATTAATTTTAAAAAATATTTTTGAAAAATATGAATTTTTGAAAACTGTTTGACATATACTAAAATCGATGTTATAATAACATTAGCTAGCAAATCAAAGGAACTCACGAAGGTTTGCACGAGATATGTGTCCGCATATCTCTTTTTTTTGACCAAAAAGAAAAGGCAGGTGTCCGCCTGCCCCAAAGATTAATCTTTGTTTGTTTCTTGGCTTTCATCATTGTTATTACTCAAAAGTAACAAAACGATTAATCGCCAGATTAAATCAAATGAACTCACTCAAGTTGCACCTCCTTTCGCAAAGATTTCCTTTGAAAAGGATGTTTCTATTATACTTGATTTATATTTCAAAAACAATATTTTTCCTTTAATTTCCACAATTTATAACACCTCTTCTATTAGTAAATTGCTAGTAGAATTTATATAAAATACAGAAATATAATATTGTAAAAATAGCCCAGTTTTTGTAAATATAATAAGAATTTTTTTAATGGAATTTATAAAAATTAACAAAAGAACATATGCTTTTACACACACGTTCTTTTAATTATATATTATTTTTCCATACTGTCTAATTCAATTTGTAACTTTTTAATTTGGGCTTTTTTATCTGCAATAGCTTTTTGTTTTTGTGCTTCAATCATTTCTCTACGTTCTTGTCTTCTCTTTACCATTAAATCTGAATTATGCGAAGCTTTACCTACTACTGTAGAAAAGAACTTACCATAACCTCTTTCTGTTTGTCTAACTCCTCCTATGTATTTCCCACAAGGTTGTTCTGGTGTTTCTTGTAAGCCACTTTCAAGGTATCTTTCAACTCTTTGTTTATCTAATAACCCCTTCATTACCATATTACAGTAATTTGGGTCAGTTTGTAATAATTCTAAATCTATTTCTGCTAAAACACCTCTATATTCTTGTGCTCTTAAACTATCAAATTTTCCTGTTTTTTCATCAAACATTTGACAATCACTATGCCCATACCATGAAACAGCACAGCTATAAACTGGATGACCTTCAATATTCAAAGGCTGTCTACCTATTATTAATCTTGTAGTATCATAGAATTTCTTAAAATCTGAATCCTTATCATAAAATTCTACTTGCAAATTCCCATTAGAAACTGGACTATATTCAACATCAAATAGTAGTTGTCCTACTGGTTGTCTATTATTAACTCCACTTCCTATATTTTGTTTATCATTCTTTTTAAATCTATCAAAAAATCCCATAAAATCATCTCCTATGGCTTTAGAATACCACATTTTACATAAAATTGCAAATTTTTATTCCTTTTGGTATGAGTTTTTGATTCTGGGGATTTTCTAAGATATCAATATTTTTAGACACTCT
>CATXTS010000127.1 GCA_958402495.1 uncultured Clostridiaceae bacterium
TTGCAACTGGTGCCTTAATGAACTCTACTAGTTCTCAACAAGGTGAAAGTATTCCAGGTATTGCTCACGCCATTGCTATTGAAAATGAATAAACTAGCTAAATGTTTTGCTTTTAGCAGAAAGGATAAATGATGGAATTTCTACAAAGTATAGATTGGATGCAATTACTACGCTGTTTTCTAGTTGGTGGTGCTATTTGTATTATTGGTCAAATTTTAATTGATAAAACCAAATTAACACCTGCTAGAATTCTAGTGGTATTTGTAACATTAGGTGCCGTATTAGGTGGCCTTGGTATTTATAAATATTTAATTGACTTTGCTGGTTGCGGTGCCACAGTTCCCCTTACTGGGTTTGGTGCCAACTTAGCCAAAGGTGCCATCGAGGAAGTACAAAATAGTGGTTTACTAGGTGCTTTCATTGGAGGTGTTAAAGCCGCTGCCGGTGGTATTGCTGCTGCTATCTTTTTTGGTTATCTTGCTTCTTTAATTAGTAAACCTAAGATGAAGAAACAATAACCATTTATATAGAAAAATAAAAAGAACACATCCTTCTTTTCTCATGTTTTTCGGTGTTCTTTTTATTTTTTCTTTTTATCGATTTTTTATTTGTTCTTTTCTTCTATATTTTCTATTCTTTCTATTTTACTTAAAATATCATACCAGCTATATACTCTTATGACATGTTTTCCTTTCACTTGTTGATTATATGGGCAATCATAGCAAAATACCGTTAAATTTTCTTTTAGTTCCTCTATATTAGCTGGTTCATCTTCTACTATAAGTTGTACACCATTTTCTATACAATCCTTTAATTTGTTTCCTCTTTTTGTATATAGAATGGCATCATAGGGAATGTTTTGTGCTTCTAACCATTGCTTAGTAAACTCTCTCATTTTTCCATAATTCTCTGGTGGTAATCCTTCTTCATTTCTAGCTGTTACAATATAAATTTCATGTTTTTCTTTTAGTTTCTGAATCACTTCAGAGGCAAAATTTCTTGCAGGGTAATTGGTTACATATTCTTTTAAATACGCATTCCAGAATTCTTCTGTTACCTGTTCATCCCATCCAAAGATAGCCTCGTCCATTCCATTTGGTTTTATGGTTAGCGGTAAATGTTTTTCTACACAAAATTTACTACCATAATCATACATAAATCTAGTATAATCTATTAATACCCCATCGATATCAATTCCTATTTTCATCTATTTTTCCTCCTAAACAGAAAAAAATCAATTGCTATTGTATGTCAATTGATTTTTTGTCTATTCTTTTCATTTAAGCTTTTTTTGCCATTTCTACGATTTGTGCAAATGCTTTTTCATCATTTACAGCTAGTTCTGCAAGCATTTTTCTGTTAATCACTACATTTGCTTTCTTTAAGCCAGCAATTAATTTGCTATAAGTAGTTCCATTGATTCTTGCTGCTGCATTAATTCTTGCAATCCATAATTTTCTAAAATTGCTTTTCTTATCTTTTCTTCCTACATATGCATAAGCACCTGATTTCATAACGGCTTGTTTTGCCATTCTAAATCTATAATGTTTTGCTCCATAATATCCTTTTGCTCTTTTTAATATCTTTTTATGTTTTTTACGTGTTATTCTTGCTGTTTTTACTCTTGCCATGTTTCTTCACCTTCCTTATTTCTTTCTCTATTTTTAGTTGCCATATGGTAACATTTTTTTGATAGCTGCTTCGCATGTTTTATCTGCATAAGCATCTTGTACTTTTCCTCTTGCCTTTGCTCTTGGTGTTTTATTAGCTAATAGATGTCTTCTATTAGATTTTGTTCTTTTTACCTTTCCGGTTGCTGTATAAGAATATCTTTTCTTAGCAGCTTTATTGGTTTTTAATTTTGGCATAATAAGTTCCTCCTCTTTTTATTTTGTATATTGTTTACTAGCTTTTGGTTTACTTATTTTTCAACTTTTTTAGCTAATATAATAAACATATTTTTACCTTCTAATACTGGTCGTTTTTCTGGTACAGCTATATCAGACAACTCTTCTATGAAGTGATTTAATTCTTGTTCCCCTAATTTTACATAGTTTAACTCTCTACCTCTAAAACGAACAGTGATTTTGACTTTATTTCCATCTTCTATAAATTTTCTTGCGTTTTTTGCTTTAAAAGAAAAATCATGTTCTTCTATATTCGGTGTAATTCTAATTTCTTTTAATTCAAATGTTTTTTGTTTTTTCTTAGCTTCTTTTTCTCTTTTTGCTTGTTCAAATTTGTACTTGCCATAATTCATTAATTTACAAACTGGTACTTCTGCGTTTGGAGCTACTAATACTAAATCTAACTTCTTTTCAAAAGCGATTTCTAGAGCTTCAT
Source organism: uncultured Clostridiaceae bacterium (assembly GCA_958402495.1). Classification (GTDB taxonomy): domain Bacteria; phylum Bacillota; class Clostridia; order TANB77; family CAG-508; genus UMGS1663. Next base: position 2,344 of record CATXTS010000127.1, read on the forward strand.
TTAAAGTAATTGGTCCTATTTTATTACCATCATTATCTATAATTTGTACTTTACTAGCTCTAATTTGTTCATTAATCGGTAAATCTTGTTTTATAAAAAACACCTCCAAAAATTTTTTTACATAAAAAAAGATTGATTTAAAATATATCAATCCACTCACTCATACCTATATTCTTCTAGTCTCTAGACTTATTCTAAAATACTATTTGGTAACCTTTTTCTTTACGAGCAGGTGAGAAGTGAATGGCTTCTTCTTTTTCTAACAGTTAATATAATATCCTATTTTTCATGAAATGTCAACAGCTTTTACAAATATTTTATGTTTTTTCTTGACTTTTCTGTATTTATGTATTAGAATAGTAGAGCAATTGGAAGATTTTATCTTTCAATTCTTATTACGTTCATATGAGCTTAGTTTAAAAGCTTCTCCCCGGTAGTTTTTACCTAAGACTTCATATATATACATCTTATAAAGAATATTAAAATGAATGGAGGGTATTTTTTACCATGAATAATACTACACATAGCGTAAAGAAAAATGAAATCGAAAGAAAATGGTATGTATTAGACGCTGCAAATAAGCCTTTAGGTAGAGTTGCAACAGAAGCTGCCAAATTATTAAGAGGAAAACATAAACCAACTTATACACCAAATATGGATGTTGGTGACCATGTTATTATTATCAATTGTAAGGATGCTGTTTTAACAGGAAGAAAATTAGATCAAAAAATGTATAGACGTCATTCTGGATATATTGGTGGAATGAAAGAAACATCTGCTAGAGTTATGATGGAAAGTAAACCAGAACAAGCTATGATGCTTGCTGTAAAGGGAATGCTTCCACACAATAGTTTAGGAAGACAAATGGTTAAAAAATTAAGAGTTTATGCTGGTAGTGAACATGAAAATATTGCACAAAAACCAGAAACTTGGAACTTTTAGAAGGAGGATATAAAAAATGGCTAAGGCAAAATCAGAGAAAATTGTTTTCTATGGTACTGGAAGAAGAAAAAAATCTATCGCTAGAGTTAGATTAGTAGAAGGTACTGGTGTTATCACTGTTAATGGAAAAAATATAGATGAATATTTTGGAACAGAAACTTTAAAAGTTATCGTAAGACAACCTTTAACAGCTACTAATACAGCTACAAAATATGATGTACTTTGTACTGTAACAGGTGGTGGTTTTACAGGTCAAGCTGGTGCAATTCGTCATGGAATCGCAAGAGCATTAAATGAAGCAAATAGTGAATTTAGACCTATCTTAAAATCAAACGGATATTTAACAAGAGACCCTCGTATGAAGGAAAGAAAGAAATATGGTCTTAAGAAAGCTAGAAAAGCTCCACAATTTAGTAAGAGATAAGATTTTAAGATTTTTATATAAAAACTTATACACTTACAAAGAACCAGTAATCATTGGTATTACTGGTTCTTCTTTATGTTTCTAACTTTAAATTAGATGAAATAAAATAGAGATAATTTGGGTTCGTAATACACACGTAAGTAACACGTAATACACTTTTTATTTGGTGTGTATTACCATTATATTTTATGTTATAAAAATATACTATAAAACGATTAACTGGCACTTAACTTACTTTTATCAATATTTTTCTAATTTTAACAAATATTATTTAGTAGCACATACTTCAATAATAGTATTAGGCTTAGGATTTTTATTAATTCTTTCATAGTCTCTATATAAATATTCTTCATATGTTGTAATATATTCTATCTTAAAACCTGCATCTTTTAGAAATTCTTTAATTGATTCCTCACTGTGTAATCTTCTACTAATATACCTTACATTTTCACTTTCTAGGGTTGTTATGTCTGGATAAGTTGTAAATCCTGTTTCAGCATCATACGTAGTTCCTTTTAATTTTGCTTCCCATTCTTTTATACTTCTAACAACTATAAAAAATCTTCCACTCTGTTTTAATACTCTATATATTTCAGATAATGAATTATTTAACTGCATATCATTTAAATAATGAAAAACTAATCTTGCATATATATAATCAAATCTTTCATTTTTATACGGTAGTCTTTTTGCTACATCTTCTAATTTTATCTCAATTCTATCAGATAACCCTAAATCTTCTATTATCTTTTTAGAAAACTGTAATCCATTTTTATCAATTGTAGTTGCTATGATATGACTCTCTCTATTCTTTCTAGCCATTTCTATCTCTGCTGATCCACCTGTACTTATTCCTACTGATAAAATTTCTTTATCAGTATCTTTTAACAAACTCAATCCATTTTTCTCACTTATACTTGGTTTGAATTCCTTCATTTTGTTTCCTCCTTTACCAAGCATTATATCATAATTTTTAAATAATATACAACTTTAAAATAGATAGAGTTCGTTTGACTTCGTAATTAACACGTAATACACACAAATGCTGAAAAACGTTGGTAAATCAACTTTTGTAATTTAGTAAGAGATAATATGCTTTTTAGAAAAAACAAAAACCTTAGTAGTAGCAATACTTCTAAGGTTTTTTATTGTGTTCGCTAGATTTTATTTTAAAATTGCTATAAGTATTGCAATATAAGCATTCTTATTTTCATAAATGTTCGCCTTTTAAATTTATAATATACACGTAATATCCGAGCAATATACAAATTTTTGTTTATTATTCTTGTAACTACTCATATA
>CATXTS010000128.1 GCA_958402495.1 uncultured Clostridiaceae bacterium
TAACAGGAGAAAAAGAAGTAGAAGGTGCTGAAATTACTGTTACAGATAAAGAAACAAATGAAGTAGTAGACAAATGGACTTCTGGAAAAGATGCACATTATATTAGCGGATTAAAAGAAGGTAAAACTTATATATTAAGTGAAATTGTATCGCCAGAAGGATATGTAAAATCTACAGATATTGAATTTACAGTTACTACTGATAAAGAAACTCAAAAAGTCAATATGAAAGACAAGAGAGTAGAATTTACAAAAACAGATGTAACAGGAGAAAAAGAAGTAGAAGGTGCTGAAATTACTGTTACAGATAAAGAAACTAACCAAGTAGTAGATAAATGGACTTCTGGAAAAGATAAACATTATATCAATGGATTAGAAGAAGGAAAAACTTATGTATTAAGTGAAGTGACAGCACCTAGCGAATATGTAAAAGCTACAGATGTAGAATTTACAGTTACAAAAGAAAAAGTAGACCAAAAAACTACTATGATTGATAAACAACTTATTGTTTCAAAAACTAATTTCGGTGGAGAAGAAATTCAAGGTGCATCAATGCAAATCATTGATAAAGAAGGTAATGTTGTTGATGAATGGATTTCTACAGATGAAACTCATTACGCATCTGGTTTAACTGAAAATGAAACATACACACTCCATGAAGATTTAGCACCATTAGGATATAACATTGCTAATGACTTTGAATTTACTGTAACAACAGATAAGGAAACACAAAAAGAAACAATGGTAGATAATGTTGTAAATGTTAAAAAAGTTGACAATGAAGGAAACTTATTAAAAGGAGCAACATTACAAGTTGTATCAACAAAAACTAAAAATATTATTGATAAATGGGTTACAGGTCAACATATCTTTGATATTACAAAAGAAATGAAGGCATCTTTAGAAAAAGATGGCAAAATTGAAAATATGTATATTGATGAAGATGATGCAACTGTAACATATAAATTAACAGCTAATAAAGATAGTGATGATTATACATTAATGTTAATCAAAGAAGGAGAAGTAAATTACTATAACATTGATAAAGATGGTAATGAAACATCTCACATGGTTAGAGGATTGCTTGAAGGAGAAGAATATAAACTTGTAGAAGTTAAAGCCCCTAAAAAATATGTAATTGCTAAATCAAAAACATTTACTACAGAAGATAAGGATGTTGAATTAAAACTTGTTGATAAACAAGTAACAGTTAAGAAAACTGATTTAGTAGATGGTAAAGATGTAGAAGGTGCAGAATTAACAGTAACAGATAAAGAAACAGGTAAAACTGTTGATGAATGGACTACAGGAAAAGATGAACATTATGTATCTGGACTTGAAGAAGGAAAAACATATATCCTTACTGAAAAAACAGCACCAAAAGGTTACTATGTAGCAGAAAGCATTGAATTTACAGTTTCAAGCGATAAAGAAATTCAAAAAGTCGAAATGAAAGATGCTCCAATCTTAACAAACATTCAAGTTAATAAGATTGACAAAGAAACAAGAAAAGCTATTAAATCAAAAGACTTTGCATTTACAATGTATGAAGATAAAGAATGTACAAAAGAAATCGAAACTGTTCATGCAAACAAAGAAGATGGAACAGCAACATTCAAAGATGTACGTTATGGAACTGTCTATATCAAAGAAACACAAGCACCTACAGGTTACTTATTGAGTAATGAAGTTAAAAAAGTAGTGCTTGATAATAACCTTGAAAATATTGGAAAGACATATTCATTTGAATATGTAAATACTTTAAAACCTATCATCAAAACAGGAGATGATACTAATGTAAAAGGATTACTTGCATTAGGTGGTTTAAGTGGAATTGTGTTAATTTCTAGTATAGTAGCATATAGAAGAAAAAAAACAAAAAAACAAAATGCTTAATGTGGAAGTACTTCCACATTAGATTAAAGGGATAATTCAATGAATTGTCCCTTTTTGCAAATTTAAGAAGGAGATAAAAAATGAAGTCTAAAAGTGTAAGAATTGAAAATCAACAAGACCTTGATATGGCTTTTGATAAAGTTTTTGAACAGGGCAACTATTGTCTTATACAATTTGATATAGGCTTTTTTGCTTGTAATAATTCAAGGACAAGAGGCATTTTTCAAAGAGAGGCTTTAGAGATTATTCAAGAAAAATCAAATAGAACAGATAAACTGATGTATATAGAATTTGATAGGAAAGAAAGAACAGGAGAAGAAATACTAGATTTATTTTATATCTTAATAAATGAAAGTATTTCTGTTGTTTATTCTCATAATGACGAAAAGATTATGTATCTATATGGTATTCCTAGTCATGCAGAGGATAAGCCTATAGAAGAAATATTTGCATTAGATTAGAATGTGGAAGTACTTCCACATTGAATGAGAAAATATAGGTGGTATTATGACAGATAAAGAAATAAGTGAAATTTTAGAAGAAGAAGGCTATTCATTTACTGACAACCTAGAAGAAAGTATTTTTATTTTAAAAAATGGAAATTTGGTAGATGGTGGCTTTTTGGTGGAAATACAAGAACCATAGAACATAGAGAAATTGCTGAAAGTGTTGTTGTAGATAAAGACAGATATGATAAAGACTTTTGGAGTGTATTTCATCAAAGAACATCTATGATAATGGTTGTTCCAGAAACAAGAGAGTTATTGATTATGGAAAAACAAAAACTATCTAATGAACAAAAAGCAATTATTAATTCTAATCCAGATTATACTGTAAAAGAATATTGCAAAAATAAAGATGAAACCAAGAAAACAAAATCAATATCAAAATATGATGACTTTGATATTGAAAGATAAAAAATGTGCAAGTAATCACATTTTAGAAAGGAGAAATGCAAGTTGCCAGAATTAACAAGAAAAGAATTACAGCAAGAAATCTTTGAACAGGCAAGTATGAGAGCAATCGTTGAAAGCTATGGTATTCAAATACAAAGAAACAATACTTTTATTTGTCCGTTTCATGACGATACTAAACCATCAATGTCTATTGCTAAAAGTGATAAATATTGTAAATGCTTTGCTTGTGGCGAAAGTGGAAATGTCTATACGTTCATAGAAAAATATGAACAACAGATAAACCATAGAAGTTTATCTCCAAAAGAAATCTTTAAGTTGATGGCTGAAAAATCAAACATTAATGTAGATTTGACTATATTAGATAAAAATAATAGTGAAACTTCTATATCGCCTCAACAACAAAGAAGAATAGATTTGTATAATTCAATAGATTATGCCGAAAGACTTTATCAATATCAGTTAGGTACAGAAAGTGGAAAGATTGCAAAAGATTATTTGATAAAGAGAAATATCAATGAAGAAATTCAAAAGCAATTTGGCATAGGATATGCAAGTGATGGATTAACAAGACAGATGATTGATAAGACAGCAGATACAACTATAGATAAACTTGAAGCTGTCAACATTATTAGTAGAGATGAAGATGGTAATGTTAGAGAAGTTTTTAGAAACAGGATTGTTATTCCTATTAGAGATGATAGCGGACGTATTGTTGCCTTTGGTGGGAGAGTTATAAATAGCAATGGAAAAGCACCCAAATATCTTAACTCTAAAGAAACGGAAATATTTCATAAATCAAATATCCTTTTCAACTATAATTATGCTAGAAACTACGCAACAAACGGAGAAATATTTGTTGTAGAGGGGTACATGGATGTTGTAGGTGCTAATGTACTAGGTTATAAAAATAGTGTTGCCTTGATGGGTGTTGAAATGAGCGAACAACATATAAATAAAATCAAAAGAATAAATTCAAGTGTTGTGTTAGCTTTAGATAATGATGTAAGCGGTAAAAAGGCAATAATAAAAACTATTCCTAAATTAGTACAAAACAATATAAATGTAAGTGTACTAGATATTTCAAAAATTCAAAATGGTAAGTATAAAGATTTTGGAGATTTGAGCGAAAATAATGTTTCAAAAGATGAAATAGAAAATAGTAGAATGTCAGCTTTTGAATACTATTTTGATAATAAGTATTTCAATGAAAAATATGATGTAGATACTATTAAAAAAGCTTTCGATAGTGAAAGAAGAATTATGATTAGAGATACAAAAGATGTTATTAAATATCAACAGTATATTCAATCAAGAACATCTTTTACAAAAGAAGAAATACAAGACATTATCAATCCTAGAAAAATAGATGTTCAAAAAGAAAATGTGGAAGTACTTCCACCTAATACAAATTCAAAAATGGAAACATTTAAGAATTTATTGTTTATGAATAATCTGTATATGCAAATTGATGATTTTTTAGAAAAATACAATGATAGTGTTTTAACAGGTTATTACAATTCAAATAAAAATGAACTGTATAATCAAATGTTAGGAAATATTACAAATAATCCAGATAAATATATTGATGAAACAGGTACAGCTTTGAATGTGGCTTTAGCAATTAGAGAAGTTACAGAAAACAATGTTGACTATCATAGATACGAAACTATAAATCGGTTCGGTCATGAAAAGGCATTTGACAGTTGCTATGTTCTCAATGCAGAAACTCAACAAAGAGAAAAAATTAAATTGAATGAAGTTCAAAAAGAAATGATTGTAAAACAATATGATAGTACTATTGATGAACAAGCAAAAATAGACTTGAAAAATGTTGAAGATATATATGTGATAAATAATGTCAATGATTTAAAACGTATATTGCCTAATGACAATCTTTTATCTATTGAAATAAAAGAACAGATGATTAAGCAAATGAGAGAACTAAAGAAGATGGAGTTTTTTTCATATTCTATGGTATTTCCAGAAAATCAAATTCCATACATGAATAAAGAGTTTTTGACAAGTGACGGTAAAAACTATAAATCAATCTTATTAGTTAATAACTTTGATAAAAGTTTAAATATTGATAGCAAGAATTATGTTCGTTCAAACAATCAACCTACAAATGAGAATGAAGAAAAGGTGGAAGTACTTCCACCTAATGAAAAGA
>CATXTS010000129.1 GCA_958402495.1 uncultured Clostridiaceae bacterium
AGTAAAAAAAGAAAATGTGGAAGTACTTCCACCTGTATTAAAATTAACTGTAGATAGTATAGAGATTTCTCAAAATGAAGAAATAAATTATGATAGTTATATAAAGGTTGCCAAAGATAAAGAAGATGGAGATTTAAAAGATAAAGTAGAATATAACAAAATTGATACATCTGTAGTAGGGGAATATGAAGTTAATTACTCATTAGAAAATTCTAGTCATAAGAAAGTTGAGAAAACAATGAAAGTAAAAGTAAATGAGGTTGTACAAGTTCAAGAACCACAAGAACCAGAACCTACTACTACACAAGATACAAACACATCAAGTAATCAAAACAATACAAGTGGAAGTACTTCCACATCACAAAATACAACTTCATCAAATACTAATAATCAATCTAATACAACAAGTAAAAAAAATGAAAGTAGTAGTTCAAACAATACATCAGCACCTAGAACAAGAGATTTTTTATTTAGTGATGGATATGATATGAGCAATGTAGGAAGTGTCTGTGCATCATCTCTAGCGGGGCATAAGGGAAGATGTGACCCAATTTATGATAGTGATGGTATCATTATAGGCATGAGAGCCACAATAGAATAACATATATGTTATAGAAACGCATAAATATTGATTTTAAGGAAGATTTGATAAAAAAGGTATAATTACACCTAAAATTCAAAAACATCTCTTAAAATCCAAATAAATAGTGCGTTTTTTTTATGATGATTAAATTATTGAACATATTAAAGATAAATATTAAAATAAAATTAGAAAGGATAAGATTATATGAGTAAAAAACTAGATACATTAATTAACAAGAAACAAAAAGAGATTGAAAAAATTGATTTAAAAATTGCAGAACTTGAAAAAAAGAAATTGCAAAAACAAGATGAATTAAAACCATTATTCGAGTTAAAAAAGAAAGAAGAAAAAATTCAAAAACAACAAGAAGAATTAGATGAAATCATCAATGGTTTAGAAAAATCAAAAGGAAACAATCAAATTGAAGAAAGAGAAGAATTAGGAGAAGAACAGTATGGATAAGGCAACAGACAAAGAAAAAGAAAGACAAGATGAAGATAATAGAAGAAAAGAAGAATATCGTTATATTTCTAATAAAGAAGAAACAAAAAGACATGAAAGAAAAACTACAAGAAAAAGAAATAAAGATGATGAATTTGAAATAGAAAGAGATTAAAAATCTAATAAAAGAAGGATTGATACAATGAAAAAAATAGAAGAACAAATAGAGGAATTAGGGATAATATTTGATGAAGAAATGGCAGATTTTATAGCACAAGAAGAACCAGATGAGGTGCTTGATTATGAGTGATAAACTTAATAAAGCAAGACAAATGTTAGTAGATAGTTATGTTGCATCACTTGAACAAAACACTATTCCGTGGGTACAAGAATGGAAAGATTTTGATACACCTAGAAACGCAACAAATGGAAGAAAATATAACGGAACTAATCGGTTACTATTAGGTTTTATTGCAAAAGAAAAAGGGTATAAAGACCCTCGTTGGTGTACGTTTACTCAAATTGCGGATAAAGATGAAAAATACCATCCAAAAGAAAAGTGGCACTTAAAAAAAGGAAGTAAAGGTGTTCCTATTGAATATTGGTATATCATTGATAAAGAAACGCATAAATCATTAACTTTTGATGAATATAGAACTTTAACAGATATTGATAAAGGATTAGAAGATAGATTTATATTGAGATGTAATACCTATACAGTATTCAATGCAGAGAACATTGAAGGAATAAAACCGTTTGAACCGCAAGAAAGAACTGACATAAATAGAGATGAAGTTTTAGAAAAAATGATAAAGAATATGAAGGTTGACTTTGAAGAAAAAGGAAGTAAAGCCTTTTATTCTCCTACACATGATAAAGTGACAGTTCCACCGATTGAATACTTTAAAGATGACTATTCATTTCATGCTACAGCTTTTCATGAATTGGCTCATGCTACAGGACATGAAAGTAGATTAAATAGAAATTTAGAAGGGGGATTTGGTTCTCCTAGCTACGCAAAAGAAGAATTAAGAGCAGAGATAAGTTCATCATTTTTTATGCAAGAATTAAAGATAAATTTTGATGAAGAACATATAAGAAATCATACAGCCTATATTCAAGATTGGATTAGTGTTTTAAAGAAAGAACCTGACGAATTATTTAGGGCAATCAGAGATGCAAATGAGATAGCAGACTATATGAAAGATAAGGCTGAAATAGACAAAGAAATAACTGTAGATAAGGCTGAAAAAACGATTGATAAAGATGAAGATTTTGATATAGAAAGATAAATATAAGAGGTTGTTTAATCAACCTCTTATGTGCTTTTTAGGAGTGATTATACAATGAAATGTAAAAGGCAATATGAATTATTAATGCTAGAATATTATGAAAAATTTCATGATGCAGATAGAATAAAAGTAATAAATAATAAGAGTGTATTTAAAGCTACAGAAGTATTATTTTATAAAAAATATGCAAGAAGCGGTATTATGAATAGTCCAACTTCTAATCAAGAAACAACAATATTTTTATTTGATTATTTAGAAGAAAATAAAATTTATAAAATAAATAAAGTAAAGGAAATGATTAAAAATGGCATATAGAATGATTGCACGAATAATTGAAGGTGTGAAAGAAAATGAAAATATTACTATTGAATGTGATGAAGTTACACAAGAAAGATTTAATCAATTACATCAAATTTTAAAAGATATGTTTGAAGAAAAGTATAACAATTTTGAATGTACAAAATGTGAAATAAATATATTTGATGATGATAGATTAATCATGAATTATAGACCAGATAAATATAACTATGAAAATAGATATGAAAATAGTTTTTATGAAGAATTAACAGGAATACAATTAATGAGTGAGAGAGATGAAAAACTAAACAATTATTTACAAAAATATAAGAAAAATATAATAGATAAAAACTATTTAAAACCAATACAACAAACATATCCTATTGAAGAATTTGAAAGAGAAAATCAAGAAGAAATTAAAAGCTATGAAGATATTTATTCTTATATAGAAACTATTTTAGATATAACGGACTTTGATATAAAGTACAATCAATTAAACGAAAGATATAGTTTGATTGATAAACAAAATGGATATTTAGGTGGAGCAGATAAATATAAAAATATCAATAATTTAGAAAATATTATTGATAGATTAGATATGTATATTGAAGATACATTTATTGAAAGTGTTGAAAAAGAAATTCAAAATAATAACAAAGAATTTGAAACAAAATCTAATTATAGTGACATTGTCAAACAGGCAAGAAGTGATATAAAAAATCATATAATGTCTAAAGAATATGAATATGATATTGAAATAATTGACTTTGTAAATAGAGTAGGAGATTACAAAAAACAATTAGGAAATACAAATAAAGTTAATGAATTTTTTCAACTATTTGATAAAGAAAAAGATACATATATAAAAAAAGAAATAGTAAAAAAATTGGAAGATGCTTTTGAAAATCATGTCTTTTTTGAAATGGAAAATGGTAAAATAATGGAAGTAGATTTAGATAATTTTGGTTATAAATTTGAAAATAAATTATCGTATGCAGAGCAAAAACAAGAAGTGTTTGAAATGTATTTAGATACATTGAATAAGCCACATTTATCTAATGAAGAAATTGAAAAATTAAGATATGAAGAAATTGTTATTCATAATAATTGTGATAGTATTTTAGAAGAATTTCAAGAGAGTGTAAGATATGATTTTTATGATTATTCTTTATTAAAAAATGACTTGTTTGGAGATGAATTTTATTTAACAAAACAACAATGTGAAGTCATGGGATTAAAAGAAGAATATGAATATGAAGTTGAACAAGAAAAAGAAAATATGTTAGATTGGTGCAAGGATATGTTGGGTAAAGATGTAAAATATAATCAAGCAACTTTGGAACAGAAACAAGAGCTATATTTTGTATATAGAGATGGTAGAAAAGATAATGAAACATTTCAAAAACTTAACACTTTAAATAATTGGATAGAGCATGATATTAAAGAAAAAAATCAAAAGGAAATAGAAGAAAAAGATATTATAAATTAATAAATAAAAGGGTTGGCATTAATAAAGAATGTCAATCCCTTTTTTATTATAAATATGCCTACGGCAATTTGAGGGGTGTTAGGGGGTCGCCCACTAACAAGTAGGTGTACGGAAGTACACCATGCTTGCTATATAAACGATTAAAAATATGATAAAACCCTTTAAAATCAATGGTTTAGGGGTAGACAAATTGATTTTTCCACCCCATGGAGTTTTGAAAGAAAAAATGTAGTAAAATCAATGGTTTAGGGGTGGAAAAAGAAATATTTCCACCCCTAAAGGGTTAAAAGGTTTTGAAATAAACATAGATTATGGTATTGTAAAAAGGAAGGAGAGATATATTGATGAATGAAAATGAAGTATTTGAAATTATAAAAAATAAAGGTCTTTTTGATGAAGAAATAGCAAATGACTATAATAATTTTATATGGCATTTGAATGATATGAGAAAAAAACACAAAGAACAAAAATGGTATTCAAAAGGGAATATAAAAGATGAGGGTATCTTATGGTTAATTGAGGTAAGTTATAATTATGACAGTCATAGGAAGATTGATGCTGAACTAGAATTTTTTAAGAAAAGGATTTATTACTACCAAGATATTTTAAATCAAGAACATCATCTTTTAGACTATAAAGATATGAATATTTTAGAATTAGAAAGTTATTTTAATCGCTCTAATTCTAGCATAAAAAAAACAATCCAAAAGTTGATGTTAGAA
>CATXTS010000130.1 GCA_958402495.1 uncultured Clostridiaceae bacterium
TTTAATTCCAAGAGAATCACTTAAATTATTTAATATTAATTCATGTTTTTTTAAAGTTTCTCCTGAACCATGAGCCTCAGCTTCTAAATCTTTTCTTGATTTTCTTAAATATTTTGCATATCTATCCATATTACCAATTATATTATTTTGCATAATAAAATACCTCCATTTTTCAAATATTTTTTATTAAACACTTGAAAAGTGAAGGTATAGTATTATATAATAATTATACAATCACTTTTAATAGTGTTTGGGTGGGAATAAATGTATCAGACCGCGAAATCGAAGTACATCTATTCCTTTTTTTGTTAAATTAATATGCCGTATTTCTCAATATAGAAATTAATACATTCAAACATATATTTATAGTCTACATTAAAATAGTCTGCTAAATCATACAAACTAAAACCTTGTATGATTTTTTCTTTTAATTTTTGAAATGGAACTAAAACAGAATAGGCCCATTTTATTGCTCTATATTCACATTTGTCTTTTAAAGTTTCATCAGAGTTAAGATAATACAGTGCATTGCAATAATAATGACCGTAATTCTTCTGCTAAAATTTCTTTTTCTTCAATACTATTATTTATTTGACTATTATTTAATCCGATATAGTAGTTATTATCAATTTCAAATATTCTAGCTTTAGCATTTGTCCATTTATAATTTAAAATATCTATTTTTTCATTATCGGCTATTTTATACATATCTATTGTATTCATAAACAAAAACCTCTTATTTATTTTTATTTTTCTTTTTATCTTTTATAAATTCAACAAATTTGTTTATTTCTTCGATATCTTTTTCGTCTAGACCATCTGTGTCAATTCCATTATAAGAAGCATAACGAAAGTTGGTATTTTTGTTATGAGGCTCATCGACTATTCTCTCCATCGGAACATCATATCCCATCAGCCAAACTTCATTTATATTTAAGGCTTCTGCCAGAATAGACAGTTTACTCTGTCTAGCATTAGAGACACCTGATAAATATTTATTTATTAATGTTTTATCTAATTTTGTTTTTTCAACCAATTCTACTTGCTTAATATTCCTATAGTTCATTGCGGTTTTTAATCTATTTTGAAAAGTATCTACAATTTGCATAATACACCTCCAGTACTTAGATTATAAAGAAAAATTGAAAAAAAATCAATACCTTTTTTAAAAAAATACAAAAAAGTTGAAAAAAATTCAAAGAACGTATTGACAATCTTCTTTAGATTTGATAATATAACCAAAACAAAGTTGAAAGCTTTTCAACAAAAGGAGGTGTGATATGAAATACAATTTTGATAAATTAAAAGGAAAAATAAAAGAAGTATATGATACTCAAAATGATTTTGCAGAGGCAATGGGGATATCACCTAATACGCTTAGTGCTAAATTAAATAATCAATTTGATTTTTCTAGCAATGAAATAAGTAAAGCAATAGAATTGCTAAATATAAAATCAGCTAAAGAAGCATGGAATATTTTTTTTACAAAACAAGTTGAAAAAAAATCAACAAAACAAAAATAATCGCGGTCTGATACAAAACAAGAAAGGAGGACTTGCAATGTGAATAAAAATATAGCAACGAGGTGTTTGATAATGGAAGAAGATGATATTGTTAAAGAAATCAAGCTGGGAGAAACAACAATTAGATTTAGTAATAAAGATATATCTAAAACAAAAGAGGAGAGAGAAAGAAAGATTAGGGATTTTAAGCTTGCATATATAAGAATGATACAGAATAACGAAGAAAGGAAGAATAAATCAAATGAAAAATAAAATTAAGGAAATTCTAAATTTTATATTATGTATTAATTTTGGACTAGCAGTAGGAACGTTCTATGCAGTTTGGATATTAAAGTAAAGGAGGTGAGAAAGATGGAAATAGTATTAAGTTTGGTAATTTTAATTGCAGGTATTTTAATAGGTTATTCGATAGGAACAAAAGAAAAATTAAGACAAATAAATATTACAGAAAGATACAAGGAATCAAACAAAGAATTGAGACAAGAAGTAGAATTTAAAGATTTAGTTATTTACAAATTAAAGAAAGAAACATTAGAAGTTAAGAACAGTTTATTACAAGTACTAAAAGAAACAGATAACATATTAAATCAAAACACTTATGACAGATTAGATTTAGTAAGAAGTAACACGTCAGAATATTTAAAAGAACAAATAGACATTTTAGATAAGGACATAAAAATAGAGCTATCAGATGACTGGAATCAACAATAGCTCAAAAATATATAAAATATGCATTCATATTTACTAATATTTTAACACATAACAGGTATGAATGCAAGAGGAAGGAAAACAAATGGAATTTGATTATGATACATATTTTGCATATGAAAGAAAACAAATAGATTTTGATAAATATTACGACAGTTTAGCAGAAATAGAAGATAGAGAATGGGAGGATAGTTTAAATGATTAATCAAGAACTAATAAACACCAAGCCAGAATTTACAGAAGAAATACAAGTAAAGATTAAAAGTGTTGGAGAAATAGAATCTAACATAAAGAAAGTAAAATCTTATGTGACAAAACTTAATAGTTATTACAAAGCTATAACTTTTACAGAAGAAACATTAAAACAAGCCAAAGAAGAAAAAGCAAAAGTAAATAAGTTTAAAAAAGAAGTTGCAGATTATAGAAAAAATATAGTAACAGAATACAATAAGCCAATAAAAGCTTTTGAAGATACTGCAAAGGAAACGGAAAAGCTATTAGAAGATACATATAATACTATAAATCAACAAGTTACTAATTATGAAGATACACAAAAACAAAAGAAAGAACAAGAAACAAAAAAGTACTTTGAAGAATACAAAACAGCAAATAATATTGATTTTATTACATATGAACAAGCAAAAATAAATGTAACATTAGCAGTTAGTATGAAAAGTTTAAAAGAACAAGCAAAAGCATTTATTGACAAGACAGTAGACGACTTAAATTTAATTGATACACAAGAACATAAAGCAGAAATATTAGTTGAATACAAACAAACATTGAATGTAAGTCAAGCTATAACAACAGTAACAAATAGATTTAAAGCTATTAAAGAAGAGAAAAGAAAACAAGAAGAAAAACAAAATCATTTTATAGAAGAAGCTTCAAAATCTGTAATAATTTCAGCAAAAGATAACGAGTTTAAAGTAAGTGATGAATTTATAATTGAACCCACAAAAAGAGAAATAACAATTAAAATAAAAGCTTTTGATAAAGATATAGAACAATTAAAGAAATTTTTAAATATATCAAATATTGAATATGAAAGTGAGGATTTATAAATGAATATTTACGAAAGTATCACAAAGATAATGGAAGAAGTTCCAGCAATAAAAAAAGACCAAACAAATAAACAACAAGGATTTAAATTTAGAGGAATTGACGACGTTATGAATGCATTACAACCATTATTGGCTAAAAATAAAGTATTTACTGTACCAGAAATATTAGAACAAACAAGAGAAGAAAGGGTAACAAATAAAGGGGGAAATTTAATATATTCTATTTGTAAGATAAAGTATACATTTTATGCTGAAGACGGAACATTTATTGAGGCAATAACAATAGGGGAAGGAATGGATAGTGGCGATAAGGCAACAAATAAAGCAATGGCGATAGCTATGAAATATGCTTTATTCCAAGTGTTTTGTATCCCAACGGAGGAAATAAAAGACCCAGACAGCGAAACCCCTCCAGAAAATAACAAAAAAGAAACCAAAGAACAGAATGAAGAAATAACCGAGGATGAATTAGATATGTTAGTAACTGAACAACAAGCAAAAACAGTTTATGCAATTATGATACAAAAAGGTTTAAACGTAGAGCAACAATTACAAAAAAATTATGGAATTTCAAATACAAAAGATTTAACGAGAAGGCAATATGCAAGTATATTAACGGCAATAAAAGATTTACCAAACAAGTAGGTGTTTAATATGAGTTTAAGAAAAAGTAAAGCAATAGGTAATTACACAAAATGTTCTAATGTAATAAAAGCTAGACGAATAATAGTAAATAAATCAAGTAATGACTGGAATAACGAAGCTGAGTATAAATTGCAAAAAGTAAGGATATATGGAGAAACACAGAGTGGTAAATGTTACGTAATAGATAGTTATGGAAAGTTTAAGTTTAGTTGCAATAAGACACAAATATTTTTAAATAAGGCAGATTTTAAAAGCAAAATGAATGATATTCAAGATTTTAATTTAACTGATTATGAAAAACAATATTTATTAAAGCAAATGTAGGAGGCAACTATGGTTGGAACTATAGAACAAGTAATACAGTATTTATTTAAACAAGATAAAACTAAAAAATATGAAGTGAAAGAATACAAAAAGAAGCGAAGCCTAAATGCTAATAATTATTTTTGGGAGTTAACAACTCAACTAGCAGATACATTAAGAAAAGATAAAGAAGAATTATATTTAGAATTACTACAAAGGTATGGGAAAAGCGAAATGGTAAGTGTAATAGCAGAAATAAATGTGAAACCATATTTTAAATACTATACAGAAGCTGGAGAATCAATTTTAAACGGAAAATTATTCAAACATTACAAAGTATACAAAGGTAGTTCAGAAATGAATACAAAAGAAATGTCAATTCTTATAGATGGGTTAGTTGATGAATGTAATGAACAAGGAATAGAAACAAAACCGAAAAAAGAAATAGATTCGCTTTTAGAAAGTTGGGATAAGAAATGAGTAAGTCAATAATACAAAAAGATAAAGA
>CATXTS010000131.1 GCA_958402495.1 uncultured Clostridiaceae bacterium
ACATATGGACAAAAAGGAGGAAAAAGATATGTGTGAAAAACATGAATTAACAGGAAAGTATGACCCAAAAGAATTTGAAGATAAGATTTATAAAAGGTGGGAAGAGAATGGTTATTTTAAACCATCTGAGGATAGGACAAAAGAACCATATACAATTGTGATTCCACCTCCTAATATTACAGGAAAATTGCATATGGGGCATGCTTTAGATGAGACAATTCAAGACATTTTAATTCGTTATAAGAGAATGCAGGGGTATAATGCTCTTTGGATTCCAGGTACAGACCATGCAGCGATTGCCACAGAAGCAAAGATTGTTGCAAAAATGAAGGAGGCAGGTATTACCAAAGAGGATATTGGTAGAGAAGGATTCTTAGAAAGAGCTTGGGACTGGAAAAAAGAATATGGTGGAACGATTATTAAACAGCTAAAAAAACTAGGTTGTTCTTGTGATTGGTCTCGTGAAAGATTTACGATGGATGAAGGACTATCCAATGCCGTTAAATATGTTTTCGTTAAGCTATATGAAAAAGGGCTTATATATAAGGGAAAAAGAATGATTAACTGGTGCCCTTATTGTAATACTTCTATTTCTGATGCAGAGGTAGAATATGAAGAAGAACCAACCCATTTATGGCATATACGTTATAAAGTAAAAGACGAAGACCGCTATATTATGGTAGCCACTACTAGACCAGAAACCATGCTAGGCGATACAGGTATTGCTGTTCATCCAGAAGATGAAAGATACCAAGATTTAATTGGAAAAACGGTTATTTTACCAATTATGAATAAGGAAATACCGATTATAGCAGATGCTTTTGTAGAAAGAGAGTTTGGAACAGGAGCTGTTAAGTTAACACCCGCGCATGACCCAAATGACTATGCAGCTGCACAAAAACATGGTTTAGAAATCATAGAGGTATTTGACGAAAACTTTAAAATGGGTAATTTGGTACCAGAATATCAAGGCATGGATTTATTAGAAGCAAGAGAAAAAATAGTAGAACGTTTAGAAGCAATGGGCGATTTAGTAAAAATAGAAGATTATACACATAATGTAGGAAAATGTTATCGTTGTCATCATACCATTGAGCCACATATTTCAGAGCAATGGTTTGTAAAAATGAAACCATTAGCCCAGCCTGCTATAGAAGCTGTTCGCTCAGGAGAGGTAAAATTTATACCAGAAAGATTTGATAAAATTTATTATAATTGGATGGAAAATATACAAGACTGGTGTATTTCTAGACAATTATGGTGGGGCCATAGAATACCTGCTTACTATTGTGAAGATTGTAAAGAAGTGATGGTATTAGAAGAAGCACCAGAAAAATGTACAAAATGTGGAAGTACCCATATTCATCAAGACGAAGATACCTTAGACACTTGGTTTAGTTCTGCTTTATGGCCATTTTCAACATTAGGGTGGCCAGAACAAACAGAAGATTTTAAATATTTTTATCCAACCAATACATTAGTAACCGGATATGATATCATCTTCTTCTGGGTAGCTAGAATGATATTCTCAGGAATAGAACATACCGGAAAACCACCATTTAAAGACATCTTCATACATGGTATTGTGAGAGATAGTCAAGGAAGAAAAATGTCTAAATCCTTAGGTAATGGTATAGACCCATTAGAAATCATAAATCAATATGGAACAGATAGTTTGAGATTTTCACTAGTATTAGGAACTACCGCAGGAAATGATATACGATATATGCCAGAAAAATTAGAAGCAGCATCTAATTTTGCCAATAAACTATGGAATGCATCTAAGTTTGTATTGGGACAAACAGGGACGGCCTCAAATTGTTTATTATCAGAAGAAATGCCTAATAATTTATGCTATGAGGATAAGTGGATTTTAACCAAATTAAATGATTTAGTAAAAGAAGTAACCAATAATTTAGAACATTATGAATTAGGTGTTGCTACACAGAAAACGTATGATTTTATCTGGAATGCCTTTTGTGATTGGTATATTGAGATGGTAAAACCTCGTTTATATGATGAACATTGCCAAACAAAAGAAGCAGCTTTATGGACTTTAAATAAGGTATTAAAAGATAGTTTAAAACTGTTACATCCAGTAATGCCATTTATTACAGAAGAGATTTATGAAAAATTGTATCATCAAGATGAAAGCATTATGATTGCTAAATGGCCAGTATATAAAGAAGCTTATCACTTTGAACAAGAAGAAAAACAAATAGAAGAACTAAAGGAATTAATTATTGGTATTAGAAATATACGTACTAATATGAATGTTCACCCATCTAAAAAGTCAAAACTAATTTTTATAACAGAGTCATTAACAGAAGCAATAAAGCAATCTAGTAGTTTCTTAATGAAACTAGGTTTTGCAACAGATTTACAATTTGCTAAAAATAAGAAGGAAATTCCACAAAATGCAATGTCCATTGTTACCAAACAAATGGAAGTATATATTCCTTTTGAAGAGTTAGTAGATATAGAAGCTGAAAGACAAAGATTAGAAGGAGAAGTTAAGAAATTAGAAGCAGAAGTTCTAAGGGCGACAAAAATGCTTTCTAATCCCGGTTTTACAAGTAAAGCACCAGAAAGCAAAATTCAAGAGGAAACAGAAAAATTGGCTAAATATGAAGAGATGTTAAAAGCAACTAAAGAGAGATTAGCCCATTTGTAAGAAAAAATATATAAATCTATAGAAAGAAAAGGAATCATAAATTAGAAAAGTTTATGATTCTTTTTGCTGTGTCCCCAATGGACAAAAGTGTCCATCCGGACCAGGTCCCAGTGGACACTTTTAAAAAGAATGTCGAAAAATTCTCATAAATCGATAAAACTTCCTAAATTTTGCTATTGGAAAATAATGTAAATTGAATTATAATAAAGCCAGCAAAAACAAAAAAAAGGGGGGACTTTAACTTGCAAACAAAATATATTCAAGAGGACAAGCTCCTTCTGCTAGAGATAACAGAAGAAATTGACCATCATACTACAGAAGAAATAAGGAGGAAAGCGGATAATGAGATTACAAGATTTATGCCTAGAAAAGTTGTATTTGATTTTAGTGGCGTCACTTTTATGGATAGTGCAGGAATAGGAATGATATTAGGAAGATATAAGATGATAAAAATGCTAGGAGGAAGTTTAGAAATGGTGCATGTCAGTCCTAGTATTAAGAAAATTTTTGAGATGAGTGGCGTTGTAAAAATCTGCCCCATTAGAGAAGCCATATAACCAAAGAAAAGAAAGGAATTTGGAAAGTGAAAAGTATGTATGAAAATGAGATGAAATTAGAGTTTATTAGTAAATCGAATAATGAAGCTTTTGCCAGAATTAGTGTAGCTGCTTTTGCAGCACAGTTAGACCCAACCATTGAAGAATTAGCAGATATCAAAACAGCAGTATCAGAGGCAGTTACCAACTGTATTATTCACGGATATGAAGATAAAGAAGGAATGATAAAAATTGTTTGTAAAATCTTAGGAAATTCTATTACTATAGAAATTTCAGATACAGGAAAGGGTATTGAAGATATCGAAATGGCTAAAAAACCATTATATACTTCTAAACCAAACCTAGAACGTTCAGGCATGGGATTTACCATTATGGAAAGCTTTATGGATGAGATGCAGGTAGAATCGATTATAGGCTTAGGAACTAAAATTACCATGAAAAAAGTAATCAAAAAAGAAGAGATTGAAGATGCAGACATTACACAAGTATTACAAGAAATTAAGAATAACTATGATGCTAGTCATACAACCCAAGTGGAATCATAGAGCTTAAAACAAAAGAAAAAAGACGAAAGAGGAGATTACTTTATGGTATATGAAAATACAACAAAAGATATTCTAGAAGCACAAGCAGGAAGCCAACAGGTGATGGCTAAGCTAATAGAAGAGAACAAAGGCCTCATATGGAGTATAGTCAAGCGTTTTAAAGATAGGGGTTATGAGTTAGAGGATTTATATCAAATCGGAAATATAGGATTTATTAAAGCAATTAAGAGATTTGATACTAGCTTTGAGGTAAGACTTTCGACATATGCAGTTCCTTATATATTAGGAGAAATAAAAAGATTTATCCGAGACGATGGTACTGTAAAAGTTAGTAGGAGTATGAAGGAACTCGCTTTTAAGATTAGAGATATACAAGCAAGGCATATACGAGAGAATGGTGAAGAAATTGGTATTTGTGAAATTGCTGCAGAATTAAAAATACCAAAGGAAGAAGTAGCCGTTGCTTTAGATTCTTTAAATCCAACGGTGTCTATTTATGAACAAACCTATAGTGATGAAGAAGGTGGTATTAGTTTTATAGATAAACTAAGTAATGATGTGGATGAATCTGAGGAAATTGTAAATAAGATATCTTTAAAAGAATTAGTAGAAAGTTTAGAGCAACGCGAAAAAGAAATTATTATGCTACGTTACTATAAAAACAAGACACAGATGGAAGTAGCTAAAATCTTAGGCATTAGTCAAGTACAAGTATCTAGAATAGAAAAGAAACTCTTAAGGGAAATGCGTGAAAAAATTGCA
>CATXTS010000132.1 GCA_958402495.1 uncultured Clostridiaceae bacterium
ACAAACATTATTAGATAATATGATAGAACTGATGATAAAATTACAGGAAGTTATTACTGGGCAAAAGAAGAAAATGTATATGATTTTTTGCTTGAAAAGCAATTAAAAAATGCAATCCGAATGATAAAACTATATAAGATAGTGTTAAATGATTTGCTATTTTACTTTTTTTGTAGTAAAATGGAGAAAAAATAAAAGGAAGAAAGCTATGTATACAATAGAAGAATTCGATAATGCAAAAACAAAAGTATTAAAATATGTATTATATAAGAAAAGAACTGTGCAAGAAATTAAACAAAAATTTGGCCAAACAATAGAAGAAGCGTTACTAGAAGATGTTATAGAAGAATTAAAGCAAATTGGTTATGTCAGTGATGAAAATTATATCCAAAGAGCAATAGCCGAGTTTATGGCATTAAAAAATCTTTCTATAAAAGAAATCAAATATAAACTAATGGCAAAAGGTGTACCTAGTCAAGTAATAGAACAATATATTAGTGAGCATCGAGAAGAATTAGAAGATTATGAAGCAAAATCTGCAGAAAATATTGCTATTAGGAAATCTGTAAATATGGAAGAAATGGAAATGAAACAATATTTAATGAAAAAAGGATATGCTACAGACCATATTACAGAGGCTTTAGAAAAATTAGAAGAGTAGACAAAAAAGGAGAAAAACACATGCAAAAAGTATTAACAATGGAAAGCAATAAATATGCTATTAAAATAGAGAACTTTGAAGGTCCTTTGGATTTATTATGTTATTTAATTGAAAAGAATAAAATGAATATTTATGATATTAAAATTAGTGATATAGCTGACCAATACATGCATTATATTAATGAAATGGAAGACATGAATTTAGAAATTACTAGTGAATTTTTAGTAATGGCTTCTACTTTACTATATATGAAATCTAAAAGTTTATTACCTACTGAGGTAGAAGATGAAAAAGAATTGACAGAAGAGGAACTTTTGAATCGTATTATAGAATATAAAAAATATAAAGAAGCTTCTAAGAATTTAAAAGAAAATTATGAAATTTTTTCTAAGCGATATGTAAAATTACCAGAAGAAATAACTCTTCCTAAGCAAAAGTTAGAAAGAGAATATCAAAAAGAAGTCATTTGGCAACTATATGCAGCAGTTATTGAAAAAAATAAAGCACGTTTAAATGAAAATGCTAAAAATATAGAGAAAATTGCCATTACAGATACGTATACAGTTGGTAGTAAAGTAAAAGAAATTTTTAGAGAATTATTGAAAAAACCAAGATTTGTTTTCAATAAATTGTATACAATTTCTAAATGTAATAAACAAGAAGTGGTAACTGCTTTTACAGGATTGTTAGAATTGTCTAGAAGGAGTAAGGTAGTTACTTCTCAAGAAGAATTATTTGGAGATATTGTAGTAGAGAAAGCAAAAAAAATTAGTTAAGAAAAAGAATAAAAAAGTAAAAAATGGAAAAACTAATGGTAGTAACTTCAAAAAGGAGGTTATCTTATGCCATTAGTTTTGTTTATTTTAGGATTATGTATCGTGCTAAGTTTTCTTGCTTTTCTATTTCTATGGTCTACAATTCGTATAGAGGTAAAAGATTTAGAAATAGGAAATTTGAGTAAAAAAGAACAAAGCCATTATATAATAGGGATAGAATTCTATTTTTTAGATAAATTTAAATTCTTAAAAAAAGAGATAACAGCTAGACAAATTAGAAAAAATCATTGGATTAAGAAATTAGAAGATATACCTTGGAAAACGTTAGAAAAAGAAGAACAATTATCTATTAAAGAGGGGATTTCTTTATTAAAAGGTTTGAAGATGAAAGTAACTAAATTTGCTCTACGAATAGATATTGGTACAGAAGATGCTATTTTAACATCTTATTTAGTAGCCTTTATAGCTAGTACAATAGGTATTCTTTTACCACATGTTGTGGAAGAGGCGTATTTTTCAAAGTGCACATACATCATTAATCCTGTATATATGGACCAAAATTGTTATCATATTGCTTTAGATAGTATAATTCGTATCAAAATCGTACATATTATCTATATAATATATATTTTAATTCAGAAAGGAAGTAAGAAAAATGAGCGAACATCCAATAGAAGGTCTTATGACCACGGCAATGAACTCTATTCGAGAAATGGTTGACGTCAATACCATTATAGGAGAGCCAATCGAAACCTCTAATAATATCATTATCATACCTATTTCAAAAGTAGGATTTGGATTTGCAGCAGGTGGTAGTGAATTTAAAGGAGAAACCATAGGAGAATATTCAAAAAAGGATAAAGATGAGGAAATTCAGTACAAATTACCATTTGGAGGAGGTAGTGGAGCAGGTGTTAGTATCACACCAATTGCTTTCTTAGTAGTACAATCCAATAATGTCAAATTACTTCCTGTTAGCCATAGTTCTGCTATGGACCGTTTATTAGATTATGTACCTGATTTAGTAGAAAAGACCAATAATTTAATTAATAAACAATTGTCCAATAAAAAAGAGGAAAAGAAAGAAGAAGAAAAAAGAAAACAAAGAGAAAAGAAAGAGGAAAAAGAAGAGAAGGCAGAAAAAACAGAAAGAGTAGTGGAAGAAACAACTAATAATACCATTATTGTGCCTAATACAAGCAAGCTACATCCTAAAAAGAGTAGACCTATCAAGTATGAATATGAATACGATGAGACAAATGTACCAGTAGAATATGAAGAACCTATGGACGAAGATTATGACGACTAGGAGCTATTTATTAGCTCTTTTTTCTGTGTAAAGGATATTAAGAGTTGACTTCCTATTATTTGGTTTGATATACTTATCAAAGAAGATGAAAGAGACATTATGAATGAAGTTAAAATGACTAAAAAAATAAGTTAGGAGAAGAATATGATTAATATTGAAAAAGCAAAAGAGGCTTTTGCTAAATATGTTTCAAACTATAATGCAGAGGATGAAAAAATAGCTATAAAGATTAAACATACCTATAGAGTTGTGGAGTCAAGTGAGTATATAGCTAAAAATATTGGCTTAGAACAAGAAGATATTAAATTATCTATGTTAATTGGAATTTTACATGATATAGGAAGATTTGAACAAGCAAAGCAATATCATACATTTGTAGATTCAAAAAGCTTTGACCATGCAGATTTTGGAGTAGAAATATTATTTAAAGATAATTTAATTAGAGAGTTCATCGAAGATACAAAATATGATAATATTATAAGAAAAGCCATTCAAAATCATAATAAGTATAAAATAGAAGAAGGAATGGATGAACGAGAACTGCTACATTCAAAGATTATTAGAGATTCAGACAAAATTGATAATTTAAATCTAATTTATCTTGAAAGATTAGAGGTATTTCCTAATAGAGGAGGAATACCTGTTGAAAGAATAACAGATAAAGTATTTAAAGAGTTTATAAAACATAGAACTATTCTTAATGCAGATAGAATAACAAATTTAGATTATTGGATATCTTATATTGCTTGGATTTTTGATTTAAATTTTGATGCAAGTATACAGTTGGTAAAAGAAAGAGATTATATAAATCCATTTATTGACTATATTGACTGTGAAAATGTAGAGATTAAAAATAAAATGGAAATGATAAGGAAAACAGCAAATGAGTTTCTAAATAAATAAACTACATCTGAGACAAGCGCCGAGGAAGTTACCTATCAGAAATTAAACAATAGGGACGGGGTGTTTTTGTTTTAAACAAAAACACCCCGTCCCTATTTTACCTTAGTACTCTGAACCACGTGAAAAATAGATTTTCCATCATGTTGGTTAAACTGATTTTCTTAACTTCTGTATTTGATACTATATTTGTGGTTCCAATAATCTCTCCATTTAGTTTGTAGCTAATTTCTCCTATTTTCTGTCCTTTTACTACAGGGGCATCTATAGTATCGGAGATAGTAATAACTTGTTCAATTTCTTTTCCTTGCCCTTTTTGTAGAAGACTGCCAGCATCTGTTTCATAAATGGCTTCTACATTAGATTTAACACCTTTATTGACATTGATGGTTTTTAGCACATCTCCTGCTTTGGCTAGTTGTTGATAGCTATAATTATTAAAACCATAGTCTAAGAGCTTTTCTGCTTCTGCAAAACGAATTTTAGTACTAGGTGCTTTCATAATGACAGCAATAAGAGAAAGAGAATCTCTAGTAGCACTAGCTGATAAATTATAGAGTGCTAATCCAGTAGAGCCTGTTTTTAGACCAGTGGCTCCTTTATAGTTCCTTATAAGTTTATTGGTATTGGTAAGTCCTGATTTTCCGCCCCTTAAAGAGTCCATCCAAATGGTGGTGTAATTAGTGATACTTGGGTGTTTTTTTAATAGTTCTTGTGACATAAGGGAGATATCATAAGCAGAGGTAACATGACCATCTTCGTCTAACCCATGACAGTTTTTAAAACAGGTATCTTGCATACC
>CATXTS010000133.1 GCA_958402495.1 uncultured Clostridiaceae bacterium
TGGATAATAAGTTCCTGTATAAAAACCATAGTAATTAAAAAAGTGAACACGTATGCCATTCCTTCCCAAAAAATTAAGTAAGCTAGTATTAAAATCAAATTCTGTCATAACATAAATATCTTCTACTCTTTCTATTGGAATTGATTTTTTAGAATTATCTTTATAAACAATTTCTAATGTATTATCTTTTCTTTGAATTCTACCACTTTTATATAAATAATAAGATTGCTTCATATCATCCTCCTATATATAACACAAATCATAATAAGCACAATTTTTACATATTTTATTTTTGGTATATTCTGGTGGTTTATCTTTTAGAATAATCTCTTCAATATTCTTTATAACATTTTCTAGAATAGTTTTATCTTCTTCCTCCAATACAATTTTTCTTGTTTCTCTTAATAACGGAAAATCAATTTCCGCACAAACATTTTTTACACCCTTCTTTTCTAAATAATACATATAATATTTTACTTGCCAAATTCCCGCTTCTTCTATTGCTTTTGTCTTTTTTACTTCATGTAATATAGCTCCATCTTTTACAAAATCAATATTAATCGTATTATCTATCATAATAGACTTTTTCTCTCTTTGATAACTTGTCTCATCTAAAATTTTTCCCATAGAAACTAATTCGCTATTTTGTTCCATTTGTATCTTATTTACAAAATACCAAAGCTTTCTTTGGCAAATAAAATAATAGTAAACCATAATCCCTGTAACATCTATCATCTTTCTTAATTAAACCTTTCTTCTAAATCATATTCTTCATCTTTTCTTAAAATCAAACCTCTTTCTGATTCATATTTTAAATCTATAATAAAAGTATCTTCTAAATAGGGATTCGTTATTAGATATTCTTTTAATATCTTTTGTTGTTTTTTACTAATATTAGTTGTTAGTTTATTTAATTCTCTTTTTATTTTACTTTTTACTTTATAATCTGTTTCTTGTTCATATTGCTTAAATAAAGATAAATTTTCATCATATATTTTTTTAGGAATAACCGTAATATTTTCTATATTTCTAAGCAATTTCTGTGCTTGTGTTTTACTAGTATCATAATCTATAATATTATTTAAAATATCCATACTATCTTCAAAGGTCTCTAAAAATTTTGTTCCATCTAAATTCTGCCTACAATATAACTTTTCTACTAATGTTACCTTTTCTTTTTCTTCTATAAATCTTCCATTATATGCTTCTATGAGTTCCATACTCTTACTATATATCTCTTTATCATATACATAGCCAATACCACTTATATCTTTAGAATAGATAAAAACATTTGCTTTTTCACCTTTATAACTTCTTTTTCTATAGCATCTACCAAATCTCTGAAATAAACTATCCAAAGTAGACATTTCCGTAAATAAATAATCAAAATCAATATCTAAAGAGGCTTCTACTAATTGCGTAGTTATCCATATTCCATTTTCTTCTTGATTTTTTGAAAATTCCAATATTTCTTTTTCTTTTCTATTTCTATCTCGTTTTATAAATCTAGAATGTAATAACTGTACATTTTCATATTTTTTTTCCTTTAACAAAGAGAATAATTCAATTGCTTTATTTATGGTATTAACAATTACTAATACCTTATGTTTATTTGCTTTTTCTCCAATATTATCTAAATCCTCTTTCATACTTTTTTTCTGTATAGAAATTTTATGTCTTAACACATCTGATATAAATTTATTAAATCTAAAATTTATTCCCATCTCCTCTAATTTATCCGTATAAATTTTAGGAAGTGTTGCAGTCATAACCATAAAATGTCCACCTATTTTATGAATCATCTCTAACCCTTTTAGAATAATGGCTACAATTTCCGGAGAATATGCCTGAATTTCATCAATAACTATTTTAGAATAACTTAAAGTAGCATACATTTTTTCATAACCTTTATATTTAAAAACAAAAGGAAATATTTGATCAATTGTACAAGTTGTAATTTTTTCGGCTAAATTTTTAGATTGTTCATAGCACTCCATAGAACTTTTAAATTCTTCTTTTTCTTCCAAATAGTCCAACGCACTAGAATGTAATAGCCCTACATGCGAATATCCTATTTGTGTATAAATTCTATCAAAAATAGCATTAATGCTAACACGAATTGGTAAAGTAAAAAACATTTTACTCCTCTCACTCCATAATAATGCTGCTTCTTTATTTCCAATTCCTGTAGAACCAATTATTAATAAATTGTCCTCTGCATATGTCTTACTAAATTCTTGTATTTCTCTTAATATTGAAAATTCTTTTTCTACTAATTCGTTAACGCTTTCCTTAACACTATCTTCTACTTTTATTTGAGCAGAACTGCTATGGTCTAAACGATGTAAAAAACCTTTTAGTAAACAATATTCTATATAGAGCTCATCTCCTTCATGAATTCTATCTACTTTTCCTCTACCTATCTGTCTTAAATAAAATACATTTGGGTTCTTTTCTATCTCTATTTGCATTTCCTTTTCTATTTTATCTATTTGTGGTAAAATATCATCTTTAATAATTTGACTAACCACTATATTGTTTACTACTGTTTTTTCTCTCTCATGATGATAAAAAATAACTTGATAAACCAATTTTTGCTCTTCTTTGGTTAATCCCAGTTTCTGTACCGGTATAAAAATTGGTGATAACTCTTCGTGCTTTGCCATTTCATAATTAAATCTCGTCTGAATTTTTTCTTGTCCCAATTTTTCTCTAATTTTATTTTGAAAAGGAGTATATACCTTTCCTATGTCATGATATGTACAAATAATCTTTAAAAGCCACCAAAATCTCTCTTCATCAATATTTTTTCCCTTTAGAATTTCTTTTCCATAGCTATTCTTTAGTAATTCTAGATTTTCTAATAATCTGTCCGTATGTTCTTTTATTGATTCTACTGGTTTTGATTTCGCATAATACATTATCTTTCTCCTTTTAAATATTTTTAGCCACACTTATGATAAGTGTGGCTCTTCTGGCAATAAAAATAAACAATCTCCGTCTTCATCTTGTAAAATTTCATCTACTCCTTGATTTCCATATTTTTCTACATACTTCACATTTACTTTATTCCATATTCGCAAATTATTTTGTAAAGTATAGATGGTATTTAATCTATATAGTATACCTTTTACTTCATGACTATATGGTTCTGGAACATAAGCATTATAATGGTTAATCATTGCCGCCATTTTCTGTGGAACTGGTATAATCTTTACCTTATCCACTCTTACAATATCTTCATTTCTTCCTAGAGTAAAGCTTTCTTTTCCATTAATAATATTTTGATATAATGTATCTATTATTTCATCTTGAGCCTGTATATGTAGTACTAAATTTACATGAAATAATTGATGAACATTTCTTGGCATAGCAGTAACTTGTTCTTTTCCTTTATACATTCGCAAATTCTGATAATTAGAAAAAATGCTCTCATACTCACCTTGAATAGAAATATTCATAGGAAAATATTCACCAGACTTTGCTTGCAGGATTTTATGCAACATGCCTCTAACCGTAGAGTAGGGAGGTAAAGGATATGTTTCTGCTACTTTGAAAGCAAATGGTTTCTTATAACACGCTGTTTCTTGGAATAAACATAATTTTAAATATTTCATGTTTTTCACCCTTTCTATGCTTCCATTTGGTAATACTGCTCTACTTGTTTTTCTAAATTTTCAAAAAATTCTTGTATACTTGTTATCTTTTCAGGAAATACTTCTTCTATTTCTTTTATATTTTTAAAACTATCTTTAACCACTCCTACATAGGTATCTTCTACGATTGCCTCTTCTCCTATTGTTAAGTCTAATGTATCTTTTAGCATATTAGTATTAATAGAAAATTCTCCATTCTTTCCTTCTAATTTTATTCTTCCTAAAAAGAAAGGAGAATTTAGAGTATATATACCACCTATTACAAATAGTGGACTTAAATTTTCTTCCCTACCTCTAATATCCCTATTTAATATTTTTACAATCTCTAATAATTCTTTTACTCTTTTTGCTCTTGTAGCATTTTCCAATCTTATATCTCCATCAATTCCAATCTTTGATAAATCAATAGTAATCGTGTAAGTATAAAAACTTAAATGTTGCTCAATATTTGCTAAGTTAGGAAATACTTGTATTCTATCTGCTAGCCCCTTATTATTAAGAAAATCCATATCACTCTTATAATCTTCCAAAGAAATTGCATTGCTAAGTCTTACAGCAGCACTTCTAGTTAAAGAATTACCTTCTTCTTTTTTGGCAGTTTTCATATAGCCAAATAAATCCATTTCCTCAGAGTTTTCTATCGTTACATCATTTCTAAATTGTATCGTTCCCTTAGAATCATCTACCACTTCTAAGTTCCAACCAATCATTTTATTTCCTAATCTAGCAATATCATATCTTAAGGCTTGTCTAGAAGCAAATGTATAGACGCTACGAT
>CATXTS010000134.1 GCA_958402495.1 uncultured Clostridiaceae bacterium
GAAACTGATTTTTTTTAAAAAACTAATTTAACTAGCTTTTAGCTAGTTATTTTTTATATGTTAGGAAATTTCTACTTTTATGAAAAAACTATTGTGAAATATGTGCTGTATGTTATCATATAAAATATGGAAAAGAGGTAATAAAGATACGCTTAAACTTTTAAGTATATATGAAAACCTCAAAAGATAAATCAAGAGATAATAGAAGATATCCTGTGGCATCGTGCAAAAGTATTCAACACATTCAATTACGAACTACAAAAAGTAAAAGAAGAAATCCATAAAAAGAAAAATAGAATTATAGATAATTTTTATATAAACAAATAAAGTAACACCCTCTATCATTTTAAAGAAAAATTTACTAATGTATATTTACAGAAATTTGACATATAATAAAATATATAGTATACTATATTTGACGTCAAGATAAAAAGTTATGCAAATACTATAAAAAAGACTAGGAGAGCAATTCCTAGTCTTTTTCCTTTTAGTTTTCTTTGTCAAATTTGCCTAATATTAGATAAATAACAATTAAAACTATTAGCTTTAAAAAGTTATGCAAAATACTAACCTCCTTCCTGCCTTAGCAAGTTGGCATATTTAATATAAATTAATATTATATACTTGTCAAATTGTTAATATTTCTATATTCTATTTTATTCTTCCTTTTTTAACTTCTCAAATCTATTTTCGTTATTATTAGATACTCCTCATTTATTTTAATATTCCCTTTATTTTTCTTAAATAAACATTATATATTTTCAATATAAAAGAGGAGTAAAACCCTAACTTCTACTCCTCTTTATTGTTATATTAATTCATATAATCTCTTAACTTTTTACTTCTACTAGGGTGTCTTAACTTTCTCAAAGCTTTTGCTTCAATTTGTCTAATTCTTTCACGCGTTACCATGAATTCCTTTCCAACTTCTTCTAAGGTACGTGCCTTTCCATCTTCTAGACCAAAACGTAATTTTAATACTTTTGCTTCTCTTGGTGTTAACGTACCCATAACTTCTTCCAATTGTTCTTTTAATAAAGTATATGCTGCAGAATCCTGTGGTGCAGGACTATCGTCATCTTGGATAAAATCTCCTAAATGGCTATCATCTTCTTCTCCGATAGGTGTTTCTAAAGAAACTGGATCTTGGGCTATTTTTTGAATTTCCATCACCTTTTCTACTGGAATTTCCATCTCTTTAGCAATCTCATCTGGGGTAGGCTCACGTCCTAATTGTTGTAATAAATGTCTGGACGTACGAATTAATTTATTAATCGTCTCTACCATGTGTACAGGAATTCTAATCGTTCTTGCTTGGTCTGCAATAGCTCTAGTAATAGCTTGTCTAATCCACCAAGTAGCATAGGTACTGAATTTAAATCCTTTTGTATAATCAAATTTTTCTACTGCTTTAATTAATCCCATGTTTCCTTCTTGAATTAAATCTAAGAATAACATTCCTCTACCTACATACTTTTTCGCAATACTAACCACTAATCTTAAATTAGATTCTGCTAACTTTTGTTTAGCTTCTTCGTCTCCCTCTAATACTTTTTGGGCTAATTCTAATTCTTGTTCATAGGAAAGAAGAGGAATTCTACCAATTTCTCTTAAATACATTCTAACAGGGTCATCTACATTTACCCCATCCATAGCGGTTAAGTCAATATCTTCTAATTTAATATCTTCTACTTCTTCTAAATCCTCAATATCTGGTTCTTCTAAATCTTCTTGTAAAATATCTACCCCTAAATCTTCAAAAGCATCAAATACTTTATCAATCTGCTCAGCATTAGCTTCATCTAGTTGACTGGCTAATTCGCCATACGTAATTTTTCCTTTTGTTTTTGCTTTTTCAATAATTTCTTTTACTTTATCGGCTTCTTTTGCTTCTTGCTCTTTGGCAAGTTCCGTATTTTGTTCTTTCTTTCCTGTATTTTTCGTATCTTTTTTAATAGTTGCCTTCATATCGGCTTTTTTCTCTTTACTAGCTACTTTGTCTTCTTTTTTTACTTCTTCTATTTCTTCTGCTTTTTCAGTTTTCTTCACTGCTAATCCCTCCTATTTCATTTTTGCCAGTTGTATAATAATATCATTTAGTTTATTTTCTAAAGCATGTGTCTCTTCTTTTGTTAAATTCTTATTTTCTAACTGTTTAATAATTTCATTTCGCTTTGCTATCACTCTTTCCTTTTGATAGCTACGTAATACATCCTCAATACCTTTATCAATCTCTACAATTTCAAAATCATAAGCCATAATCCAAGAAAGATAGTTAATGGTTTCTTCATCAATAAACCAATCTAATACATTATTAGTATTACTATTTCCTTTTTCAAATTCTTCATACAATTTTTTTAAAATGTTTTGATTTCTTTCATTTTTTAAATCCTCTGGCTTTATATACTGTTTTAAGACAGTATAGCTTTCTTCTGGATAGTTGACTAAGAAATAGATAATTAGTCTTTCTCTTCTATCTATTTGTTCATTTTGCACATTCTCATCCTGCTTTTTGTCTTCTAATCTAGGCTTTGCTTTTTCTAATGTTTTGCTTCCTTGGGAGACAGTAGAATCTAACTTTTTGATTTCTGCATAAATTGCTTCTTTTGAAATTTGATAAGTTTTTGCTATTTTTTCTGCATATACTTCTTGTTCAATTTCATTATCCATTTTAGATAACACCTTGGCTATTTCTTTTAAGAATTTGATTTTATCATTAGCCTGGTCTAATTTTAAATCTTTTTGTAACATTTTTACTTTATACTCTACCAGCGAAATAGACTTATCCACTTCTTTTTCAAATCTTTCTGGTCCATATTTTACGACAAATTCATCAGGATCTTTTGCTCCTTCTAATTGTAATATACGTATATCGCAACCTAAGTTTTGTAAAATCTCTAAACCTCTCATAGTAGCAGCTTGTCCTGCTCCATCGGAATCATATCCAATAATCACTTGTTCACTACTTTTACGTAGTAATCTACCTTGTGCTTCTGTCATTGCCGTTCCTAAAGAAGCTACTGCATTGGTAATCCCTCTTTGATGTAAAGAAATGGCATCCATATATCCTTCAACAATAATAATCTTTTTCAAATCACCTCTTTTGGCTACATTTAGTCCAAATAAATGTCTTCCTTTACTATAGACTATGTTTTCTGGTGAATTAATGTATTTAGGTTTACTATCATCTAAGACTCTTCCTCCAAAGGCAATTACTCGATTACGAATATCTTGTATTGGAAACATAAGCCTTTTTCGAAAACGGTCGATATATTTACCATCTGGTGTCTTATTAACTAAACTAGAAGCTAACATTTCTTCTTCTGTATACCCTTTTTGTGCTAATAAAGTAGCTAGTTCATTATAATTGCCCGCATAACCAATTAAGAAATTTTTTAAAGTAGCATTATCTAGTTTTCTTTTTTTGACATATTCTTGTGCCGGTTTTGCAGAAGGCTTGTACAAATTTTCATGATAA
The DNA here is from genome assembly GCA_958402495.1 of uncultured Clostridiaceae bacterium. Lineage (GTDB taxonomy): Bacteria > Bacillota > Clostridia > TANB77 > CAG-508 > UMGS1663. The sequence goes on from CATXTS010000134.1 coordinate 3,479, forward strand.
AAATTGGCAGCTATTGTATTAATCTCATAAACTCTTGATTTTAGTAATGCCGTTTTACTATCTCCTTCATTATCTAATAAAGGTAAACTAACGCCACATCTATCAGCTAACATCTCCACGGTTTCTTTAAAATTTAAATTTTCGATTTTACTGACAAAATGAAAGACATTACCACCTACCCCACAACCAAAGCAATGAAAAATTTGCTTATCTGGTGAGACAGAAAAAGAAGGTGATTTTTCTTTATGAAATGGACATAATCCAAAAAAGTTTCTACCACTTCTTTTTAATACTACATATTGGGAAATCACATCTACGATATCATTTCCATTTCTAATTTCATCAATTAATTCATCACTATATCGTACCATTTTTGGTTACCTTTCTTCATTATAACTATATTATTCGACAGAATCATTACAAATCCTTCTTTTATATTATACAAGATGACAAATTTCGTAATTTTATTTTCCATTTATTTACAGTTTTTTTCATTTTAAATGCAAGAAAAAACGACTATATCAGTCGTCTTTCGTATGTTATGTTCTCTTTTTTAAGCTTCTGTTCCTGTACCATCATAAGGAATAAATTTTTTTACAATATCTTTTCCAATTTCAGTAGATATACCCGTTGTTAATTTATATTCTTCAAAGGACATTTCTATTTTATTGTCTACTAATTGTTCTACTTCTTCTTGAGAAGCATGTTCTGCTAATACAAGTTCACTTACTAAGATTTGCTTTGCATTATTTAACATCTTTTTTTCACCCGTAGATAAACCTTTTTCTTTTTGTTTAAATGCTAAATTTCTAACTACATCAGCAACTTCATAGATGTCTCCACTTTTCATTTTATCCATATTATCTCTATATCTTTTATTCCA
>CATXTS010000135.1 GCA_958402495.1 uncultured Clostridiaceae bacterium
ATATTTTAGAGAGTTAATAAAAGAAGGCGCTGAAATAATATTTTTACCATCTCATTTTAGAAACAATACAGGAGAAGCAGCTTGGAATATATTACCGATAGCAAGGGCTATTGAAAATCAAGTATACTTTTGTGCATGTAATCAAACTGGAGAAGGAATTTGTGGTAACACAAGGATTATCTCCTACAATGGAACTATTATGGAGCAGATAGAAAAAGAAGAAGGAATTATTTCTGCGTATTTGAATTTAGAAGAACAAAGACAATATAGAGAGGAATTCCCAGTATTAAAACAAATATAAATTTTAATAGTAGTACAGAGTGATAAATATAAAGGAGGAACAAATCCACAGTGCATTCTAATTATATGAAATAATTAGAAAATATAAAATAGAAAGGAGTCAATCTAAGATTTTTCTATTAGATTGATTATACGAGGACAAATGTTCAAATTAGTATCAGAATACAAGCCAACAGGCAACCAACCACAGGCAATAGAATATTTAAGTAAAGGGATAGAAGAAGGCAAAAAATTTCAAACACTTCTAGGGGTTACAGGTTCTCGAAAAAAACTTTTACAAGGCAAATATTATTAATAAAGTACAAAAGCCAACACTTGTCTTAGCACATAATAAAACATTAGCAGGACAACTTTATAGCGAATTCAAGGAATTTTTTCCTGATAATAACGTAGAATACTTTGTGTCCTATTATGATTAATATCAGAAATGGCGTTATTTAGGGATTTTTAACTCCTTTTAGTTTTATTTAGTTTAGTAAAAAATGATTAAATAAGCCTAAAAAAACTAATTAAAATCAAACAAACAAAAAAGTTTGTGACCCAATTCGTGTAAAATTCGTTCATTTTTTATATAAATATTTATGCAACTATTTAAAACAGGATAGAATCTTGATATAATAACAAAAATAAAAAGAAGGTGACTTGAATTGAATAACAAACTAAATAATTTAGAAAATGATATTATAATTTATACAACGGAAGATGGACAAGTTAAAATAGAAGTTAAATTAGAAGAAGAAAATGTATGGTTAACCCAAAATGCAATGGCAGAATTATTTGATACAACTAAACAAAATATAAGTAATCATATACAAAATGTATTTGATGAAGGTGAACTAAAACAAGAAGCAACTGTCAAGGAATCTTTGACAGTTCAAAATGAAGGTAATAGAACCGTACAAAGAAATGTCAAATACTATAATCTAGATTTAATTATATCAGTAGGCTATAGAGTAAAATCAATTCGTGGAACACAATTTAGAATATGGGCTAATAAATTAATTAAAGAATATTTAATTAAAGGATATAATTTAGATAGTGATAGAATGAAAAATAATGGTGGAGGAGTATATTTTGAAGAATTATTAGAAAAGATTCGAGATATCCGTTCATCCGAAAAAGTATTTTGGAGAAAAATATTAGATATTTATGCAACAAGTATAGATTATGATGCAAACAATGAATTAACAAAAGATTTTTTTAAAACTGTTCAAAATAAAATGCATTATGCAGTTCATGGAAATACCGCAGCAGAAGTCATTTATAACAGAGTAGATAGCAATAAAGAAAATATTGGATTAACTAATTTTAAAGGAGATATTCCAACAAAAGCTGAGACTGAAATTGCTAAAAATTATTTAACGCAAGAAGAATTGCAAATATTAAATAGAATGGTATCTGCATATCTAGATATAGCAGAAATTAACGCTTTAAACATGCATGCAATGAAGATGAAAGATTGGATAATTGAATTGGATAGCTTTTTAAAGATGACAAAAAGTGATCTCTTAACTAATAAAGGAGTAGTATCGCATAAAGAAGCCTTAGAAAAAGCACATGAAGAATATGATAAATACATGAAAACTCACTTGACCCAAGCAGAAAAAGATTATTTAAAAATAATGGGTGAAGATATTAAAAAATTGAAATAATATGTGTAATTGCATTATAAATATTTAACATATCCAATTTTGAAGACCGTGTTTGCCCAATTAGGTTTGCAACATTATTTAGAATTAATTAAAGCAATTGAGGAAGAAAAGAAAAATTAAAAAATAAGAAAATAGTAGATGACGAAGAACAAGAAGAATAGGAAAATTAAGATTATGACAGAGATGAGCTACAATTATAAATATACAAAAGTGCCGATAAAATATAATTATTTTAATATCAAATAGTAAGTTGTAGGGGAACTGGAAAGTTAAATACTTTACAAAAAAGTAAAATAAGTTAGTCCTTTTGTTGATAAAAGTTACATAATGTAGTATAATCTATTATATAGAAGGCTTATATAGATTCTAAATAATAATTATATTTAGGAGGAACAAATCATGGAAAATACGATTGAAAAGACAGCTAATGAAATTATTGAGGCCATTGAACGGATAACCAAAGATGCCAAAGATAGAGGTTGCGATGATGAATATGGAATATCATTTCAACTTGACTATTTTAGTTTTAAAAACGATTGGGGCTACCAGAATTTTTTCTCACTACATTGCTCACGTGCTGGACAAGAAATGTTTGATGTCCCAAGAAATAAGGAACTTGAAGATGCTGTTTGGGCAAAAGTTGAGGAAAAAGTGAAGGAACACAAATGGGAGTTAAAAAAGACTTACAGTGTTTTTGCTCCAACATTTTTCATTAGTGTTTTGTAAACGATGTACCGTTCGCTCCCACTAGAAATGGTGGGAGTTTTTCTTGCAGATAAAGCTATTTTATGCTATATTTTACTACTCCATAAATTACCATTAATATGGCTAGATTTTTTATATTATTTAACATGTCAATTTAAAAAAGTTACTAAAACGATACAAATTAAAAACCTTAGAGATATCACAACTCTAAGGTTTTACTTATATTAAGTAAGACAACTTGTTACTCGACCGTTAATTATAAGTGCTTATAAACAAATACTTTCAGGACTTTTTGAGTACTGTAGGGGTATTACAGAGGAAAAGTTTTGGATATTTTTGAGAAGTTCTTGTAAAGTATTTTATTATTCTGATATGTAGTATATAATATAAATTACGACTAGTAATTTCTCTATTGGATTAAATCAAAGGAGATGATAGGTAATGAATGATAATATAGTTATAAGAAAAGCAAAAGAAGAAGATGCTACTAAAATTTTAGAATATACTAAACTTGTTAGAACTGAATCTATTTTTTTAGCAAGTCATCCAGAGGATAAAATGACTGATTTAGAAACCGAAAAAAAGATATTACGAGAATCGATAATAATAAATTTTGGTTAATTGCAATTAATACTGATAATGAACTAGTAGGATTGTTGCCTTTTGACCGTAATATTAAAATTAAAAGAAGACATAGAGCGAGTTTTGGAATTACTGTAAAAAAAGAATATTGGGGTAAAAAATAGGAAGTAGATTAATTGAAAATATGCTAGAATATGCACAAAATATAGATGGACTAGAAAAAATTGAATTAGAAGTATTTAGTAATAATGAAAAAGGTATTGCATTATATAAAAAGTATGGTTTTGAAGAAGAGGGCAGAATAAAAAAAGCATTTTTAGTTGATGGTAAGTATCACGATGGATTAATAATGGGATTATTTTTTAAATGATAAACTGCTCGACAAATTACAAGTTATGAAGAATAATAATATATAGAAACAGATACAATATTGTAGGAATATTATAAAAAAATAGTTGCATAATTAACTAAAAAGAGATAATCATACAGGGTAGATACATACCTTGTATTTTTTATGAAAAAATGCTAAAATACCATTGTGAATTATAAAATCACTTCTAATTTTAAATAGTATTATTTAGAGTTATTGGGTTTGAAAATATAAAGTTTGTGACCCTAGTCGTGTAATCGCTAATTATGTAACCAAAAACAGCAAAAAAATAATAAAAAATATCTTTACACGAATTTTTTAGGTTGATAGTAATCGTTTTTAGTGGGTCACAAAGGAGGAAAAATGTTTAAATTTGCTATGGCTGTTCGAACGAAGTGAGTTACAGCCATAGTATGCGATAAATTTAGAGAAAGAAGGATTTTATCATGTTTAAGCTAGTATCAGAATACAAGCCAACAGGCGACCAACCACAGGCAATAGAATATTTAAGTAAAGGAATAGAGGAAGGTAAAAAGTTTCAAACACTTCTAGGGGTTACAGGTTCTCGGAAAAACTTTTACCATGGCCAATATTATCCAAAAAGTACAAAAACCAACACTTGTGTTAGCACATAATAAAACGCTAGCAGGACAACTTTATAGCGAATTCAAGGAGTTCTTT
>CATXTS010000136.1 GCA_958402495.1 uncultured Clostridiaceae bacterium
TGATTGAAAGTATTATCTCAAAATCAGTATTGTCAGTACCAATGAGAGCAGATAGACTTGATACAGATTTAAGGAAATCATTAGATGCCAAAGATGATGATATTATCATAGTTTCTGGTGCGTTGCTGACATCATATATTAATCCAATGAATAATAAGGTAACAATGGAATTTCATGAAAAATTTCTACCTCTTTTAGATGAACTAAAATATAATCATACATGGATTTATTTAGAACAAGTTGTAAAATTAAAAGGTAAATATAGTCCTCGGTTTTATGAGTTTTGCAAAATGATATTGCAAACCCAATCGGTTACTAATTTTACGTGGTATTTGAATAATGATAGTGAGAATATGCCTAACATGAGAAAATTTTTAAGTGTTGAAAATAAGTTTTTGGAATGGAGAGATTTAAAAAGATTTGTAATAGAGCCCTCAATAAAGGAAATAAACGAAAAATGTAGTGATGTTTCTTTAGAATATGAACCTTTAAAATCCAGTTACAAAAGTGCAGTTTATGGAATTAAAATGAAAATATATAAATCATCATTCATACCAAATCTTAATAAAAATAAAGATAGCGATACACAAAAAGAAGAACAACTAGAAGAAACAAAAAAAGCTAGTGAAAATGATGGAGTAAAAGTAGAAAACAATACTGATAAGATAACTATTGGAACAAACAATTTAACTAATTCTACAAAGGTTGAATATACAGATGAAGTGAAAAATTTCAAGTGGTGGGAAGATTAAAAATGTGCTATAATACTAATGGATATAAATTGAGATGAAACGAAAATACCAACCTAATACAATACACCATCAAAATTTATATTCTTGATAAACGTTAAAGTATGCTGATTGCATACTTTTTTACTTTAAGTAGACATAAAATGCAAAAAATGGAAAAAGATGTTAAAATAAAAAGGGAAGGATAATTAAACAAAAGAAGAAATCCTAGAAAACCCATTTTGCAATTAGAATAAGAATATAAAAATGATATATTCATAAGATAAGCCTTACCCCAGATTGTGGGGTGGGCTTTTTTTGAATTATAGCATCATTGAAAAAGAATTTGATACATATATGAAAAAGACAATAAAGAACACTATTATTAATTATGCTGAAAAAGAAATGAGAAAAAATACAAATGAAATGTCTTTAGAAACTTTTGATTATGAACAGGCTATAACAACGATTGATGATGATTTGTTTTTAACTGACATTAAAGAAATAGTAACAGATGAAAGACTATTAAAGATAATATTAAAACTCTCAAATGAGAAAAGAGAGATATTAAAATATTCGGCTATAGATAATATGACATCTGTAGAAATTGCAAAGATAACAGGAAAAGATGATAGTACAATTAGAAGAATACTTATAAATATAAAAAAATATATAAGAGAGGAATATTTGGAATAATATGAATTTAGTAGAAACATTGATTTACGCAAAAGAGGGAAATGAAAGTGCTATAAATCATATAGTACAGCATTACAGCAGATATGTAGAAAATCAAATGATAAGATACAATATTGTTGATAAAGAAGATTGCAGAACAAATGTAAAAACAAGAATGATAAGAGCGATTGATAGATTTAAGATATAAAGTGTTGACAGTAATACACATAAATAGTATAATAAAAGTGTAGAAGAAAGGAGAACTAAAATGACGGAATATAAAATAGGAGATATGGTTATTGTTGATAATAAATTTGATTGTAAAATTAAAGATATTGTTCAAGGGGATTTTGAAGTAGAATACAAAAATTATCTACCTACACGGTTTATTGAAAAAAAGATAATGAAATTAAATAAAGTTCAATTCATTGTTAAAGAACCAAATAAAAAACCGAAAGTTGTTCATGCAAAAGAACTAAAAAAAGATATTTTCCTTTTGACTTTAGATTGTAAAACAATAGAAACAGTTACTATAAAAGAGTTTGAAAAGAGAAATATTATCATGCTAAAAGATAAAGATGCAAATGAAGTTGATAAGCAATGGAACTTTGACATTTACAATGGTGGAGTGGATATAACCAATGTTATTGGAAGTGTTGCTTTTGTTGGAATAGATGAAAAGAATAAATGGATAACTTTAACCCAAGAACAAATGGATTTTATAAAAAATGAATTTAAAGGAGAATACTAATGAAAAAGACAATAGAATATTGGAAAAAGATTTTTAGTAAAGTAGATGATGAAGTTGAAGTTGTTAGAGTTGAACAAAATGAAAACAAAACCAATATTAAAGTAATCTATTTAATGCCATATTCAACGCAAGAAGAAGAATTTAGTTTTGATATGAATTTAGCCACCAAAGATGTTATCAATAAATTTTGTGTATCTGTTAAAGAACGTGCTAATGAAATGATTTTTCATATAAAAGAATGTGCAAATGCTGTAGATGATATGTTTGATTAACAAGGTGGAAGTACTTCCACCTTGTATAAAAGGAGAACAAGAATATGAAGATGAAACATTTAGATGGAATAGCAAGAGATGGCTTTTATAAATATGTAACAGAAAATTATAAAAGTATGGAAAAAGAAGATTTAAAAGATTGTATAAGAGAAATTTGCTATGCGTTATATGAAAAAGATGAAATCATTTATAAATCAATTCAAAAAAGTGCCTTAAATGAATTAACAGGTACATTCACACCAGAAAATGAATGTGAAGATGATGAATTGATAAACATTATAACTAGAATTAATATGATGGGATAAGTAGGAGAACTGATAATGAAAAAATTAAGACTATGTTTATTTGTATTTACTATTACAATTTGTATGGTATTTTTGACAGGTTGTGAAGATGAAGAAAAAACATCAAAGAAAGAAGATACTAAAACTGAACAAGTAGAAGAAAAAAAGATTACATATAAAAATCCTTTGATTTGTATATATGACGATTGGAATAACACAATTTATGTAGATAAAGATACAAAGGTTATGTATTGGTGGCATGAAGGTACTGAAAAGGTGGACTAACTGCTATGTACAATGCTGATGGAACACCTAAACTATATGACGGAGATTTGAGCAAATATGAGTAGTAGAAATAGATTATTTTAGTAAATAATTAATAAATTAAATTTAAAGAAAGAACAGAGGCGAGAAAATGAAAAACAGTTTTAAGAGTATAAAAAAGAAAACATCAATCTTTAGAATGTATGGTAAAAATCTTTTGATGTTTATTATTTGTGCTGGTGTGATATATACATTGATAGATGCAATGACAAATCCATCTCATAGTGAATTTTATAATGAAGTTGCTTTTGTTGGTTCAATGATACTTTTAGGAATTGTAGCAATAATGGTTATTGTTGGGTTAATATATGTTCTTTTTAAACTTTCACTCGATTTTTATCATCAAACAAAACTTCCTTTAAAAAAGGAAGAAATGGAAAAGTTAAATATTACTAATCCTGATGAATATTTAGAGTTTGTGAGAAATTATTTGCCTATTATCGTACCTAGTGAGAATATTCAAAACAGAATAATTTTTACATCTTATCTTTATCTATATGATGAAGATACAGATGAAGAAAAGGAAGATATTTTACATAATGCTTTCAAGTTCAGTAAAGTTCCTGTATGTGTTGATAATTATGAATACATCTATGATTTCAGTAATGAAGTTACAGTATGTAATGACAAGGATTTCAAAAAACTGGTATTAAAGCTATTTAGCAAGAATGCTTATGAAGAAACATTTTTTGAAGAAATTTATTAAACTAGGAGAAACAGGACTATTGACAAAATGTGATATAATGAAATAAAATGGAAGGAATAAAAACATTATGGATTTTTTATATAAGACTGATTTAGAAGAATGTAAAGAAATGGCTAAAAATTTTTTGATGCAAGAAGTTATACAAACTGACATTCCATTTGTTTGTAACCACCCTATAATTGAAAATCCAACATATATCATTGATAATAGACTTGTAAATATATTTGAAGATGAAAAAGCATATAAGAAAGTTATTATAGATGCAGAAAGAATGATTGATAATTGCAATGAATTTATGGAGTTGCTAGAATTGATTAGAAAGCCATATAGATTAATCTTTGTAAAGTTCTGTAAAGATTATTTAACAGAAAAGGATTTTAGCGAAGGGTTGATTGATGCTTTTATTAATGATGAATTTGCTAATAACAATGTAAATGTACCAAAAGCTGAATTGGTAAAATTATTCAAAATTGCCAAAAGAGATTATATTA
>CATXTS010000137.1 GCA_958402495.1 uncultured Clostridiaceae bacterium
TACAACGTTTTGCTGTTTGAATTTGTCCATGTTCATCATAGTAATTATCTGTTGTCCCTATTAAAAATTTTATATCAAAAGTTTGATTACTAACATTTACTTTATAGGCATATCTAGGTATCCATACCCACATGCTTCCATCTTCAGTCTGTGCATTTGCCCACTTTTTACTATTATAATCATACCAGTCTATGTTTGTACTTTCTGTTTTCTCTGCTTTTCCTTTTTCACTATTAGTTGGGTCTATAAATTTAATGGGTGTCATTCCTGTTGTTAAAACTGGTTTATTCACTCCTTTTTCTATAATAAAAGTTTGACCTAAAGCTTCATCTATTTGTTGTTCTAGACTAACTAAAACGCTCAATTCTTCTTTTTGACTTTTTTCGGTATCATCTTTAGCTCTTTGTGCTTGTGTGATAATACCATTTTCTCCGACTAACGTATTAATTGCTACACCTGCTAAAATAATTAATACAATAATAGTAATTACCAATGCAATTAAAGTGACACCTTGTTCTTTCCATTTTTTCTTCATATTTTTCGTTTCCTTTCTTTTTCTTATGTTTTCCAATTTTTTCGTTTTCATCTTTTCTTTGTTGATTTCATACTACCTCTTGGTTAAAGTCAATATTCCTTTTTTATTTGTTCTCATTATAATATTTTCTTTCTATACTTATTAATTTTATAATCTAGTCATTTGTTTACAAGTTTGCATAAAAAAGAGCAAACTAGAATTTTTACTTCTAATTTGTTCTTTATAAATAGTGACACTCTTAGAAAAGGGTGTATGAAGTAGAACAATTGAGAACAGAAATAAAAGGATTATAAAAATGGGGAATGTTATAAAATATAAAAAAGAGCCTATATAGGATATGTTAAATACATTATGTAAAAATAAAAGAAAAACCTTCTTATGATAAAGCAAAATATCATAAGAAGGTTTTTTCCTTGCTTGTTATTATAAATATAAAGCTACTCGAAAACCGATACTGTCATAGCTATTATCTGGATTATTATTTCCACGTTGCGATGCTGGAGCATAAGTAGCACTAACATTCCAATTGCCACCTCGAGTAACACGATATTCTGTGTGAAATGCTTCCATAGTCCACTCATATACATTGCCTGCCAAATCATAAATGTTTTTCACATTATATTCATTTTTGCTTCCTGTTGTTGCAATGTTTCCTGAATAATTTCCTTGATTATTACTATTGACTAAAAAGGAATTAGAATCACAGGTTCCAGTTTCATAATTTTTATCTATAAAGTTCATTATGGCATCCCACTGCACGCCATAGCATAATGTACTTTTCACAGTTGTATTCTTATTATGGATTCCTTCTATTGGATTATTATACATACTTCTTGCCACTTTTACAGCGCCGTTTTGTTTATCATTTCCAAATTCTCCGTCAGTTGCTTCTTTTTCTTTTGTTCCACCCCAAGCAATAAAATTCCATACTCCTACTTTTTCCCTAGATATTGGCTTTATACTACCATCTTGGATTTGTTTGTTACTATCATTGGTTTGAGTTGAATTTACTGTTCCTGCAATACCTGCTTCATAACGAGCGATATAAAATCCTCCATAAGTGCTTATACTTCTATACATATTAATACTTTCATTGGTACCTAATAGAGCATTTTTTCCCGAATTTGGTAGTTGAGGAATTTTCTCTGTTTTACTAGCACCTGCTTCTCTAGAGGCATTTTCTGTTCTAGACAAATATGTTGTTAAATTACCATTTAAATAACCTTCTATTAAATGAAAATGTTGATAGTCTTCTACAGGTATCCACACAAATTGACTGTTTTGTGTTATTTCGTCTTTAGTATCATCCTCAATGACTAATCCAAATTGGTAGCCGTTTTCATCCTTCCATTTTGCTATATCGGTATCTACTGCTTTAAAACCTTTTGGTATAACTGGATTGGCATAGCTTCCTTTTTGCCCATTCATCGTACTATTTCTTATGGCAGTTTCTCCTACTTTTACCATTCCTAAATTAGTATTTGCTTGGGAATAATCTATTTGACTAACTAAATCTTCTAATAATTCCTCTTCATCTTTTTCTGCTAATTCTGTGTTATTTTTTGCTCTTTGTGCCTGTGTGATAATTCCATTTTCTCCAACTAACGCATTAATTGCCACACCTGATAATATAATTAAAACAATAATCGTAATAACTAACGCAATTAAAGTTACACCTTGTTCTTTCCAATTTTTTTGCATGTTTTCTCTCCCTTTCTTTTTCTTATGTTTTCCAATTTTTCAATCTTTATACTTGTATTTTATATTACCTTTTGGTTAAAGTCAATATTCCTTTTTTATTTGTTCTCATTATAATATTTTCTTTCTATACTTATTAATTTTATAATCAACTCATTTGTTTACAAGTTTGCATAAAAAAGAGCAAACTAGAATTTTATTTCTAATTTGCTTTTCTTTAAATAATTATTTTTTTCGTATAAGAATTTATTTTTAGTTTTTTGCTATAGAAAATATTTTTGAATGTTAGGATACGGTAAGCACTATACGGAACCCACTATGGTAAGTACTAGTGCCATCATTACGATAAAAATAGAAGAGACCGGCACCCGAGCCATTCCATAAATTACCGCCACGAATCGAGAACGGATAGTACAAGCCTGAGTAACACGAGTAGTCACTATACCATGAACTACTTCCAGTTCCAGCTGTAGATGTCTCACGGATACCATCGCCATAGATTAATGTATTTTTTTTGTAGTTATTGGCGTTGGCTATATCTAAATTTGCATTATTATTAGCAATATCTGTGTTATCTGTACTACTATCAAATGGATAGGCTGTTGTATATTTTGTACTAGCGGTTTTTAATGTATTTCCATCATACGCTATGCTTGTTCCGTAATTTTTTAAATTATTATTTCCATTTGCTACATAAGCGGCTGTTCTTTCCCATGTTCCTCCACTTAGGTCATAGATTCCATAAATAGTTCCACTACTACTTGCCTTACAACCATTTAATTGGTCCCATGTATAGGTCCCATTATTGGCTGTATTTCCTGTTGTTTCATTGATATTGGCGATTATCTGTACACTTTCTCCTGCACTAGTAGATGCAGATGTACAGCCTGTTACTGCATATACACTATCGACTCCACTTTTTCCTGCTGTATTCGTTCTTTTGGCTCCTCCACTGTTTAAACTTACATTATTGACTGTAATATCTGTTCCATTTAAGCCATATTTACTTTGGCTTAAGTAAGCTACTGCTCCCCATTCACTATTTTTCATTAAGTGAGAATCTGCACTTCCTGTTAATCCATATATATTTCCATTCTCTGTCATAGCTTTTGCTATGTTAAAAGCATCATTATGGTTAATATAATTCATACTGTAAGTAACTGGTTGGAAGGTTGGGTATTTAATAGCTGTTTTGGTAGAACCATAAATTCCATCTAGCCAGTTACGAGCACTTTCACTTCCATCACTACTTTGTCCTCTTTCTATTGCTCTTACCCATGCATTACTTTGTGAATAGCTTACACTACTTGATTTAACTGGGGCAGAGTTATTTCCGCTGGCATATCCTGCTTCAAATTTTGCTACCCATATTCCTGTTAACTCTTTATCCCAACCGCCATTTCTGTATCCAATGGCTGTTTCATCCGTAAACGCAGGATGTACAGTATATCCAGTTTTAGTATCTATTTCTTCATTTACATTAGTACATCTTTTTGCTGTTTGAATTTTCCCATTTTCATCATAATAATTGTCCGTCGTTCCTATTAAGAATTTAATATCAAATTTTTTATCTGTTTCATTTACTCTATAAGCATATCTTGGTATCCATACCCACATACTTCCATCTTCTGTCTGGCTATTTGCCCACTTTTTAGCATTATAATCATACCAATTAGTATCTTCACTATTTGTTTTCTCTACTTTTCCTTTTTCACTATTCGTTGGGTCTACAAATTTAATAGGTGTCATTCCCGCTGTTAGAGATGGTTTATTAACACCTTTTTCTGTAAGATAGGTTTGTCCTAATGCTTCATCAACCTGTTGTTCCAAACTTAATAGACCACCTTGTTCATCCCTTTGACCTTTATCGGTATCTTCTTTTGCTCTTTGTGCCTGCGTAATAATACCATTTTCTCCAACTAATGCATTAATCGCCACACCTGCTAATATAATTAAAACAATAATCGTAATAA
>CATXTS010000138.1 GCA_958402495.1 uncultured Clostridiaceae bacterium
TCAATAGCTTTAGCTCGATACTGATTTTGTGCAGTTTGTTGCAACGTATCGGCTGAAAGAGAAACACGAGGTTTATATAGTTTATGAAGTTCTAATTCTTGTAGATTATTTAGAATATAACCCATATTCTTTTTCGTAATTACGCCATTATCTTCCCAATATTTAATAGCATCTTGAATAGTTTTCAAAGGAAGTTCTAGTTTTTTAGACAAATCATTTAATTTTATATCTTTTCCATATTTAGATAAGAAAATCATATATAAATATACTTTAATAAAATCACCATTGGTTTGTGACAAATATTCTGTAAAAAAGATGTCTGGCAATTCGGTATTTGAAAAAAGTAGTGGTAAGTCGTTTTGTTCTAATTTCATAAGTATGCTCTCCTTCCAATAGAAAATTTAAACTACAACAAATTATAGCATTTTTCTACTTCTTTTACAACTAAGAAAAAGAAAATAAACAAGAAGAATAGAAAGAAAAAGATATAAAAGTAGTTATTTTTGATAGAGATAGACTTTTTGCCTTTTATAGTAAAGAAAAAGATAATGAAAAACGTATAGTATATTTTCATGATGAAAACCAATAATACTAATTAGAAAAATAGGAAAACAAAAAATAATAAAAAAAGTGATTTTCCAAGTTAGACTTTGAAATAAAAGGTTACCTAGAGTAAAGAAAATAATCCAACAAATAAGATTAAAAATAGCTGTAGAATAATCAATAACACCAAATAGTTTACTAGAAAACTGATAATTTTGTGGAAAAATAAATTTCATAAGTCCTCCTTCTAAAAAAATTATTTAAAAAAAGTGCGTAGATTAGTAAAGTTTTGTGAAATATCTGTTGAAATACCGCCGAGTAAATCCCTCATATATTGGTTAGATTTAGATAAAGCATAAATACCTCCAATTAAAATAAATTTAGAAAATAAATCTTGTGTCTGATAAGAAATAGAAAAAATGACTAATAAAATAATAGATATAAAAGACTGCAATAATAGCAAACTAAGAAAACTTCTTATCCAAGTCTTAAAAAGCCAAGAGGTCGAATGATTAATTAAGGTTAAAAAAGCAAAAGGAGATAGAAAGGTAAAGACTTTAACCATAATATAGCGCAGAGAAAAAGAAAAAACTAGATTGAATAATCCTATGGAAATAAATCCTTTTATTAATCCATCAATAGAAAAAATATTAAAGCTGTCTTTTTCTATACTAATAATGGAATTTAAAGTTAAAATAAATTGGTTAAAAGAAATTTCTTTTTGGAATAGTATTTTTCCAACATCTGTGATAGCAGAAGATAATAAATCATTAATAGATAATATTTGTTCACAAATAAAATAGGAACCATTTATACATAGAGCAAAAAATAGTAATTTAAAAATAAATTGATAAGGGCGCTCTATTTCTATGTAAGAAAAATGTGAAAATAATAGACGTATGGCATAATATAAAAAGATGGCAAGTAAAAGACTGTTGGCAATTAGAATTAAATTTTGCATGGTTTGATTTCCTAATATGTGTGAGAAATAAGCATCATGTAGTATATCAGGAGAAATAAAGGTTAATTTATCTAAAATAGAATAAATTTGATTATCAATAGAAGAAAATAGAGTACTAAATAAAGTATTAATGGTTTGAATAATCATTTCTGTAATTTGATTTTGTGTAGTTTCCAAAAATATCTCCTTTCAAAAAAAGTGAAGAGTTATCCAATAAGAGATTTAATTGCTGATAAAATTAGATTAATAGCTAAAATAAAGGCATAAGAAAAAAGACTACCTTTGATTAATTTTTTACCAACACGAATTTTTTCTTCATCACCAAAGCTAAATTTTTTCATAAATACGCCAGTACCTACGGCTACAGCGGCAGCAGGTGTAGATAATTTAATAAGCCAATCTTCAATTGTTTCAAAAGCCTTATTCAATTTACTAATTAATTCGGGTTCTCCCCATGCAAAGCAAAAAGAAGAAAATAGAAAAATAAATAAAATAGAAAAAATAAAAATACTAAAAAAATAAAAAATAGATTTATGCATAATTAGGCCTCCTAATAATTATTTAAAATAGGGAATTAAATTCAATTTTTGTGGTTTTACAATTTTAGAACCATCGGAGAGAAAACTAAGACAAGAGAAAGTTTCTAATTCCTGTGTAAAAAAGTGTGTATCAAAAATAAATTCAGATTGAAAATAAGTATTATAAGATTCGGACATATTAGAACCGCTAGAATGGAAAGAATGGAATAAATAATTATATTTTGTTTCTTTGGCATTCTCAGAAATAGTATTAGAAATTTTTTTCTTTTCTTCTTTTCCAATTTGTTTTTGGATACATTCAATGGTATATAAGTCATCTGTACGAAACCATAATTTGTTAACTAAATTTTGAATAATGACTTTTACATTAGAATCTTTTGGAAGAGCATTTAATAAAGAAGTATAACTTTGTGTAGCAACAATATTTATGCACTTGGCTTCTCTACTTTGAGCAAAAAATTCAGCATCATTAGTAGTGACATATTCATGATACTCATCACATATAAAACAAACTGGACGATTAGAGATAGAAAAATTGGTAAGACGTTCTAGCACTTCCGTTTGAAAATCTAATTTTAGATAGGCGGCTATAACTTTAGACAGATTTTTATAATGAGCAATATTCATATTTAAAACTACAATTTTACCAGAATTTATTACCTCAGAGAAACCTAAGAAATTTAAATCTTCTAAACAAGAACAAAAAACATTTTTTACCTGATAATCAGAAACAAAAAAATTTGTAATACGAGTAATTTCTGATTTTAAAATAGAAAGTGTTCTAGAATCTAATTGTTGGTATTCTTTTTCAAAAAAAGTAAGGGCAGATAGTAATTCATAAGTATCTTGTTTTGAAAAAGCATTTTGCAGAAAAAGTTCGCGCAAGATTTCTAATTTTTCTTGATAATAATTGGAAAAGGTAATTAGACGATGTAATTCTTCAAAAGTAACATATCCATGGTTATAGAAACGGCATAATTTGATTGCTTCTGTCAAAATAATTTCGGCTGTATCCAACCAAAAAGGTTCAGTCTGGTTAGGAGAAAATAATAATAAGATAGTTTTTAATCGATTAGCCAAAACAGATGCTTTTAAGTTAGGTTTATGCAAAGGGTTATAATGAAATTTTCCAGATAAATCTAAAAGAATAACATCCTCTAATCTATGATATAAAGTAGCATATTGCAAAACTTGTTTGTAGTAATTACCTTTCACATCTAGAATTAACATTCCTATTTTAGAATTTGTATCATTAGCATGATAAGATAATAGTTGTTTTGTAAAAGGATATAAAGCACTGCTGGTTTTTCCAGAGCCAATGGTACCAGTAATTAACATATTTTGATATAAACTTTTTTCTGGAATACTAAGCATATGATGATTAGTATCATAACCAATATTTAAACTTAAATGATTAGAATCCAAAGGCGGAGCATGTATTGTATTTTGTAAATGTTTTTTATGAAAAGAAAGATAATAATCAAAAAGTTTGGAAAAAATTAAAAAGTAACAGATGAAATGAGTAGAGATAGTAGAAATTATGAATATATATTTTATACTCTTCCAAAGAAATGGTTGTTCTACACAAATATCAAAAGGGTGAAAGCTATAAGGAAATATAAGTGTATTGGCCTGAAGGATGGGAGAAAAAATAGAAAATATCCAGGCAGAGGTAAGTAAGCTTAAAAACACAGAGATAATAGAACTAAAAAATAATTTTTTAATCATGAAACATCTTCCTTTTTTTCTTTAATTTAAAACCTTGTAAATGGTGGAAAAAATATAGTTCAAAAAAACTATAGATAGTATAAAAAGTAATGAAAAAATGAATAATAAGAATAATAAAAAAATAAGACAATAGAGAAGAATTCATAAAAAGCTCCTTTGATGGTGACATAATACAACGAATTTTAAATTTTGTCTATACTTTTTTTGAAAAATATGATAGAATGACAAAGGTTCTTATAAAAAGACAAAACTTGACAGATATAAGAACTAGCATAATGGAAAGGAAGGAAAGAAAATGAATTTTAATAAAGATACAAAAATAGGAGAAATTTTAGAAAAAGCTCCAGAAAAAGCAGAAATATTGTTAAACGCAGGAATGCATTGTTTAGGTTGCCCGGCATCACAAGAAGAGACTTTAGAAGAAGCTT
>CATXTS010000139.1 GCA_958402495.1 uncultured Clostridiaceae bacterium
TAAGTGGTGGTGAACAAGTAAAAGTTATGTTAGCCATTCTATTTGCTAAAGAAGATTCTTTTCTATTATTAGATGAACCCACGAATCATTTAGACGAGGATTCTAAGAATGTGGTACAAACTTACCTTAGTAAGAAAAAGGGATTTATAGTCGTTTCTCATGATAGAGCATTATTAGATAAAACTGTAGACCATATACTGGCCATCAATCGTACGAATATAGAGATTTGTAAGGGAAATTTTTCTATTTGGAAGGAAAATGAAGATAGAAAAGAACATGAAGAATGGGTACAAAATGAAACTTTAAAAAAAGATATTGTTAGGTTAGAACAGGCATCTAAGACAGCTGTTAATTGGTCTGATAAAGTAGAGAAGACAAAATGTGGAACTAGAAATGCAGGTCTAAGACCAGATAGAGGACATATTGGACATCAATCTGCTAAGATGATGAAAAGGGCAAAAGCTATAGAAAAACGTTATGAAAAAGAAATGGAACAGAAGGAAAGTTTATTACAAAATGTGGAAAAGAAAGAAGAATTAGTAATGAAGCCATTATTCTATACTAGGCCTAAGTTAGCAACTGTGTATCAATTAGCAATTGCTTATGGAGAAAAGCCAATTGTAGAACAGGTTACTTTTACGATAGAAAGAGGAGATAGAATTGCAATAGTAGGCAAAAATGGAGCAGGAAAATCAAGCATCTTAAAATTGTTATTAGGCCAAAATATACCACATACTGGTGTTTGTGAGGTTCAAAAAGATTTAAAGATTTCATATGTATCACAAAATACAGATGATTTAAAAGGAGATTTAAAAACGTATGCAAGAGAAAATCAAATTGAAGAATCTATCTTTAAGGCAATGTTATCTAAGCTAGGTGTAACAGCCAGTGAGTTTGAAAAAGATATTTCTAGCTATAGTGAGGGACAAAAGAAAAAAGTATTACTAGCCAAAAGTATAACAGAATCTGCTGATGTGTATATTTGGGATGAACCGTTTAATTATATAGATATTCTTTCAAGAATACAAATTGAAGAAATGTTACTGAAATATCAACCTACTATGGTATTTGTAGAACATGATAAAACTTTTGTAGAGCATGTTGCCAATAAACAAATTTTATTATCTAATATTTATTAAAAAGAAAACTAACTAGACATGGCTATTCTCACTTGAGAGTAGCCATGTCTGATTAAGAAACTATAAGTTTTACAATTTCCGTAGTCCAGAAGAACTATGAAAAACCCAGTCACAGTAACTAGTAATGGTATCAAGAGAAGAACTTGCGGGCAATATAGCAATAGGAATATGCTGTGAAATTTTATTGACCGCAGTACTCAATTGGGGATTCGTATCACATAGAATGACGATTCCGGCAGAAATGAGGTGTGCTAAGCAGATAAAATACAGGATTTCCTCCTCATCACTGCAATATATCAAGATGCTGTCTGGATTAGGACATTTCATCTCTAATCTATAATTAGAAATCTGCACAATACAGGATTCTAAAGAATCCACGAAAAAGAAAAAAGGGTTATCAGAAGGATACTGGTTGTATAATGTCCATTTCTCCTTCTTTAATGCTTCTAGTAAATTATCCTCAAGTGACCGAACTAAAATTGTTTTTTCTGTCTTCATAAAATACCTCCATAAAACAAATAGTTAATAAGTGACAGTACTAGAAAATATATAGTACTTTAAAACTGAAAATAACTTACCATTATTATAACAGTAAATTCGCTAAAATACAATCAATAGGAATAATGTATAGGATTTATATTAAACAATTTCTAAACCGCAGTAGGAACTATCATCTTCATAAAGAACTGTGCCTTGGTGGGAAAGAATAAGGTGCAATCTAGCATCTAGACTTTCTGAAATAGAAGTATTCATTTTACCGCACTTTGGTGCTAACAGTGGAAAAGAGTGTTGATTATTAGAAAAAATCTGTAACTGTTTTTCTCCTTTTTGCAAAGTTAAGTTTATATCTGTTTTAGACTTTTTAAAATTTATAATTTTACTGCCATTATAAGTTGTAAAACGGTATTCTTTTCCATCTACCATAAGTACACAGATGAAACCTTGAAAGGCAGTAGGCCCCATAGGAATATGTGCAACAGAGATAAAGAAACTAGTAGATGGTTTAGTAAAGTAGTTTCCTTGTGCCCAAATATAAGATTGAGGGAAAGAACTACCCCAGTCTTTTTCTATATAGCCTTTTTCTTTTTCGAAAATAAGAGTTGTATCATTCAAGCTAAAGTAACCATCCACTAGATGATGCATACTTAAAATCGCATGATGACATTCCATAAAGGAGAGATAAGAAAAAGGTCCCATAATATTAGGGCAAAGAGGTGTTTTTTGTATGGTTTGTCTTTCTTGATAATGTACTTGTCCATCTATAGATAAAGTAGGTGTGTGAATATGAATGCGTATTTCGTCTAAAGAGAAGTAATTTTCTCCGATTTCTATAAAAAAAGGAACATGGGAGAAATGGAAATCAGAAAAATCAAAGGGAATGTAATAAGATTGGGTGTTTGTGATGATTTGTATAAAAGCAGATTTTTTACCTGGTTCTATACAAATTCCAGGAATAAAGGCTATACTGTGTTCTGGGCTTGTATGTTTAAAGTACCAGCCTTCAAAATAATTTTGTTTTTTCTTTAAATCCTGTTCTCCTTGAAATAAAGCAGGATATTGGATTAAAAAGTTTTCTTTCATGTTTATCACCTGTTAGTAGTATGAACCACTTAAGGAAAGATTAAACAAGAATTTAAAATAAAATAGTAGTAAAACAAATTGAAATAGGGTATAATGTTTTCAAACAAAAAGGAGGAAGAAAAATGAAAAAATTAAGTATTATTTTAATCGTTATTATTGCTATTGTAGTGATTCTAGGAGGTCTTTTAATAGGAAGTTATAATGGTATGGTTTCTAAGTCAGAGGCAGTAGAAACGACATTAGCCAATTTAGAAGTTATGTTACAAAGAAGAGCCGATTTAATTCCTAATTTAGTAAATACCGTAAAAGGTTATACAACGCATGAGACAGAGATTATTGATAGTATTACAGAAGCTAGAGCTAAATTAGTGGGTGCTAATAGTATAGAAGATAAAGCAAAGGCAGATAGTGCATTAAGTTCATCTTTAAATGCTTTAATGTTAGTAGTAGAAAACTATCCAGATTTAAAATCATCTAACAATTTTATACAATTATCTGATGAATTATCTGGTACAGAAAATAGAATTGCTGTGGCTAGAA
This sequence comes from uncultured Clostridiaceae bacterium, assembly GCA_958402495.1. Classification (GTDB taxonomy): domain Bacteria; phylum Bacillota; class Clostridia; order TANB77; family CAG-508; genus UMGS1663. The sequence continues at coordinate 3,261 of CATXTS010000139.1, forward strand.
AAGATTATAATGATGCTGTAAAAGCTTATAATTTGGAAATTAAAAAATTTCCTAAAAACTTATTAGCAGGCATGTTTGGATTTGAACAAAAAGCTTACTTTGAAGCACAAGAAGGAAGCAAGGAGGTACCAAGTGTTAACTTCTAATTGGAAAGTAAGAAGAGGGAAGTTTGTAGTTTTTATTATACTGTTGGTAAGTTTAATGGCTAGCAAAGTATATGCGGTAGTTAATCCTACACAAGAGTTCTATGTCAATGATTATGCTAATTTATTAAGTCAGGATACCGAAAATTATATCATGCAAGTTAACCAAAGTTTACAAAAACAAACTGGTGCTCAAATTGTAGTCGTTACCATTCCTTCACTAGAGGGAGCCTCTTTGGAGGAATATGCCACACAACTATTTAGAGAATTTGGTATTGGTGATAAGTCGAAAAATAATGGGCTATTACTATTACTGGCTTTAAAAGAACGAAGATTTAGAGTAGAAGTAGGCTATGGTTTGGAGGGAATTTTACCAGATGCTAAAACAGGTAGAATTCAAGATGAATATATGATTCCCTATTTAAAAGAAAATAAATGGGATGAAGGAATTCGAAATGGTTTTAATGCTTTTTTAGATGTAATTGTAAAAAACTATGGGATAACTATTACAAAAGAAAGCCCTGTAGTAGTTACAAATACAACTAAAACAACAGGACCTAGTATTAGTTTCTTTGGAATTGTAGTGGCTATGATTTTAGGAAGCATTTTACGAATAAGGGGTATGTCTACTCCAGCAAAGTGGTTATTAGCTATTGCATATCTTGTGATTTTTGCTGTTATTAGTTTTATAATGACGGGTATCATCATAAATGTGGTCATGTCCACCTTTGTAAACGGTATATTTTTATTAATAGCTT
>CATXTS010000140.1 GCA_958402495.1 uncultured Clostridiaceae bacterium
TTGATAAAAGATAACTCCATAAAAATAGGAATTCCCTTTTTCTGGATGTCCTCTATAATAGACTCTTTCAAGTCTATACGAGAGGAGAGAGGCATAGTTGCTTCTACAAAAGTCTTGGCGGCATCTTCTTCAAAACTATTTACCAAGTCTTCTGCATAATCCCTTTCTACGAATCCCAGAATTTGAATACCTGAGGAATCCTCTGTTAAATCATCTGAGAAGAACTCATTTCCCAGACAATAGTCTTCTTCTACTACAAATAACTGCGGTGAAAAAGAATCTTTTTGTACAATTGCATAGAGGCAAGTTCTAAAATCTTCTTCTATAAGGTGTCTTTCCATCTCTTTTTGAGAAGAGGAAATAATCTCACAGAAGTCTTTCTTTTTGAAACTTCCTTTATTAGCATTTTCCGTATCTAAGGAAATGCTAATAGAAGAAGGCGTTACTGCTGCTAAACAATTCGAGCTAAATGCTAAGGTAAGCAGCAGGGTTGTCAGTAACATCATGAAACTTTTTTTCATAAGAAATCCTCCATATTTTGTTTTCAAGGTTCTCGCCATAGTCTTTTTCCCCTAAAGATAGAGAAAGTAATACAGACATTATGTTTAGTATAACATAAACTTCATACTATTTCAATTAAGAATCCAAGAACTTTATGTAAGTTAGGAAAATAATAGATTGTAAATCAATAACACTTGTGATAGAATTAAAAAAGATATTAGAGTAGAAAATAGATTGTTAAGACTTCATAGACGGGAAGTTGTTATGAAGGCAAGAGAAATATCTCGCATATGTATTTTCGCATTCCGCTAATAAAAAGTTTAAAGAAGTTATAATTTCTTCTTTTCTTTTTAGTACGGAAAAAAGGAGGGAAGAAAGATGGAGAAACTAACGTTAAAAAAGTATTTAGAAAAACTATCTTTACAAGAAAAGACAAAAGAACCTACTTTACAAGCAATGGAATGGCTTATGGAAAGCTTAGGAAATCCACAAAATCAAGTAAAGTGTATTCATGTAGCAGGAACGAATGGAAAGGGTAGTTTATGTGAAATGTTAAGTAACATTTTAATGCAAGCTGGATATCGTGTAGGAAAGTATATGTCTCCTCATTTAGTTTGTGTAAATGAACGAATTTGTATCAATAACGAACCAATTAGTGATGAGAAAAGTGCTTATTATTTAGAAAAATTAGATAAAAACATACAAAGATACAATCAGACACATGAAAAACAGGTAACTTATTTTGAAGTTGTTACCGCATTAGCTTTCTTATATTTTGCTAAAGAAAAATGTGATGTAATGGTGATTGAAACTGGTTTAGGTGGACTTTTAGATTCTACCAATGTAATAAAAGAATCTATTAGTTTAATTAGTACGATTGGCTATGACCATATGGCTATTTTAGGAAATACTTTAGAGGAAATTGCTAGGCAAAAAGCAGGAATTATTAAACCACAAGGACATACTATCTTTGTAGAACAGGAAGAAAAACAAGTAAATAAAGTAATCGAAGAAACTTGTAAACAAAAAGAAAATACTTTGAAAATGATAAAGAAAGAAGAAATACAATCTATAAAAATAACAGACGAATTGCAGTTTTTGGATTATCAAGACTATAAACAAATACCGGTTAACTTAAAAGGTGAAAAACAACTTTCCAATGCAGCTATGTGTATAGAAACATGTCATTTACTAAATACACAAGGTTTTGTTATTTCTAAACAAGCTATGTATGCAGGACTTTCCCAAGTTGTTCATAAAGCTAGATTTGAGAAATTAGCCAGTTATCCTACCATTATTTTTGATGGTGCACATAATGAAAATGCTATTTCGAATTTAAAAAAGACGATACAAATGTATTACACAAAACAGAAAAAAGTTTTTATTCTTTCTATTTTGAAAACAAAAGACTATCGAGCAATTCTGCAAAGGTTAATGCAAGAAGATAATACTTCTATCTTCTTTCTTACAGATGGAATAGACAAAAAACGATTTGTGGCAAAGGAAGAATTATATAGAGTAGCTAAAAACTATCATAGGGATAATTTATATATAGCTTCTTTAGAAGAGGCTATTACTACTGCTAGAAGCCAATTTAAAGAAGAAGTTATTTTTATAATCGGTAGTTTCTATGTATATCCAGAAGTATTAAGGATTTTGCAAATAGAATCTATAAGGAAAGGAAAACAGAAAAATGCAGAAAATTAGTCAAAAATTATTTTCTAATTTCGATGGTTTACCATTGGCAGTTACTATCATAGCACCAGAAAAAGATGAAAAATTAAAAGGTATTTTTCAAATTTGTCATGGGATGGCAGAACATCAAGGTAGATATTTTCCTTTTATGGAATTTCTAGCAAGTTATGGCTACGTTTGCGTGATACACGACCATAGAGGACATGGGGAAAGTATCAAAAGTAAAGAAGATTTAGGTTATTTTTATGAGCCAACGGCTAAAGCAATTGTAGAAGATGCGTATCAAATAACCCAGTATGTAAAAGAACAATATCCAACATTACCAGTTTATTTATTAGGCCATAGTATGGGGTCATTAGTGGTTAGAAATTATATAAAGAAAGATGACCAGATAATAGATAAACTGATTGTATGTGGCCCTCCTGCTGAAAATAAAGCAGCTGGTATAGGCATATGGTTAGCTAAGATAATTAGTTATTTTAAAGGAGAACATTATCGTAGTCCTCTTTTACAAAGATTAGCTATTTCAGGCTATGAGAAAAAGTTTCAAGAAGAAAGTACTAATAGCTGGATTGTTTCTCAAAAAGAGGTGGTAAAGGCGTATGATGAAGATGAGAAATGTGGTTTTACATTTACGACCAATGGTTTCTTAAATTTATTTACTTTGATGAAAAATACCTATAATAAGAAAGGTTGGAAAGCTAGTCACTTAGATTTACCTATTTTCTTTATAGCAGGAGCAGAAGACCCTGTCATAGGAAGTCCTACTCAATTTACAAAGGCACAAGAGTTCTTAAAAAAAATAGGTTATACACAGATACAAGGAAAACTATATCCGGGAAAAAGACATGAGATTTTAAATGAAGATATAAAAGAGCAAGTTTATGAAGATATTCTTGACTTTATCCAAGAAGATTAATCCTATAAGACAAATTAATGAAAGTTCTTGTGTAAATAAGTTGAACATGGGAGAAACTAAAGATATAATATCAATTAATTCTAATAAAATAGAATAAAGGAGGAAAAACATATGAAAGATTATTTTGGATATACGGACAAAGTATGTGTGGTTACAGGTGCTGCTTCTGGTATGGGAAAATCAGTAGCAGAAATGTTAGTAGACTTAGGGGCTAAGGTGTATGCTTTAGATTGGAATGAAGTGCAAGTAGGAGGAATTGAAAAATTTATACCAGTAGACTTAAGTCAGAAAGATTCTATAGATGAAGCTTTTAAACAAATACCCGAAAAAGTAGATTCTTTCTTTGGAATTGCAGGGGTTTCTGGTATTAAAACAGATTTTAATAAAACGGTTACCATTGATTTTATTGCCAATAAATATATATGTGAGACTTATTTACTAAATCGTATGACAGAAGGCAGTGCTATTGCTTTTATTACCTCTACTGGCGGAAATAATTGGGAAAAGGAAGGTAATCAAAAGGAATATTTACCGTTAATAGAACTTTCTTCTTGGGAAGAGATGGTATCCACATTAGAAAGCATGCAGTTAAATACTTTACCAGGTCCTTTAGGATATATGTTTGCAAAAATGGCCATGAATTATTATACCGCTTATTTACAAAAGTTATTTGCTGTAAAACATGTAAGAGTAAATGCCTTACTTCCGGGTTCTACTAAAACTGGTATGAAAGATGAATTTTCTATAGCAGCTGGTGGAGATGATAAATTACTACAAGCAACTGGATTTGCAGGACGTTTAGCAGAGTCTAGAGAAATGGGAGAACCGGTGGTTTTCTTAAACAGTAATATGGCTAGTTTCATCTCAGGAGAGTTATTGATTGTGGATTATGGTTGTTCGATTATGACACAAGCAAAATTACAAGAAGATTTGATGGGCTCAGTTACTTTTGATAAAATAAAAGCAAATTTTAAAAAATCATAACCAGTTAGGGGGGAAAAATATGGATT
>CATXTS010000141.1 GCA_958402495.1 uncultured Clostridiaceae bacterium
CTTCCTTTTGCACTGTTCGTTGGGTCTACAAATTTAATTGGTGTCATTCCTGTTGTTAAACGTGGTTTGTTCACTCCACTGTCTGCATTGTAGGAATTTCCTATTTCCTCATCCAATTTTCCTAGAACTTCTTCTAAGCCTTGTTCTTCTTTCTTTTGTGCCTCCTCTGTGTCTGTTCTTGCTTTCTTTGCTTTCTCTATTAAACCATCTTCTCCTACTAACGCATTAATCGCTACACCTGCTAGTATGATTAATATAATGATAGTAATAACTAAAGCAATTAAGGTAATACCTTTTGTGTTTCTCCTTCCTTTCATTTGTTTTCCTCCCTTTATTAATACTTTCGAACTATAAATAAGTATAAGTTCTTCTTTAAAGTGCCATAATATATATGAATATTATTCACACTTTTGTACATTATATATGATTCATATTTATTTTGCAATACTTTTTATATGAATATTATTCACTTTTTTGTAGGTTTTCAAAATGATATAGTATTTTATATCGAAATAACGGGATTTTTAGAACTGGATAAATCTGGAATAAAATTCACAGTTCAATTATTCCATAAAATTTAAAATAAAAGTAGGTGTAAATCGTTGTTAATTACAAGTAAAGATATTTTAGAAATTATTGGTAAAAAAATTAAAACGGCTAGAATAACTAAAAAATATACGCAAGAATATGTGGCAGAACATATCAATGTTTCTACCGATTTATTTCGTAATATAGAAAATGGTAGGAATATTGGTAGTCTTCCCACTTTATTAAATATTTGTAATCTTCTAGATATTAGTCCTAATGACTTATTCTATGAATTAATCGATAAAAAAGAAAGCCATATTGATACTACGCTTTTTCACTATTTCCAAGAATTTTCTGAAAAAGAAAGAGATGTTTTTAAAAAAATTATTATTCATTTAGATAAAAATTATTAAACTTAAAATATAAGACAAAAAAAATTGCACTTTTAAAGTGCAATTTTTTTTGCTTTATACTAATTATTCCATGATATCAGCTACGACACCAGAACCTACTGTTCTACCACCTTCACGGATAGCGAATCTTAGTCCTTTTTCAATAGCGATTGGTGTAATTAATTCGATTTCCATATCAACGTTATCTCCTGGCATAACCATTTCTGTTCCAGCAGGTAATTTGATAACACCTGTAACGTCTGTTGTTCTAAAGTAGAATTGTGGTCTATATCCATCAAAGAATGGTGTATGACGTCCACCTTCTTCTTTAGTTAGAACGTATACTTGTGATTTGAATTTTGTATGTGGATGTATTGTTCCAGGTTTTGCTAAAACTTGACCTCTTTCGATATCAGTTCTTTGTACACCTCTTAGTAATACACCAATGTTATCACCAGCTTCAGCTTGGTCTAACAATTTTCTAAACATTTCAACACCTGTTACTACAGTTTTAGCAGATGCTTTGATACCTACGATTTCAACTTCATCTTGTAGTTTAACAACTCCTCTTTCTACTCTACCTGTTGCAACTGTCCCACGACCTGTAATGGTGAATACGTCTTCAACTGGCATTAAGAATGGTTGGTCAACTGGTCTTTCTGGAGTTGGAATATAGCTATCTACTGCTTCCATTAATTCTTTCATGCATTGATATTCTGGTGCATTTGGATCTGTTGATGTAGATTCTAATACTTTTAATGAAGAACCTTTAATAATTGGAATTTCGTCTCCTGGGAAATCATAGCTTGATAATAAGTCTCTAACTTCCATTTCAACTAATTCTAATAATTCTGGGTCATCAACCATATCGCATTTATTTAAGTAAACAACGATAAATTTAACTCCAACTTGTCTTGCAAGTAAGATGTGTTCTCTTGTTTGAGGCATTGGTCCATCAGCTGCAGAAACAACTAAGATAGCACCATCCATTTGTGCAGCACCTGTAATCATGTTCTTTACGTAGTCAGCATGTCCTGGGCAGTCAACGTGTGCATAATGTCTATTTTCTGTTTCGTATTCAACGTGTGCTGTGTTAATTGTAATTCCTCTTGCTTTTTCTTCTGGAGCTCCGTCGATTTGATCATAAGCTTCATATTGAGCTTTTCCTAATAAACTTAGGTATTTTGTAATAGCTGCTGTTGTTGTTGTTTTTCCATGGTCAACATGTCCGATTGTACCAATGTTAACGTGTGGTTTTGTTCTTTCAAATTTTGCTTTTGCCATTTGAAATTTCCTCCTTATTTTTTGATTTTATTTTTAAAATTAATAACTATCTTTTAGCACTTGTATTTTATACTAATTTCTTTAAAAAATCAAGCACTTTTCTGATTTTCTTATAAATAGACACTTCTAACGCTGATTTTCTTTATTCTCTTTTCTTCCTTTTTTTGCCTTTTCTAAAGCTTCTTTAAAGGATTCTTGAGATGGTTGTTTACCAATATTAGAAGTCGGAGATACTTTAGGAATACCTTTTACTTGTTCTCTAAAAGCCCAATTATTTATTTCCATAGTATCTCCCCCATTTATATTAATCTTGTTTTTTTGTTCTAGATGCTACAATTTGTTCTAATACTGATTTTGGAACTTCTTCATAATGTGATGGTTCCATTGCATAGGTTCCTCTTCCTTGTGTTTTAGAACGTAAGTCTGTCGCATATCCAAACATTTCTGATAATGGAATAAACCCTCTAATGATTTGGCTACCATTTCTAGATTCCATACCTTCCATTCTTCCACGACGAGAGTTAATGTCTCCAATAACATCTCCCATGTATTCTTCTGGTACAGTTACTTCTACTCTCATGATTGGCTCTAACAATACAGATTTTGCTTGTTTACAACCTTCTTTGAATGCCATAGAACCAGCTATTTTGAAGGCCATTTCTGAAGAGTCAACTTCATGGTAAGAACCATCTACTAAAGTAGCTTTAAAATCAATTACTGGATATCCAGCTAAGATACCACTTTCAGCTGCTTCTCTTACACCTTCTTCAATAGGTTTAATGTATTCTTTTGGAACAACACCACCAACGATTTTGCTCTCAAATTCAACACCTTTTCCTGCTTCTAATGGTTCCATTTCTAACCAAACATCACCATATTGTCCACGTCCACCTGATTGACGAATGAATTTTCCTTGTACTTTTACTTTATTTCTAATAGTTTCTTTATAAGAAACTTGTGGTTTACCTACTGTACATTCTACTTTAAACTCTCTTTTCAATCTATCAACGATAATATCTAAGTGAAGCTCACCCATACCTGCAATAATAGTTTGACCAGTTTCATGGTCTGTATAGGTTTTGAAAGTTGGATCTTCTTCTGCTAATTTTGCTAAAGCTATTCCCATTTTTTCACTATTGGCTTTATCTTTTGGCTCAATAGCAATATCAATAACTGGCTCTGGGAATTCCATAGACTCTAAAACAACTGGATGTGCTGGATCACAAAGTGTATCACCAGTAGAAACTTCTTTTAATCCTACTGCTGCTGCAATGTCTCCTGCATATACCTTTTCAATATCTTCTCTATGGTTAGCATGCATTAATAGAATTCTTCCAATTCTATCTTTCTTATCTTTATTTGCATTTAATACGGTAGATCCTGCATCTAATGTTCCAGAATATACTCTAAAGAAACAAAGTTTTCCAACAAATGGGTCTGTTGCAATTTTAAATGCTAATGCTGAAAATGGTTCTGTATCAGATGTTTTTCTTTCCACTTCATTTCCTTCTTTATCTATACCCTTGATATGTGGAATATCAATTGGTGATGGCATAAAGTCAATAATAGCATTTAATAATTCTTGTACACCTTTGTTTTTATAAGATGAACCACAGGTAACTGGGACAATTTTATTGGCGATTGTTCCAATTCTTAATCCTTTTTTGATTTCTTCTTCAGATAGTTCTTCACCATCTAAATATTTCATCATTAATTCATCATCTTGTTCAGCTGCTGCTTCAACTAATTTTGCTCTAAATTCTTCAGCTTGTGCTTGTAATTCAGCAGGT
>CATXTS010000142.1 GCA_958402495.1 uncultured Clostridiaceae bacterium
GAATTAAAAGAGGAAGTAAAAGCACAAATTATATTATCTAACACTTATCACTTATATTTAAGACCAGGTCATGAAATTGTAAAGGAAGCTGGAGGTTTACACCAGTTTATGAAATGGGATAGACCTATTTTAACAGACTGTGGAGGTTTTCAAGTATTTAGTTTGAGTGATTTAAGAACGATTACAGAAGAAGGCGTAGAATTTAAATCTCATCTAGATGGTAGCAAGCATTTCTTTTCACCAGAAAAAGTGATGGAAATAGAAGAAGCTTTAGGTGCAGATATTATTATGTCTTTTGATGAATGTGTAGGATATCCTGCTACTTATGAATATACTAAAAATTCTATGGAAAGAACGACTAGATGGGCAGTTCGTTGTAAAGAAGCCCATAAAAATATAGAAGAGCAAGGATTATTTGGTATTATACAAGGTGGTTTTTATAAAGATTTAAGACAAAGAAGTGCCAAAGATTTAATTGCCTTAGACTTTCCTGGTTATGCCATTGGTGGGATTAGTGTAGGGGAGCCAAAAGAAGAATTTTTGGATATTCTACAATATACAGCACCACTAATGCCAAAAGATAAGCCACGTTATCTAATGGGGGTAGGAACACCGGATTATTTACTAGAAGCAGCTATGGCAGGAATCGATATGTGTGATTGCGTTTTACCAACTAGAATTGCTAGAAATGGAACAGCTATGACATCTTCTGGAAAAGTGGTAGTCAGAAATGCTACTTATGAAAGAGATTGGGGACCACTAGATAAAGAATGTGATTGTTATACTTGTAAAAATTATACAAGAGCCTATATACGTCATTTAATTAAGGCAAATGAGATATTAGGCGTTCGACTATTATCTATTCATAATCTAAGGTTCTTGACGAAATTAATGGAAAGCGTTAGAATAGAAATAGAGCAAGATCATTTAGGTGATTTTGTAAAAGCATTTTATAAAAAATATTATCAAGAAGAAAGATAAAGTAACGAAAGAAAATAAGAGGTGGATTTATGGAAATTATCGGAACTAACCTAACGGAAAAAGAACAGAAAAATAAAAAATTAATGAAATTAATAATTATTTTGATTGTAATACTATTACTCATTAGTATTGGACTAGGTGTTACAATCTATATATTAAGAGCACAAGCATTTAAATTTTCTATAGATGGAAAAAGTGTGGCTAGTAAAAATATAACACAAGACTTATTTGTATTTGAGGGTGATAATGTTTATGTATCTATTAAAGACATAGCAGCACTTATAGGCTACAAATATTATAATGGTGGTTATAAACAGTATACTGAAAAAACGAACCAATGTTATGTAGAAAGCGTAGATGAAGTTTGTACATTTGAGAAAGACTCCGATAAAGTTTATAAAAATGTTCCAGATAGTACAGATTATGAATATTTTACTTTAGACATGCCTGTCAAAAGAATGAATAATAAATTGTATACAACGATGGAAGGACTAGGCGTTGCTTGCAATGTGATAATGGGATATGATAAACAAAAAAATCAAATTACAGTATACACATTACCATATCTAGTAAACCATTATACACAAGCGATAAATACATCTGCTTTAACGAATTTTAACAATCAAAAAGCATTACGTTATGGGCTAGTTGTAGTACAAGACAGATTAAACACAGATACTTCCTCATCAACGACAGGAATAAAATATGGTATCTATTCCACAGAGGGTGAAGAAATTGTAGGAACTAAATATGCAGATATGGAATTTATTGAAAGCAATCAAGAATTTATTGTAACAACAACAGAAAAGACAGTAGGCATTGTAACTGCAGATGGTAGTACAAAAGTTAAACCACAATACGATAGTCTAAAACAAATTGATAAAAACTTAAATTTATATTTAGCAACTAGTAATGGAAAACAAGGGGTTATTGAGAAAAACGGTAAAATTTTAATCTATCCAGAATATGAAAAAATTGGTATAGATGCTACTTTATATCCAAGCAATGAAATAAAAAATCAATATTTACTATTCGATAATGCTATTCCTGTAAAAAGAGATGGAAAATGGGGACTATATGATAAAAAAGGAAACATTATTCTACCAATTGAATATAAGGAGTTCGGATCTATAGCAGGTACTAGTAAAGATAAAACCACTAATAATTTATTAATCATTCCAGATGTAGAAGGTATTGTTGTAGCAAAAGAATTTAATCTAGGAGATAATAAAAAAGTAACTTTATATGGTATTGTCAACTCCTTAGGAAAAGAATTAGTACCATTTGTTCTAGAAACTGTATATTCTGTAACAGTAGATAATAAAGATACCTATACGATGGTAAACAATGGAAATTCACTAGATGTGTTAGACTATATCCACACTTATGTAAATGTAGATAAACTAAATGAAGAAGATAATACAGATACCAATACCACCACTACCAACACCACCGTCAATACGATTACCAATACAATGACTAACCAATCTATGAATACCAATATTTTAGATTAAAATAACTTGGAATACTTTATCCATAGTTAAGATGAAAATAAAAAATAAAAGGTAAGAAGACTTAAAACTAACTTTTTTAAGTCTTCTTTTAGTTCTAAAAAAGGAAAAAAAGCATAAGATTTACAAAAAGAGAAAAGAGGGAGTCTATGGAAAATATAGATAAAAATGAATTAACACAAAATATGATGCGTGTTGTAAAAGGAAGTATTGTGGCTATCATTTTAACACTAGCCTTATTATTTGTTTTCGCCATGCTATTAACCTATACATCTATTCAAGAAAATACCATTCAACCAGTAGTCATTGTCATTACAGCTATTAGTTTACTAATTGGAAGCTCTATAAGCACACTAAAGATAAAAAAATATGGTTTAATCAATGGAGCAGCAGTAGGACTAATTTATATAATAACGATATACCTATTATCCAGTTTAACAGGAACTGGATTTAGTATGAATTTGAATGCCATAATCATGATGGCAGCAGCTATTATAGCCGGAATGATAGGGGGAATCATAGGTGTCAATCTCAGCGGAAGGTAAAAATCAGATGTGTCCCCATGGACAAAACTGTCCATATGTACCTGGTCCCGATGGACACTTAATAGACAATATGATAAAATTCAATCATTTTCCCATAAAGTGGTTGAATTTTTTTATGTTTTAGGATAAAATGAGGCGGTGGAGGATGCAAATGATAACTTTAGAAGATATTAAGAGTAATTTAGAGATACAAGAATTAGTAACTAGCGCTCAAAAACAGATGAATGCGTTAGGATATACGGAACATTCTGTTAGACATATTAGTATTGTTTCTCATCGTGCTGGCAGAATTTTGGAGGTACTGGGTTATCCAGAAGAGAGGATTGAACTATCTAAAATTGCAGGTTATATGCATGATATTGGGAATAGTGTGAATCGTGTAGATCATGCTCATTCAGGTGCTATTTTAGCTTATGAGATTTTAAAAGATATGGGGATGGATGTTCAAAAAAGGACAGAGATTATGATGGCAATTGGTAATCATGATGAACAGACAGGAACTGCTGTTAGTGATATTTCAGCCGCTCTGATTTTAGCAGATAAGTCAGATGTACATAGAGATAGAGTGGTTAATACCAATATGTCTACTTTTGATAAACATGATAAAGTAAATTATGCAGTTACCAATGCAGATTTTATGATAGATAAAGAAAAAAGAATGGCAACTTTGGATTTAACAATTGATACCAAAATATGTCCGGTGCTGGACTATTTTGAAATTTTTATGGATAGAACGATGATGAGTAAGTATGCGGCTAAGTATCTGAATATATGGTTTGAATTAAAAATTAATGGAACAAGAACTGCAATTCCCCCGCTCAGACAAGCAGCAACATATTTTCCT
>CATXTS010000143.1 GCA_958402495.1 uncultured Clostridiaceae bacterium
TGAGCAGCTTTACCAGCTTCTGCTTTCGCAATATCCGCTTTTTTGCGCCCTTTCAAATTCTCAATTGCCATTTTAGCCTTTTCACGTAAATCTCCCGCTGACTGCATAGCTTCTTTAAAAACTGGTACATTTTCCTGTTTTGCCTCTAATTCTGCTTTTAAAGATATTGCTTCGTTCGCATACATTCGGGCATCATCTATGTCCCCGTTTTTTTTGGCATTTACTATGCTTTTATTGATTTTTTCTAACTCTTTGGTCAATTCCTTTATCTGTTTTTCATTGGCCATACTTTCACCAGCAGCCTTCCGATAAGCATTATCTGCTTTTTCGTAATTTCTTTGTAACTGCTCGATTTTATCATCATAATATTCTGATACAATCTTCGGGTTTTTATTGGCCTCTGTAAAAAAAGAATCTACAAAAGCTCTTAAATATATTCTCCCTTTTTTGGTAGCTATTAATACGATAAAGATTATGCCAACAAAAACAGCGGCAATGGTTAAAACAAATTCAAAAATATTCATGATTTTCTCTCCTTTTAGCTAAGCTTCAATAGTTAACAAGATATTTTTAATTTCATCTGCCGTCTTTGACTTAAGTAACTGAAAACTTCTTAAAAGTTCTTCTGCATCAGCTTTCTTCTTGCGGTTTTCTTCAATTTGCAATTGTGCTTCCTTAATCTGTTCTTCAAAAGAACGGACATCGTTTTGCACCTTATGCTGTAACTGACTTTCCGCATTTGTTAACAAAGTTAACCTTTCTTGTGCATCTTTCTTGATTTCTTCTACCGGAATCTTTGTTACACTTAAGATTCCTAAGATGGCTTCCTTGTTAGTACCTGTTGGTAATGTACTTACCAAATCTTGTAAGGTATAGATAGTTACTTCCCTATCTTCCAAAGAAGTCAGTGCATTGTGCAAAATCTCTTCTGCACCTTTGCCAGATATCTGCACCTGTGTGTCATTATTTGGCAACGTATTTTCTAACGCCTGCCGCTCTCCTCCTTCCTCAGTTTCTACTTTGAGTTTTCTTTCTTCCGGTTCTAAGAACTTGTCCAAAAAACCCATAGCTACGCCTCCTTTTTCGTATCCTTTATAGATACTCTTTTTTTGTAAAACTCTGTCTATTTAAGACTTTACAGCATCTATTTTATATACATTATGTAAATATATCTATGTATTTTATGTAATCTGATTGTATGTATGCTACGGTAGAAAAAGAGGTAAGAAATATTTCTTACCTTCTTATCAAAATTTTCTACTTTTATTTTCTAATCTTTCATTTTTACCTTTTCTAGAATCTCCTCTACTGCTTTTTCCAAATACTGGTTTTCAATCACATAATCAGCCACTTCTTCTGCTCTTTTAAACTTTTCTCTATCAATCGAAATCCTAGTTTGAATTCCTTCTATGGAATCTCCTCTTTTTAACATACGTGTTACACGCTCTTTTTCAGGAACATAAATATAAAAAACTATCAGAGGAATATCTTGCTTTCCTAATTCTATCGCTTTTTGCTTGATATCTTTTATAGAATCTACAATAGAAATACAAACTACATTTTCTTTTAACGACTCTGTACTAATGCCATAATATTCTCCATTAAACTCTGCTCTTTGTAGTAACTTATTTTCCTTCCATAATTTTTCAAATTCTAGCTTAGTGATAAACTGCATTTCTTTTGAATTCTCTTCACTTATCCTTTTAGGTCTAGTCGTATGATTTATTGCTCTTTCATAACCTCTTTTACACAATTCTTCCAATATTGTCGTTTTTCCAGAACCACTCTCTCCCATTAAAATAATCATTTGTTTATCCTTTCTTTTATTGTCTTAGTTTTTTAAATAGTTATCAAATCTACCATTTTCTACATCCCTTAACAAAGAGGCTTTTACTTCTGGAGGTACTAACGGTAGTATTTCTATATTCTCCTTTGCCACAATTTCTGGCAGATATCTCCCTCTACTTTTATGTTGTGGGTCATTAGAAAATTCTGGTCCTTTTCCTGTTCCAAATATGCCACTAACATATTTACAAAGAAAATAGTATTCTTGTTGATTCGGACTTTCTTCTCTAACATACGTATATAACAATTCCTCTACATCTACTCGTATACCAAACTCTTCTTCTATCTCTCTTTTTACGCCTTCTTCTAAAGATTCCTTAGCTTCTAAGCCACCACCAGCAAACACATAATATTCGCCTAGAGGATGATTTTCTACGCCTTTTCTATGCATAAAAGCAAATCCATTCTCCATAGGGATAACTCCCCCTACACGTACTCTCATATTCTAATTCCTTTCTTTTTCTACAATACCATGGATAATATTCAAACCAGATGGCACAATATAGGGTACTTGTGCTTTCAAAAAGATAGCTTGTGCTAAAATACTGCCTGCTTTTGCTCCATCCATCCATTTTTTATTATGCGGCATCAATAAATATAAATCATCTAAACGCATATGTTCTAATATTTCTTGATTCTTTTTAGCAAAATCTGCATACGAAATCATCCACTCATGAATTCCATCATGGAAAATAGCATTTGGCACTAAATGATATTTCACCAATTGCTGATAGCGCAATTCTCCCCCTGTAAATACACCACAATCACAGCCAAAATTTAAATCTTCTTCTTTTAAGATATCCAAGACATATTGTAAAATATCTTCTATTTTAATATGTTGCTCTTCATCATTGATTTCTGGAAAATTATTCATAATTTCTGCTACACCAATGGATAGATTTTTCTTATGGATAACATTTCCTTTATTATATACTACCAATTCTGTAGTTTTTCCGCCCATATTCACCATGAGTACTTTTTTCCTATCATAAATTCCTTGCATAGCTTTTTCAAAATAGGTATTCTCTTCTTCTTGAGAAATTACATGGAATACTATCCCTAAATCAGAAAAATCTGCTTTTAAAATTTCTGCTTGTTCTTTCGGAATTTTCCTCCAAATACCGGTTGCATATATCTGACAATTTTTTCTTGATAACGCATATTTCTGAATTAACACTTTAAAGTAACTTACTAATAAAAGGTAGTTTTTATAACTAATTCCCTTATCTTGTGTAAAATAATCTTTAAATAAAATCGTCTTTTCTTCTATTAATTCTGGTTTAATAGATTTTTCTTCACATCGATAGGTTTTAATAGTAGAAGAGCCTAAATCTATATAATATTTCATAAAAATAACCCCTTTATTTTCTTTCTTAGGAAATAGTCTACTGTACCAGGTGGACAGTCTTCAAAGATAGCATAAACTTCATAACCTAATTTCTCATAAAAACCTCTTGCTTGAAAATTCTAAGTTTCCATTCTAACACCCATTAACTGTTCTTTTCTTACTATTTCTTCTATTTTCTTTATGAGTTTAGTTCCTAGTCCTTGTTTTCGATAACTCTCTTCTACCCATAAATCATCTAAGAAATACCAGTCATAAGCTATATGTCCAATGGCGCCACCTATGATGGTTTCATCTTGTTTTAAAATTACATGGCAATTTTGGAATTCATTGCTTGGTTCTATCTCCGAATTTTGTGCTATATAGGCACACTTTTCTCGATTATATATATGAAGCCTTTCTCTAATATATTGTTTAATATCTTGTTCTTTACTAAGCTCTATTCCTATCATTTCCACTCCTTATACCAATTGTACATTTTCTTTTCCAATGAGTTCTTCAAACTCTTTAAGAATCTCTTCATTGGAATAAATAGCCCCTGCCTTATCTACTCTTTCTCCATTCACAATTTCAATAGCCATGTTATTCCTATCTCCTGTAAAGAACTTAATAGCCCCTCTTAATCTATCCTTTTGCTGCTCTGTTAAATTCGTAATTTGAAATTGAATTGTCTTTTTTC
>CATXTS010000144.1 GCA_958402495.1 uncultured Clostridiaceae bacterium
CTTTTTCTTTTCATTTTTTATTTCACTTATCTGTATATAAGTTTGCATAATAAAACAGGGTATATATTCCACTTGCTAAGTGGTCTATATCCCTGCTTTTCTAATTGTTTTTATATACTGTTTTAAAATGCAAATAAGTTTAAACCTATCGGTTCATCAAATATTCTATCTACTTTTCCCTCTATTTTAGTAATAACCATTTCACAAGTGGCACTAACAACTGCCCTATTTAAATGGCCTCCGAAAACTTCTCCTTTTTCATTTCCTGCGCTCATATGTATATGCGTATAAAATTCTCCATTCATCGTATTGATGGTTCCTGTTAGAGATACAATTTCATGGTCACCTGTAAATGAATTAGCATAATATTTCTTCTCTTCTGTTTTATACACACCTACTGTAAAGTCATTTGTTGCGCCTAAGGCTGTTACTTTTGCCAATTGTATATTTTCTGCTAAAGCAATCTTTTTGATTTGTTCTAAAATTTCTTCTCCTTTATCCATTCTAACGACATATTCTTGTCCAAATTTTCTATATTCCATTTTCATTTTCCTCCTTTTATTTTTTTCTATTTTATCATGGCTTGTACATACTTAATTGGTACATCCATTCTTTTAGCCGTTTGTTCTATTGTAAGTCCACTATCTAAAAAGCGTTTACAAACATTTTTCAAATTCTCTCCTACTTCTATGATATGATGGTCTGGGTCATAAAAACGAATGACTCTTTGTCCCCAATTATGCTCTTTGACATCATGTACCAATTCCACTGTTTTGCTTGCTTTTATGTTTTCTACAAATTCCTCAAATTTATCTTCTTCAAAATACAATTCTCCATTACAACTTGAAAATGAAATCTCTTGAGGAGATTTTTCAATAAACCCTGTCCAACTTTCTAATGTTTGTAGGCAAATGCCTCCCGTTAAAGTTACATTGCTTCCAAAATCTAAAATAACATGCAACCCTATTATCTGTTTATAAAATTCTTTTGATTTTTCCATGTCTTTTACGACTAACATAGGATTTCTAAATTTCATACTCTACTTCCTCCTGCTAATTTTTCTTATACCATATCATAAAAATCATAATTTGCAAATAAAAAGTGTCCCTTTTCATTAAACTTTTTTGTTTAATACTAAGAACACTTTGTTTTTTGTAATTCTTTTCCTTATAGAAAAAGGCTTATCTTTATATATTTTTACCACAAGTTTCTGTATAATAGTCTATTTTTTGTTTTACATATCTTATAAAATCTTGTTCTTTTTTAGTTTCTGGTATATTTTTCATAAAGTAAATAATTTCTTTTAATTCTTTAAATATCTCTGTCTTATATGTATCAATAAAATGAATATCTAAGTCTTTTAATAGTAGCCAAGAAATGTAGTAATCTTTTGCATTTCCCTTTCTAGGTGACTTTATATTAGGATTAAATACCTCCAATAACTTTTTATAATCATCATCACATAATATTTTTAATTTCTCAGAAAATATTTTAACCTCATGTATATATTTAGAAAACTCTGTTTCTTTTTCACTATTTGGCTCTATGTTTTCTAAGTATTCTGTAATATCTGCCTTTTTATTAGGTTTAATTGCAATTTGTATTTCATAGTGTTCATTTAGTTTATCTTTATTGAATATATTTTTTTTAATAGAAAAGAATTCTTCTAGATTATGAATATTAATATTTTGCGAAGCAATATAAGCTAGAATTGTTACCATCTCTTCTTCTTTCATTCTTTTACCGGATTGTTTAAATATTTTACATTTTGCTACTTCTTTAATTTTATCTATTATTTTAATAATATTATAAGAATTCCATAACTCAAAGCTATTACATGCAATAGGATGTGCATTCTGGTTTAATCTTATAAAATTATCTACTGCCTTTTTTTCTGTATTTCCTTGTTGATCAAATATAACCACCTCTAAAGGATAATCTTTAATTATCTTTTTCATAGAATCTGGAATATCTTCATTTTCTAATTGAGCTGTTTTTGACTTAAATCCATCTGTAATTTCTGAAAAAAATTTGCGATTATTTAGTGATTTCATTACTTTTAGTCCTTTAAGTGTATATTTATTTTTTTCAGAACTTATATTATCTCCATTTTCACCAGTAATTGGTTCTCCCATGAAGCATAAAATACTAGCAATTCTTTGTTGCCCGGTCTAGAACAGTATATTTTTCTATACCATTTTGTTCTCTATAAGCATATAAATAGATAGGAGGAAGTTTAACGCCCAATATGAGACTTTCTATAATTCTAGATGATTTTACTACATTTCGCAATTGTGCTCTTTGAAAATCTGGTTGAACAATTAGATTTTCTTTTTTAATTAAACGTATAATTTCATTTACTGTCATTGTTGCATTACTTGGTACAGCTTGCCTATCTGAGCCCATTGTATTCCACATATTTTCTTCATTTTCTTTACTTGCTTTATGTTTAAAAATTTTTTTGTTGTCTTTTACCTTTTCTAAGTAACTTTTTATATTTAACTCTAATTCTTCGCATAAATAACGACAAATATAAGAATATCTAGTTTCTATATGATTAGAAGTATGACTATTATAAGTATTAAAATATTCTTCTGCATCATTTTTTAGATAACGATAAAATTGACTTATATTGAAATGATAAAACTTGTCTGAAAATTCTTTATGATTGTAAAGAATCGAAAGCATCCAATAGGTAGCTTCAAATAACAGTCTACTATCTTTTAAACTACTCTGCATCTGTATTAGCCATTGTCTTAATTCATATATTTTATTAAAAATACTTTTAAATTCTTCTATCTTAGCATTTTTCTCTTCTTCGCAAAGAGGAACTATAAAATTTTGATAATAATTATCTAACACTTTAGTTGCAAAACTTACATTTTTTTCTTCTATAATAGGGATATATCGTAAAATTATAAATTTTCTGATAGCTACTAAAACTAAATTTAATTTTTCTCTATATTCTAAATTTTGTTTTCTTTTTGGCAACAAAACAGCCACACATCGTTCAAAAAAATCTTCGTCCTTTTTTAATATTTGTGTGCATTCTCTGGTTAATTCATCAAATTGGTATTTAGCTCTTGCTACATCTTGCTTATTTAAGGGAGATGAACCTAACTTAAATCTTTCATAGGCATCATGCCTAAATAAATTTAAGTCTTCTGGGGTAATATCTGGTCTATCTTTTGCAGAATATATGGTTATTCTTATCTTATAATTTTGAAAAATAGTTTGTGCACTTTCATCTAAGTCTTTATAACATTTACCTTCTAACTTTTTTAATTCCTGTAACCCTTCTGCTTTTAACTTAAATTTATTATTATAAAATTTTAATAAACTTTCATATCTTTGTCTTCCTTCTATAATTTCTATTCCCTCATCGGTTTCTAACATTACCAGAGGAGGAATAATACCATGTATTAGTATAGTTTCTATTAATTCCGTACAAGTCACCATATTCCATACAAAATTCCTCTGATAGTTAGTTGCGTATTTTATATTCTCTCTATCTTCAGAAATTATTAAATCATAAATTGATTTATCCACAGATGGTTTATTCATTTGATGATATAATCTCTTTAAACGCATATCTTTAAATTCTTCCATTATCTGTTAGCCCTCCCATTTTTTGTTAGATTATACCAATATTTTCAAAAAACGTCAATATTCTACATTTTTTTCAAAGCACTCTTGCTATTTCAGCTTCTAGATATCAAAAAAAGATGCTCTTGAAAGCATCTTCCCTCGTTTTCGTTTTATTTTATTCTTCTACAACACTAGTCGTTGTTTCTTCCACATTTTCTGGTACTTCTTCTACCTTATTCACTACATTTCCAAAAGAAAATACTTTTTTAGCTG
>CATXTS010000145.1 GCA_958402495.1 uncultured Clostridiaceae bacterium
CAAGCTTACAGCAAACAAGATAAAAGAATCGAGTTACATTTGCAGAAGAAAAATGTAGGATATCTAAAGAATTTTGAGTATTTGTTAACAAAGTCTCAAGCAAATTATATTATGTTTTCTGACCATGATGATATTTGGTATGCAAATAAAGTGAAAAGGTCAATAGAGACTCTACAACAAAAAAATGTAGATTTAGTTTATACAGATGCAGAACAAATTGATGAAAAAGGTATTTTATTGCATAAAAGCTATTTGCGTTATAAACATATGCCTATTATAGAAGGAAAAGATAATATCCTTGCTTTTGCAAGACATATAGCAATTGGTTGTTCACAATTATTTACGAAAAAAATTAAGGAGCAAATGTTGCCTTTTTCAAAAGATATGATGGCACATGATTGGATTACAGTATATCTAGCTAGTAAAGAAAAAGGAATTGCTTGTGTGGACGAGCCTCTATTTGGCTATCGCTTGCATATGAGCAATGTATTTGGTGGAAGAGATTTAAAGCAAAATTTAAGTAGATGGAAACAAGAAAATGGTAAAAGTTATAAAGCTTATAGAAAATATAGAGAGAAAGCGATTACAGATGCTTATTTAAATGGCGCTAAAATGTGTGAAAGCTATAGCAAAAGATTAAATAGACCATTGAATGAAAAAGAGCAAAAGGTAATGGCTTATTATGAAAAAATAAGAAATACGAAATGGATGAATTTAGATATACGAACTTACCAAAAATATTTGGGATTTCCAGATATGCAGATGAGATTTTGGAAGGAAATGATGATGTTTCATTTCCCTGTTATCTCTTATTTTGTATATCTTATCCATTAAAAAAAGAATAGAAAACGTAAGAAGTATAAAAAGAGAAAGAGTGTGAAGAATGGAATTTATTAAAACAGCGTTTCAAAATAGAAAGTTAATTTGGCAATTAGGAAAAAATGATTTTAAAAACCGATTTGCTAACACCAGTTTAGGAAGTATATGGGGTTTTTTACAACCATTTGTCTTTATGATAACTTATGTAATTGTATTCCAGTATATTTTAAAAACAGGAAGTGCAGGAAATGACCCTTATATTGTTTGGTTTTTACCAGGTATGGCTATGTGGCAATGTATTAATGATACCATTATGTCTGCTAGTGGTTCTATTAGACAATATAGTTATTTAGTTAAAAAGGTAGTATTCCCAGTAGATACCATACCATTAATTTCTACAGTGGCTTCTAGTTTTGTATCTTTATTCTTATTCATCGTAGCAACGGTAGTATGTTGTGTATATCAATATTTCCCTAATGTATTAGAGTTAGTGTATATGATTATAGCAGCTTATGCTTTTATGATTGCCTTTTCTAGATTTACTTCTGCTATTACTACTTTAGTTCCGGATTTTGCTAATCTACTATCGATTGCTATGCAGCTATTTTTCTGGTTCACACCAATTATATGGAATCTATCCATGCTTGCAAACCACCAAACCATTTTAAAAATTGTACAATGTATGCCATTTGCTTATCTAGTAACGGGATTTAGAGAAGTATTTATCGAAGGAAATATTATAACTGCTGGTGGAGGCGTATATACGATTGTATTTTGGATATTAACCATACTCATGTTTATATGGGGAAATTCTGTGTTTAAAAGAACGAAGAAAGATTTTGCAGATGTATTATAGAATAGGAGGAAAGGCCAAAGTGGAGCAAGATAGAATTGATATCTTAATGGCTACTTATAACGGAGAACGTTATATACCAGAACAAATAAATTCCATATTAGGACAAACCCACCAAAATTTTCGTTTGATTATTTCTGATGATGGTTCCACAGATGCGACTATGGAAATTCTAACACAATATGCTAAACAAGATACGAGAATTATTCTTTATAGACAAAAAGAAAATTTAGGATATGTTAAAAATTTCGAATTTTTATTAACAAAAGTAAAGAGCAAGTATTATATGCTTTCTGACCAAGATGATGTATGGTTACCACAAAAAGTAGAAAAATCTTTAGAAACTTTAAAAAGAGAAAAGGTAGATTTAGTCTATGGGGACTTAGAAGTAGTAGACGAAAATTTAAACACAATATATCCTTCTTTTAACGATTATATGCGTTTAACTAGGAAAATAGAAAAATGTCATGATTATAAAGTGCAATATTTATATAATACAGTTACCGGTTGTACTTTACTATCTAAGAAGAAATTTTTAGATTACATTTTACCAATTCCAACGGTATCGAAATATATGTTACATGATTATTGGATTGCTCTAATGGTTTCCATTTATGGAAAAACCTATTGTATGAAAGAAACCTATATACGTTATAGACAACATGGCAATAACCAAGTAGGAACTAATAAAATCTCACATGGATTTCAGAAATTTCAGCAAGTTAGAGATTTATTAATAGAGGTGAAATTAGGTGTATTTGGAAGTTATGTTAGTGAAAATGCTAGATTTCCAAAGGCTATTCAGGAGCTAAATCAAAAAGCTTTGGAATATTTTACTAGTTTACAAAATAAGCAATATTTTCATTTTAAAGGTTGGAGCATTTTCCATGAATTATATAAAAATGAGACATGCAGTTACTATTTACAAAATTTTATCATTATGAATATACCAATAATAGGCAAAATTCTATTTCCAATACGCTATCAAGTATTAAAATGGATGGGCAAAAGATAGAAAGGATTTGACAAATGGAAAAGAAAGAAAGCAGAACATATAAAAAAGAAAAGTCAGAGGAAGTTGCTATTAAAATTGAGAACTTATGTAAAAAATATAAAATGTATAAAAGTAAAAAGGCAAGATTAATAGAGACTATCGTGCCTTCTGTACATATGCATGATGATTTTGCAGCTATGCAAGATTTTAATTTAGAAGTCAGAAGAGGAGAAGTGCTAGGGGTTTTAGGAAAAAACGGAGCAGGAAAATCAACTCTATTAAAAATGATAACGGGTGTTGTTACTCCAACAAGTGGCAACATTACTATCGATGGTAAAATTAGTTCTTTGCTAGAACTAGGAACTGCTTTTAATCCAGAATTAACAGGTATGGAAAATATCTATCAAAACGGACAAGTTATGGGGCTTACCAATGAACAAATAGAAGAACGAAAACAAGAAATAATAGAGTTTGCAGATATAGGAGAGCATCTATATCAACCAGTTAAAACATATTCTTCAGGTATGTTTGCACGTTTAGCCTTTGCTTGTGCCATTAATGTAGACCCAGATATTTTAATTGTAGACGAAGTACTTTCTGTAGGAGATATGTCGTTTCAATTGAAATGTTTTAAGAAGTTTGAACAGTTTAAAAATAAAGGAAAAACCATTCTTTTTGTAACTCATAGTATTACGGATATTTTAAAGAATTGCACGAGGACGATTATTATTGACGCAGGTAAAAAAATCTTTGACGGTGGTGTCAAAGAAGGGGTTGAAAAATATAAAAAAATGATAGTGGGTCTAGATGATAAAACTAGCAAAGAAGGATTATTAACAGATGCCCAACTTTTGAAACAAAATCCTAATTATCATGAAAATGTAAACCAGCTTTGGAAAGCACATTTTCAAGAAAATCCAAATGTAATCCAATATGGAAATGGAAAAGCAGAAGTGATAGATTATGGTATGTTTGATGAACAGGGAAATTATGTATCGATTATAGAAAATGACAAACCAATTGTTTTAAAATCAAAGGTGCAATTTAAAGAAGATATAAAAGAACCTATTTTTACAATGACTATAAAAGATTTTAAAGGTTTAGAAATATGTGGTACCAATACACTGATAGAAAAAA
>CATXTS010000146.1 GCA_958402495.1 uncultured Clostridiaceae bacterium
CAGAAAGTAGAATGGCTACTGTTTTATTTTTCCATCTACTTGTTATTTGGTAGGCTATCCATAAGTAGAGTATAGAAAATAAAACAGCAATTATCCTTACCCAAAATAATTGATAACCAAATATTTTCACAAAAACGCTAGCTAAGATAGTATATAAAACACTCTGTCCACCACCAAAGTTAGTTAAGTACACTGGATTGGCATATAAATATCTGTCTACACCATAATTGGCAAAGCAATAGGCATCATACATAATTCCTGCTTCATCCACGTGTTTCGCATTGGGTATTTGTTCCAAACCGATTACCCTAGTTATAAAAGCAATAGCTAATATGCATAAGATTATCTTTTTACTGTTCTTTTCTATAAATTCTTCTATTGATATTTCTATTTTTTTCATTTTTTCCCCATTTAAAAATGATTTTTCTTTTTATTCTTCATCTAATTTTAATACAGATAAAAAGGCTTCTTGTGGTATATCTACATTACCAATTTGTCTCATTTTCTTCTTACCTTTTTTTTGCTTTTCTAATAGCTTTTTCTTTCTGGTAATATCTCCACCATAACATTTTGCTAGTACATCTTTTCGCATAGCTGAAATAGTTTCTCTAGCAATAATTTTTCCACCAATTACTGCTTGAATCGGAATACTAAATAATTGTCTTGGTATAACTTCTTTTAGCTTTTCTACCATTTTCTTTCCTCGACTGTAAGCAGAATCTTTGTGTACGATAAAAGATAGAGCATCTACACTCTCACCATTTACCCAAATATCTAATTTGACTAGTTCTGACCTTCTATATTCTTTCATTTCATAATCAAAAGAAGCATATCCTTTAGTTCTAGATTTTAATTGGTCAAAAAAGTCATAAATAATTTCATTTAATGGCATCTCATATATTAAAGTAACTCTGGTTTCGTCTAGGTATTTCATATCTAAATAAATACCTCGTCTATTTTGACAGATTTCCATAATATTTCCAACATACTCTTTTGGCGTTAATATCTGTGCAGTTACGAATGGTTCTTCCATATAAGCAATATCATTTAGTGCCGGTAAATCTGACGGATTATACAATTCCATCATTTCACCATCTGTTTGATACACTTTATAAATAACAGATGGTGAAGTGGTAATTAAACTTAAGTCAAATTCTCTATCTAATCTTTCCTCTATAATTTCTAAATGTAATAAGCCTAAAAAACCACATCGGAAACCAAATCCTAATGCATTAGAAGTTTCTGCTTCATATTCTAAAGCTGCATCATTTAATTTTAATTTTTCTAAAGCGACTTTTAGATTTTCATAATCACTGCCATCTATCGGATATAGTCCACAATAAACCATCGGATTTACTTTTTTATAACCTGGTAATGGCTCTGGCGCAGGTCTTTGTTTTAAAGTAACCGTATCTCCTACGCGAATATCGGATAAGTTCTTGATACTAGCTGCTATATAACCAACTTCTCCTGCTTCTAAGCTATCACATGGTTCATAGGTTCCTGGTTCAAAATGTCCCACTTCTGTTACGGTAAATGTTTTTTTAGAAGCCATTAATAGAATTTCATCTCCTACTTTTACCATACCATCTTTCACTCTTACATACGCAATCGCACCTTTATAATCATTATAAAGAGAATCAAAGATTAAACATTTTAAAGGTGCTTTATTTTCTCCCATAGGTGCTGGTAAATCTGTTACAATTCTTTCTAACACTTCTTCCACATTTAAACCAGATTTAGCTGAAATACAAGGCGCATCTTGCGCAGGTATTCCAATAATATCTTCTATTTCTGCTTTAACCTCTTCTGGTCTAGCATTTGGTAAATCGATTTTATTAATAACTGGTAAAATCTCCAAATCATTATCTATGGCTAAATAGACATTAGCTAATGTCTGTGCTTCCACACCTTGACTGCTATCTACTACCAATATAGCGCCATCACAAGCTGCTAAACTTCTAGATACTTCATAATTAAAATCCACATGTCCCGGGGTATCAATTAAATTAAATTCATAAACTTGTCCGTCTTTTGCTTGATACTTCATGCGAACAGCTTGTGATTTAATGGTAATACCTCTTTCACGTTCTATATCCATATTATCTAGCACTTGGCTTTCCATTTCTCTTTTAGATAAAACACCTGTCATTTCAATTAATCTATCCGCTAATGTTGACTTACCATGGTCAATATGGGCTATAATACTAAAGTTTCGAATATATTTCTTTTTGTCTTCCATTCTTTCTCCTTTTGTCTTGCTTTTTCTTATGCGCTTATTTTATCACAGTCATTTTTTAAAAGCAAGAAAAAACGCCCATAAGGACGTCTCTTCTTAAAATTTTATCGTTTATTCTAATAGAAATTAAATTTCATCTTCATATTCTGCGTAAATAGAATTTAAAGTTTCTTGATAAGTCGTATTTAAAGCTTCATCTATGTCATTACCATAAGTATCTATCACTTCTTTTGCAGCTATACCAAATATAGATATCCAAAATATGATAAATACGATGGCAATAGAAGACAATACTGTCCCTGCAATAGACATACCTTTTGGTTGTTTTTCCTTATTTTTCTTTACAATATCGACTATACCTAGAATTAAACCAACAATAGCTGGTACAAAAGCAATAGCACCAATCACTGGTATAAACCCTATAACAATAGAGATAATTCCTAAAACTAATGCGGCAACACCCATTTTTTCTTCCTCCTTTTTATTTTCTGCATTTATTATAGAGGATTTTTTGTGTATTTGTCAATAACCTTTATATCCATTTTTCGACTTTTACAAACAAATTTCCTTTTCTTGTCTTTCCTGTAATTTGTTTGATTTGAAATTTTCCTTTTCCTCTTATCGTTATAAAATCTTCTTCTTGCACTTCTTTAGCAGGTTTCGTAACTAAAATAGCATTTAAAAAGACCCTTTCTTGTTCTAGTAATAGATTAGCTTTACTTCTAGAGCCATGTACTAATTCTGCAATAATGGCATCTATACGCATAGATGGAATAGTCATGGTGATTTCTTCTTTAGAAATTTCTATCTTTTTTAGCTGTTCTAAAGAAATACTCTCTACTTTAGCTTTTTGGAATCTAGTTAATTGTGTTAAATGCATTTGTACAAATTTTACCATGTCTGGGCATAACAAGATATCTGCCCCTTCCTTATCTAGTAAAATGTCTCCTATTTTCTCTCTTTTCATTCCCAATTTCATGAGTGCTCCGTAAATACTGCTGATGCGTATAACTTCCTTGTTGCTCTTTTGGTAACTTTATGCGCAAACAAGAAATGCACTGCTTTGTTAAGTCTTCTGCTTGTATATGGGGCTGTAACTTTTCTGGATAAATAATCAGAAGTTGTCTTTGTGCTTCTGTATAACCACCAGTTAATATAAAAGCTACGGATTGGCTAGTATAACTATGTATTTGCTTTTCTACCCATGCTTTTTGTGCCATATCTAAGAAAGAGGTAGCCACTACCTTATTCTTAGTAAGGCATTCTTCTATTTTATCTTCCACTTTTGCTAGTAATAATTTTTGTTCTAATTGTTCTTGTTTTTTATTTGACTCCATCTTTATTTCCTTTTTATGATATATCTAAACCATATAAATGTTCTAATTGTTCTATACTTCCTTGTTTAATGAATGCATCTGGATAGCCATAAGTTTGTATACAAACATCTGTTAGTTGATGTTTTACTAGCAATTCCATTATATTAGAAGCTAGACCGCCCTTTAAAATATTATCTTCTATGGTTATCACTTTTCTT
>CATXTS010000147.1 GCA_958402495.1 uncultured Clostridiaceae bacterium
AGGAGTTCTTTCCTGATAATAACGTAGAATACTTTGTGTCCTATTACGATTATTACCAACCGGAAGCCTATATTCCTTCATCAGACACCTATATAGAAAAAGACTCTTCTGTCAATGATGAAATAGACAAATTACGTCATTCAGCAACAGCTGCTTTATTTGAAACAAGAGATGTTATCATTGTAGCTTCTGTTTCTTGCATTTATGGATTAGGGGACCCTATCGATTACGAAAATTTAACCGTGTCCCTTAGACCAGGTATGCAAATTGAACGAAATGAAATGCTTAAAAAGTTAATTAATATGCAATACAGCCGTAATGAATTAGATTTCAAAAGAGGAACTTTTAGAGCTAAAGGCGATATTGTAGAGATTTATCCATCAGATGAAAGTGAAAGTGCGGTTCGTGTACAATTCTGGGGAGATGAAATAGAAAAAATCTCAGAAATCAATCCTTTAACAGGTAAAACCATAGGAGTTAGAAACCATATCATGATTTTTCCAAATTCTCACTATGTTACAACTATGGATAAAATGGAAAGAGCAATTGAAACGATTGAAAAAGAAAAAGAACAACAAATACAATATTTTAAAGAAAATGGAAAGTTAATAGAAGCTCAAAGAATAGAAGAAAGAACCAATTTTGATATTGAAATGATGAGAGAAACAGGATTTTGTCAGGGAATTGAGAATTATTCTAGGCATATTAGTGGTAGAGAGCCAGGTAGTGCACCATATACCTTATTTGATTACTTTCCAAAAGATTTTTTACTATTAATTGATGAATCCCATGCTACCATACCACAGGTAAGAGCTATGTATAATGGAGATAGAGCCAGAAAAGAATCTTTAGTAAAATATGGATTTAGACTACCTTCAGCCTTTGACAATAGACCTTTAAAATTTGAAGAATTTGAGGAAAGAATCAACCAAGTAGTATTTGTAAGTGCAACACCTGCAGATTATGAAAAAGAACACAGTAAAGAAAATATTGTCGAACAAATCATTAGACCAACAGGACTATTAGACCCACAAATCGAAGTAAGACCAGTAACAAACCAAGTTGACGATTTAATAGAACAAATAAGAGCACGTGTAGAAAAGAACGAAAGGGTTTTAGTTACTACCTTAACTAAGAAGATGGCAGAAGATTTAACTAGTTACTTAGCAGGTATCGATATTAAAGTTCGTTATATGCATTCAGATATTAAAGCATTAGAAAGAATGGATATTATACGTGATTTAAGAATGGGCGAGTTTGATGTTTTAGTAGGTATTAACTTACTAAGAGAGGGACTAGACATTCCAGAAGTATCTTTAGTAGCTATACTAGATGCAGATAAAGAAGGATTTTTACGTTCAGAAAGGTCACTAATTCAAACAATAGGACGTGCTGCTAGAAATACAGAAGGAAAAGTTATTATGTATGCAGATGAACTAACAGATTCTATGGAAAAGGCTATTAGAGAAACAAATAGAAGAAGAGAAATACAAGATAAATATAATCAAGAGCATGGTATCATCCCACAAACCATTCATAA
The DNA here is from genome assembly GCA_958402495.1 of uncultured Clostridiaceae bacterium. Taxonomy (GTDB): domain Bacteria; phylum Bacillota; class Clostridia; order TANB77; family CAG-508; genus UMGS1663. Next base: position 1,541 of record CATXTS010000147.1, read on the forward strand.
ATCTATTCGTGATACAATAAAAGCAAGTATTGTAGAAGAAGCACAAGAAGAATATCAATTATCAAAAGAAGCTGATTTACAAGAAATTATAGATAAAATGACAGATGAAATGTTAAAATATGCAAGTCAAATGGAATTTGAAAAAGCAGCAGAATTACGTGATAAAATAAAAGAACTAACAGGAGAATAAGAATAAAGCGGTACATCGTTTTTAAAGCAAACATGTATCGCTTCAACTTTAACTTATGCAAAGAGTTAAATAAGTTACATTAAAACATATCTTTAAAGAAAACTTAATTAGGTAAAATAACTGTAAAAGTAGTATACTCTTCATCACTAGTAACAAAAATTTGACCATGATGCAGTTCTACAATTTGCTTAGCAATAGCAAGACCTAGACCAGCACCACCTGTACTACTAGAGCGAGAGTCATCTAAACGGTAGAATTTTTCAAAAATCTTTTCTATTTTGTGCTCTGGAATTTTAGGAGCCATATTTTCAAAAGAAACACAGACACCATTTTCTTGCTGAGTAAGGCTAATATGAATAGCTGTATTTTCATAACTATAATGAATAGCATTTTTTAAAAGATTCTCAAATACACGAGCTAATTGGTTTCCATCTGCTTGGATAAAGACGGAAGGACAAAGCGATAATTGATAGGTTAAATGTTTTTCTTCTAACATAGGGAATCCTTCATCTACTAACTGTTCTAATAAATATGTTAAATTAATCTTTTGCATAGTCAAATGGATATTTTGCAGATTAAATCTAGTAATATCAAAAAATTCATTAATCAAATCCTCTAGACGTTCAGACTTATTTAAAGCAATAGAAATATATTTTTCTTGCAATGCAGGAGAAATTTCTTTTTCATCTTTTAAAAGAGATAAATAGCCAATAATAGAAGTAAGAGGTGTTTTTAAATCATGAGCCATATACACAATTAAGTCGTTTTTCTTACTTTCTGCTTCTTTAGCAGCTTGCTCACTTTGAATATAATGTAGTTTTAATGTATTTAATTTATCAGCAATAACACGAATTTCATCAGGAAAAACAATTAAATCCTCTTCTTTTAGTAAGACCTTATCAATAGAATCACAAATCAGAGAAAAGTACTTCAATAACTTTCGAATAGAGTAGATTAAAATAAAGATGAAAAGACATATAATAAAACTCATAATAAAAAGTATTTTATTATCCACAAAAAAGTAATATAAGCTACTATTGTAATTATAAATGAAATCCGCTAAAAAATCATTTAAAAAGCCATCTATAAAAATATTAAAAAGCAAATAAACGACCACAAGCCAAATTAAAATTTTAATTATAATTTTAGTAATTAACTTTTTTCTTAACATTTTCAAATCTGTATTATTTTTCAATTTTATAACCAACCCCCCAGACTGTTTTTATAAACTTAGGATGTTTAGTCGATTCTCCTAATTTCTCACGAATCCTACGAATATGCACCATAATGGTATTATTACAATCTAAATATTGTTCACCCCAAACTTTTTCAAACAACTCCTCAGAACTAATAACCCTTCCTAAATTTTCACATAGATATAACAAAATAGAAAACTCTCTAGGAGTCAGGTCAATAGCTTTTTCGTAAAGAAGGCAGGTATGTGTCTGCTTATTAATCACTAAACCAGATACCTCTAATACTTCTTGCTCTAAACTATTTTCATTATACTTAGTATATCTTCTTAGTTGCGCCTTTACGCGGGCAATTAATTCTAAAGGATTAAATGGTTTGGTAATATAGTCATCTGCACCAATAGATAAACCTGTAATCTTATCTATATCCTCTACTTTAGCAGTTAACATGATAACTGGAAAGGATAACCCTTTTTCACGAATTTTTTTACAAATTGTAAAACCATCACAATCTGAAACCATTACATCTAAAATAGCCAAATCAATACTATGTGTATTTGTGTCTAGACAAGCTAAAGCTTGTTTTGCTTCATAGCATTTATAAACAGTATACCCTTCATTTTGTAAATACACTTCTACTAAATCAGCAATTTCTTTTTCATCATCTAATACTAAAATAGCCAAAACCTCATCTCCTTAATTCTCTATGACAGTAGTATAACATACTTACAAAAAGTTAAAAACGATTTTAAGAAATTGTTAAGGTTTACTTA
>CATXTS010000148.1 GCA_958402495.1 uncultured Clostridiaceae bacterium
CTGTCATAGCTTTTGCTATATTAAAAGCATCGTTATGATTAATATAATTCATACTATACGTTACTGGTTGAAATGTTGGATATTTAATAACTGTTTTTGTATCTCCATAGATTCCATCTAACCAGTTACGCGCTGTCTGACTAGAATCACTTTCTGTTCCTGCTTCTATAGCCCTTATTAAGTTATCTGTTTGACTATAGCTTACACTACTTGCTTTGACTGGGGCAGAATTATTTCCGCTGGCATATCCTGCTTCAAATTTGGCTACCCAGATTCCAGTTAAGTCTTTATCCCATCCTCCATTTCTATAATTAATTTTTCTTTCATCCGTGAATGCCGGATGCACAGTATACCCAACGCTGGTATCTACTAACTCATCTATACTTGTACAACGTTTAGCTGTTTGAATCTTCCCATTTTCATCATAATAGTTATCCGTTGTTCCTATTAAAAATTTAACGTTAAAAGTTTGGTTATCATTTACTTTATAAGCATATCTTGGTATCCATACCCACATACTTCCATCTTCTGTCTGACTATTGGCCCATTTTTTATTATTATAATCATACCAATTAGTATCTTCACTATTTGTTTTCTCTACTTTTCCTTTTTCACTGCTACTTGGGTCTATGAACTTAATTGGCGTCATTCCTGTTGTTAAAACTGGTTTATTCATTCCCTTTTCTATGATATAAGTCTGACCTAATGCTTCATCTATTTGCTGTTCTAAACTTGCTAATCCACTTTGTTCATCTCTTTTTCCTTGCTGCGTCTCTTCTTTTGCTCTTTGTGCTTGTGTAATAATACCATTTTCTCCAACTAAGGCATTAATAGCTACACCGGCTAATATAATTAACACAATAATCGTAATCACCAATGCAATTAATGTCACACCGTGTTCTTTCCATTTTCTCCTCATATTCTTCATTCCCTTTCTTTTTCTTATGTTTTCCAATTCTTACGTTTTCATACTCTTTTTTCACTATTTTATATTACCATTTGGTTAATGTCAATATTATTTCTTTTCTATATTCTCTCTTTTTGCTTTCTTCTTTTCAATTAACATTATGTAGTCTTGTAATTATATAATACTTCTCATTCTAATTGTCTAACGTTCTTATATATTACTAGGTACTTTTGAATTGTTCATACAAGTTTTAGAAAAATTAGTTACATACTTATTTCCTTTGTTTTACAGAGCATTTTCGTCGAAAAAAAGATAACCTTTAAAACGATTATCTTTTTTTCCTAATCTTTACCTCATTTTTAATTACTCACATAAACTTTCTCCAAAAGAAATACATTGGTAAATAGCCTCTTCATCTGGTGTCCATATACATTTCATACCATTATTTATGATTTCCCACCCTGCTTTTTGTAATTCTTCTGTCATTAACTTTACCGCTTCTCCACTCCAACCATAACTACCGAAGCAAGCAGCTTTCTTATTTTTTAACTTCATTCCTTTTATCATTTCTAAAATACCAGCTATAGAATATAAATACCCATTATTCACAGTAGAAGAACCCACTAAAATCATCTTTGATTTAAATACTTCGGTTAACACCCTTGTCTTATCTTCTTTAGCGGTATTCATCAATTTAATGGTTACTTTTTTGTCTTTATTTTGTATTCCCTGTGCAATTGCTTCTGCCATTTTTTTAGTATTATTCCACATGGTATCATATAGAATCGTTATTTGATTTTCTTGATAAGCCTCTGCCCATTGTAAATATTTTTCTACTATTTGCATAGGATTTTCTCTCCAAATAACACCATGGCTTGGACAAATCATAGAAATGGGCAGATTCATTGACAAGATTTCTTGTACCTTTTTCTTAACAAACATACCAAATGGTGCCAAAATATTCGCATAATAGGTTAATGCCTGTTCTTCTAATTCTGCTTTATCTACTTCATCTGCATATAGGTGCTCTGATGCTAAATGTTGTCCAAAACCATCATTACTAAATAAAATATTTTCTCCATCCATATACGTAAACATAGTATCTGGCCAATGTAACATAGGTGCCTCTATAAAAGTTAATGTACTTTCTCCTATATTTAAAGTATCTCCTGTTTTAACCGGCACAAAATTCCAATCTTGATGATACTGTCCTTTTATAGATTTTATTCCATTGACTGTACAATAAATCGGTGTATCTGGAATTTCTCTCATTAATTCTACTAATGCGCCACTATGATCTACTTCTCCATGATTAATAAGGATATAATCAATATCTTGTAAATCAATTTCCTTCTTTAAATCAGAAACAAATTCTTTGTCATAAGGAAGCCAGACCGTATCTATTAAGACATTCTTTTTATCTCTAATAAGATAGGAATTATAGGATGACCCCCTCGTCGTCGTAAATTCATCTCCATGAAATTTTTTTAATTCCCAATCCGTCTTTCCTACCCAAGTTACTTTCTCAGTAATTGTTTTATGCATAAAATCCTCCTTTATACATTCTTCTTTTTAAAAGGTCATTTCTGGCTAAAACAGAAAGTGGATGTAAGAATTTTTGTTTTTCTATCATATGTGGAATAGTTACATTTTCAATATGCCATTTGATAGCTTCATCCATATTCTGCTTGGCTAACTTTCTAAAATTCTCTATGCCTTCATAATCTCTAGTTTCCTCTATTTTATCAGCAATATAAATAATCTTGTCTAACTTCGTCATACCCGCTCTACCTGTTGTATGATAATAAATAGCCTCTTGCATTTCTTCTGTAAATGCATATTTCTTTTTAGCCATATCGGCTCCTACTTTACCATGTAATAATATATCTTCCATTTTATCAAAATCATTTAATTCTATTTTATTTTGAATCATATATAACATGGCTTCTTCTTTACTCATTTCTTTGGCAATATCATGCACTATCGCCGTTAACATTGCCTTTTGGTCATCTTCTCCATATAATAACGCTAACTCTCCTGCTGTTTTCATAGTACCTACGGAATGTAAATAGCGGTTTTCTGATAATACGGTTTTCATTTCTTTTTGTATTTCCTGTAAATATGCTTGTTTTCCTTCTTTTGACATCATTAAGAGATTCTTTGTATAGTCTTCCATTTTTTCCTCCTTTTATTCCTACGGACTCTCTTTTATCTTTTGAATCCAATCTGTTTTTCTTCTTTTTCTATGTCTACTGTTTTTATTTAATACTTAATAACTAACTTATTAAATTTAGATTGAATATAATTTTCTAACTTCTCCATAAATTGCTCTGAATTAATTTCACTCTTAGCTACCATTTCTAATCCCTTTTCCCAACTAGCCGTTAATTTAGGATTTAACATATCTGGCATAGAAGAAGCAACTACATCATAAATAATTTCCCCTTTCTGGGTTGGTGTAATAATTTGTGTTTTACTATTAATAGCTATGTATTGAATTTTTTCTAACTTCTTCATAATTTCTGCTCTAGTGGCACTTGTCCCAATACCAGCCCCTTTAATTTGCTCTCTAAGTTCCTCCTCTTCGATTAATTTTCCTGCATTCTCCATTGCTAAAATCATAGAACCAGAATTATACCTACTAGGAGGCGAAGTTTCTGCATCTTTCGTTTCATAATTTTGCACACCAATTTCTTGTCCTTTTTTTAATCCATTTAAAATATCTAAATTCGTATTTTCTTCTGTTTTCGACTCTTCTGTTTCCTCTTCTTTGCTATGGTTTTCCACA
>CATXTS010000149.1 GCA_958402495.1 uncultured Clostridiaceae bacterium
TATAAAAATAAAATAAATTAAAAATAATTTTATAGATAATAAAAAACAAATAAAATAGTATTATTTTTAAAATAAAGAAATAATAAATAATATAATAAAACAGAATAATTATTTTTATAAAAATAAAATAAATTAAAAATAATTTTATAGATAATAAAAAACAAATAAAAATATTATTATTTTTAAAATATAAGAAATAATAAATAATATAATAAAACAGAATAATTATTTTTATAAAAAATAAAATATAAAAAAAGGAAGGGAAAAAATGTTAGAAGAAATATCATTAGAAAAAGCAAAACAAATTTATAAAGAACACATAAAAAAAGATTTTGCTAGTAATGAAATAAAACCATATTGGTTATACAAGAAATTATTAAAAGAGAAAACAGATAGATTTTATATGTATAAAGAAGACATGATAGAAAAAGGATATATAATTTGTTCAAATGAAAAAGACTATGTATTAATTACACATTTAGCTGTCTTTAGAGAATATAGAGGAAGTGGAGTTGGTACTAAGATGATACAAGCTATACAAAATCAATTTCTAAAAGATAAGGCATGGATTGTAGAAGTGGAAACAGAAAAGCAAGCACATAGTAAAGAAGAAATGTTAAATATTAAAAGAAGAATTCATTTTTATGAAAAATTAGGTTTTTGTAAATATCCAGAAATTAATTATAACTTATTTGGTAGTTCTTACTATATTTTTGTGTTATACCCAGACAATCAAAATAAATTAGAAGCAGCAGAGTTAGTAGATATTTTAAAAAAGATTTATAAGAATAAAAAAGTTCCAGAAAAATGTTTAAAAGTAAATATAGAAAAACAATAGATAAAAAATAAAGAAAAAAGAATATCTTGACAAGGAACCTACCTAATCTGTTATAATAATACACAGATTGGGTATTTTTTGTGGATACCTTATAAGAAAAAGGAAGGAAATGAACATGAATATTACAAAAATAATTGCAGAGGAATTAAAAGTAAAGGAAAGTCAAGTCAGTGCAACGATTCAATTAATTGATGATGGAAATACAATTCCTTTTATTGCTCGTTATAGAAAAGAAGCAACAGGAGGATTATCAGATGAACAACTAAGAGATTTAGGGGAAAGATTAACCTATTTAAGAAATTTAGATGCTAGAAAAGAAGAAGTAAAAAAAGCTATTGAAAATCAAGAAAAATTAACACCTGAAATTGAAACTGCCCTAGAACTTGCAAAAACATTAGCAGAAGTAGAAGATATTTATAGACCATATAAACAGAAAAAGAGAACCAGAGCAACCATAGCCAAAGAAAAAGGGTTAGAACCGTTAGCAGAAATTATATATGAACAAAAAGATATAATGTCAATTGAAGAATTAGCCAAAGCCTATATAGATTTAGAAAAAGGTGTAGAAAGTATAGAAGAAGCTATCAATGGCGCGAAAGATATTATAGCAGAAAAAATTGCAGATGAACCTAAATTCCGTAAGGAGAGTAAACGATTATGCTATAGAGATGGTTTGATGATAACAAAAGCTACTAAAGAAGAAAAATCAAATTATGAAATGTATTATGAATTTTCAGAAAAAATAAATCGTATACCAAGTCATAGAATTTTAGCAATCAACAGAGGGGAAAAAGAAGAATTTTTAAAAGTTAAAATGGAGAAACCAGAAGAGCAAATTCTTTCTTATATAGAAAAGGCTATTATAAAAGAGGAGAAAAGTCCATGTGGAATAATTTTAAAGGAGACAATAGAAGATAGTTGGAAACGTTTAATTGAACCTTCTATTGAGAGAGAAATAAGAGCTGATTTAACTCAAAAAGCAGAAGAACAGGCTATAAAAGTTTTTGGACAAAATGCAAAGCAATTACTGTTAGGAGCACCTTTAAAAGGATTGACGGTTATTGGATTTGACCCAGCTTATAGAACTGGTTGCAAAATTGCAGTAATTGATGAGACTGGAAAAGTACTAGATACCACGACTATTTATCCAACAGAGCCACAAAACGATGTAGAAGGTGCTAAAAAAGTTTTAATAAATTTAATCATAAAATATCATGTAGATATGTTTGCTATTGGAAATGGAACTGCCTCACGTGAATCAGAAATGTTTGTAGCAGATGTGATAAAAGAAGTAAGAGAAAAATACCAAAAAGAAGTTCATTATGCTATTGTGTCAGAAGCCGGTGCTTCTGTATATTCTGCTTCTAAATTAGCAACTGAAGAATACCCAGATATTAATGTATCTTTAAGAGGGGCTATTTCTATTGCTAGAAGATTGCAAGACCCTTTAGCAGAATTAGTTAAAATTGAACCAAAAGCAATTGGAGTAGGGCAATATCAACATGATGTTAATCAAAAGAATTTATCGGAAAGTTTGACAGGCGTAGTAGAAGATGCTGTAAATAGAGTAGGCGTCGATGTCAATACAGCAACACCATCTTTGCTTTCTTATGTCTCTGGTATCAATAAAACAATTGCGAATAATATTGTAAAATATCGTGATGAACAAGGAAAATTAAAGGAAAGAAAAGAATTATTAAAAGTACCTAAATTAGGAAAAGTAGCTTATGAGCAATGTGCTGGTTTTATTCGTATTTTTGATGGAAAGAATCCATTAGAAATTACAGCAGTTCATCCAGAAAGTTATGAAGTTGCAGAAAAGTTATTAAAAATAATTGGATATGACAAAAAGGATTTACAAAATAAAGAAAAACTAGCAGAGATGCGAGAAAAATTAAAACAAGTCAATCTAAAAGAGATGGCTACAAAATTAGAAGTAGGAGAAATGACTTTAAAAGATATAATGGAGGAATTATCTAAACCAGGAAGAGACCCTAGAGAAGAAATGCCGAAGCCAGTATTGCGTAGTGACGTATTGAAATTCGAAGATTTAAGAGAAGGACAGATTCTTACAGGTACGGTTAGAAATGTAATTGATTTTGGAGCATTTGTAGATGTAGGTGTTAAGCATGATGGGTTAGTTCATATTTCTGAAATGAGTGAATCTTTTGTAAAGAATCCATCAGATGTGGTTTCTGTAGGGGATATTGTAAAGGTAAAAGTAATTGGTGTAGACCAAGAAAGACAAAAAGTAAAATTGAGTATGAAAATATAAGAAAACATAAAGAAGAAGAAAACGATTCTTCTTCTTTTACTTTATGTAGACAAACAACGAAAAATAGAGTATAATAATAAACATAACTTAGCTATGTGCTAGGGAGAAACTATAAACAAAAAATAAAAAACAGGAGGAAAAAAAATGAGAAGAAGATTTTTTGTTTTAGTAACTTTAGTTATGGTATTGGTAGGGATGTTTCCTATCAAGAGTCATGCAATGGAGCGGAGGCCGATAAATGATGTCATTTTATCGGAAAATCCGGATGTTCCGCTGAGCGAAAGGGAACTTCTTATCGCCTTACTGAAGGTAAATGTACAGAAGAGCGAGAGTCTGGAGGAATGGGATTTTCTCTACCATGATAAGGAATGGTTGGAGAAGATACAGCAGGACCAATCTTATCCGATGGAATATATTTTAGCGGATATGTACACGGTAACAAACCAGTTACTGTTGTGGCAACGATTGGAACTACAAACCTATAGTTTTCTTGATGATGAGTCATTTGAGAAAGTGATAGCACAATCCAATAAATCGTATGAGATTGTGTATCAAATTCGAAAAGCCTTAAGCATTCCA
>CATXTS010000150.1 GCA_958402495.1 uncultured Clostridiaceae bacterium
CCCCAAAAGACTTTTCTTTTTCTCTATGATATATATTATATTCTACTATTATACCAATTGTCAATGACTCTATGACTGAAATGAAATTTAAGTGATTGTATAGGTAAAATAAAGATGATATAATAAAAAAATAATAGTTGTTTTCTATAACGTATATAAAAATAAGTAAGGGAGTTAAAAATTGGAAGCATATATCAAGATAAAGGATAAAGAAATTCCTGTTAGAATTAGAAATTATCAAAATACCAATCGAGTGAAATTATATTTTAAAGGTAATATTTTGCAAATTAGTAAGCCAAAATACTTTTCACAATCGAAACTTGTAAAAATGATTCGAAAAAACGAAGAAGCTATCTATAAACAATATTGTGAAATTATTGATTATGAGAATAATAAGATAAAGCATTGGTATACAGGAGAGTCTATTTTATATAAAGGAGAAATATATACAATTGAAGTAAAAGATACACAAGAATCTAACCTATATATACAGATAGATGAAAAAGGTCAGTTATTACAGATAACTGTTCCAGAAGATTTAACAGGGCAAGAAAGAAAACTACAGATAGATAAAGCTATAAAGAAACGATTTAAAATGCAAACAGAAGAAATGCTATTTGAAAAATTACCAGATTGGAGTCAGAAAACGCAAATTGAGTATCACGATTTTAAAGTAAGAGACACAGTTAGTAAATATGGTAGTTGTGTTCCTAAAACAAAAATGCTACATTTCAATGCAAGACTTATCATGTTACCAGAAAAACAAGTAGATGCTATTATTGTTCATGAACTGTGCCATATAGTACATCCCAATCATAGTCAAGATTTCTATCAATTAGTAAAACAATATATACCAGATTATGATATTAGGAATCAGTGGTTAAAGAAGAATCAAACACAAATGATGTTATAAAATTAAAAATAGTTAATCCAAAATGATAATTGTATGTGCAGTTATCATTTTTTGTTTTTTGTTGGTTAAAAATCTAATCTATAAGTATTGACAAAAAGAAATAAACTGTATATACTGTATATATACAATAAAACAAAAGGATACAGATAGCCACAAAAATAAAAAAGAATAGGAAGGAACGTGTATGGAAATTATTATTCGTAATGCAATAGACCGACCGATATATGAGCAGATTAAAGAACAAATAAAAAATAAAATTATAGCAGATGAACTAAAACCAGGGGAATGCCTGCCTTCTATACGAAATTTAGCTAAAGATTTAAGAATCAGTGTTATTACGACTAAACGAGCCTATGAAGAATTAGAAAGAGAAGGCTTTATAGAAACAAGGCAAGGACAGGGATGCTTTGTAGCCAATAAAAATGTGGAATTAATTAGAGAAGAACAATTAAGAAAAGTAGAAAATCTATTAAGCGAAGCCGTAGAAGTTGCTAAAATTAGTAAAATTAGTAAAGAAGAAATAGAAAATATGTTAGCTATTTTAATGGAGGAGGAATGAAAATGGAAAATATGTTAGAACTAGAAGATGTTAGTAAAGACTATGTAGGATTTTCATTAAAAAATATCAATTTGACTATTCCAAAAGGCTGTGTTATGGGACTAGTAGGAGAAAATGGAGCCGGAAAAACTACTATAATGAAGATTATCTTAAATGAAATCAGTAAAAAAACAGGAAGTATAAAAATCATGGGGTTAGACCATATCCAACAGGAAAAAGAAATAAAAGAACAGATTGGTGTTGTTTGGGATGATAGTTTTTTATCCGAATATTTAACACCAATAGCCGTTGGAAAAATTATGAAGAATTTTTATAAAAAGTGGGATCAAAAATTATATGAACAGTATTTACAAACATTTCAATTGCCAAAGAACAAAATAATAAAAGAATTCTCTAGTGGTATGAAAATGAAATTAAAAATTATAACCGCCATGTCTCATCATCCACAACTACTATTATTAGATGAGCCAACTTCTGGATTAGACCCGGTTGTACGATATGAAATTTTAGATATCTTTCGTGAATTTATTACAGATGAACAAAAAGCAATTCTTATGTCTACCCATATAACCTCTGACTTAGAACACCTAGCAGATTATATTACTTTTGTAAGAAAGGGAGAAATCATCTTATCTACAGAAAGAGATATTTTACTAGAACAATATGGTATTTATAGATGTACTAAAGAAGATTTTGAAAAGATAGAGAGAAAAGACTATATGTGTTACAAGAAAAACAAATATGAATATGATGTACTAGTAGAAGATAAACAGGCCTTTCAAAGAAAATACCAAGTAACCACATTAGATAAACCAACGGTAGAAGAAATCATGATAATTTGTAGTAAGGGGGAATTATAAACATGAAAGGATTACTCTTAAAAGATATATATAATTTAAGTAGTTATAAAACATCACTTTTAATTGTTGTAGTCATTGTAGGATTTATAGGCTTTTCTCAAGAAAATTTTATAAATTTAGTACCTATTATGTTGACGACTATGCTAGGAATGATGGCATTATCTACTTTTAGTTATGATGAAATTGCTAAATCAGATAAATATATTTTATCCCTACCAGTCTCTAAAAAAGAAATGGTAAAAGAAAAATATGTATTCAGTACTATAGCTATTTTAATAGGTGCCATTACTGCCTTCATCTTATGTATTTTGGTAAGTTATATAACTAAAAAACCAATAGATATGACAACACTATTGACCACTACGATAAGTGGTATATTTGGTATCTCATTAGTACAATGTATTCAAATACCAAGTGTTTACAAATGGGGAGCAGAAAAAGGTAGAATACAAATGTTTATTCTAGTTATCTGCGTCATGGCTGTTATAGGGGGTATTGGCTATCTACTATTAAAAAGTGTAGTATTAGTAAATTTAGAAGAAGTATTAACGATATTAGTATCCTATGGAATTATAACAACAGTAATTTTAACCATTCTCATGTATGCTATTTCTTATCACATAGCTTGTAAAATATATCAAAAAAAAGAAATATAATGTAAAAGTGTCCAAGCGGACCTGGTACAAAAGGACAAAAGTGTCCATATGTACCAGGTCCGCTTGGACATTAATCATGTGGATTATCAAAAATAAGGGTAATTAAGTTTTCACATAATTCTTTTTCACTTAATTTACTATTGGTCTTTAACCACCAGACAATTGTGGAGATAACAGCTCCCGAGTAGAAGTTGGAGATAACTTCTATAGACATGTGGTGGTCGATACCAGATAGTTCCTCTTCTTCTAACATCTCGTGTATATAAGATACACAAGTGGTAGTGAAGATATTAAAAAAGTTCGTTTCTTCATTTTTCTTTAATAGAAGCTTGAAAAATTTTTTATGACTACTAATGTAGGTAAGGACATTCATAATCATGTTGGTGTAAAATTCTCTTCGATTGGTATAGATATTTTCTTTCATATTTAATATGATTTCTTGCTTTGTTTCTTGGATACAGTATTCTAATAACTCATATTTATCAG
>CATXTS010000151.1 GCA_958402495.1 uncultured Clostridiaceae bacterium
TAGAACAACAGATTGATGAAGCTTTAGGACAAACGTATATAATAGAAAAAGGTGTAAACAAGCCAGTATTAACTACCGGTATGAAAGCCATTAAATTTACAGACCCAACGCAAGATAGTAAAGGTGAAGTAAGAGATAGTAGTGCAAGCGAAACAGATTGGTATGATTATAATGCTAAAAAATGGGCAAATGCACAGACAGAAGATGGAAGTATGTGGGTATGGATACCCAGATATGCATATAAAGTAAATGAAGTAAATCAAACATTTGATATTAAGTTCTTAATAGGAACAACCGATAACTATTATGATGAAAATGGACAAATTCAAACAGCAAAGAGATGCAATAGTGAAAATGAATTAGTAGATACTACTGTTGAATATACGGTACATCCAGCCTTTACAGATGAAACAAAGATAAATTATAGAAATGGAGGATGGGATAAAGAACTAACAGGCATCTGGGTAGCTAAATTTGAAGCAGGGTATGCCAGTGGAAACAATAGTGCCCCAGTTAAAGCAAGTAGTGTTAGTTATTCAGAAAGTGTAGCTTGGGTAAAAGCAATAGAGGCAGGAACTAGTAATGATTCTGAGCAAGCAGCACGCAACTGGTTAGATGGTGTTTATGGAGATTCAGTAACCATGATTAAATATCCAACCTTTCAAGGGAAAACCTATAGTATGAATTATATTAACCATAATGATGCTTATAACATAGCTAAAGTAATGACAGAAAATGGTAATATTTATGGACTAAAAGAAAGTACGGAATCTCATTTAATGAAAAATAGTGAATGGGGAGTTGTAACTTATTTAAGTAAGAGCTTATATGGACTAAATGGAACAGATATCACTGTTAATAATATTAATTTAAATAGTGGAGGGACGAAAAGAACAAATGTAGCAGGAAAGTCAGGTGTTGATAGTGTGTATGCTATAACTGGTTGTACATCTGCATCAACAAGTGCAGGAGAAGTTGTTAGGACTATGGCCAACATTAATGGAACTACAGGAAATACAGCGAATAATGGTATCTATACTTGGGACCAGTTAAATGGTTGCATGGCAAGTTCATCAGGAACCATTTATGGTATTTATGATTTAAGTGGAGGAATGTGGGAAAGGACAGCAGCTTATATAGCTAACCAAAATAACATTTTAAAAACTTATGGTGCTAGTATTGCCTATAATGAAGGTATATTAAAAACATCGAGTAGTAAATATACAACAGCATATCCATTTGATAGTAACATAGATAATACAGGGATTACTGATAATGATGCAAATTTAAATGCAGCTAGTAACGATAACTATAAAAAAAATATGCTGGTATATGGGGATGGTATTCACGAAACGTCTACAACTGGAACAGGAAATACATCCTGGTATAGCGATTACTCCTATTATCTAGGGTTATATAATCCGCTTTCAATTCGTGGAGGTAGTTTGTGGCACGGATTAAGTGCAGGTATGTTTTGCTTTAATCGCGATTATGGTAATAGTAATTCTTCCTATGGATTTCGTGCTGTGCTAATTGCATCTTAATAAAAATTTATTATATTTTTTATTAACCCAGAGGTATGCTAGCTAAAAGCTAAACGTATAGGAAGTACGTTACCATCTGGGTATTTTTTTGTTGAAAATATGTACTATGTTAATAATAGCTATTAAAATTTTCTTAATGCTCTTTCTTTTTTAGAAAATATATTATAAAATAAAAACAATTAAGCCAAACTAGAAAAAAAGCAGAAAAGAAAGGAAACAGATAATTATGAAATGTCCGAATTGTGGAAGTGAAAATATATCTAGCATTATTAATACCCAGACACATACCAAAGGCTTTGATGGATCAGATGCCTGCTGTGGATATTTGTTATTTGGATGGCCTGGTGTTTTATGTGGGCTATGTAATACCGGAGATACGACGACTAATACAAAGACCACAAATATATGTAATGATTGTGGTAGAAGGTTTTAAAAAATGATGCAGAAAAGTACGAAAATAAAAATATGGGCTTTTTTTATGCGTCTAGGAAACAGGTGTGGTTGTCATCAAAGAGAAGATAGAAGTTTTCATATAAAGGGATGGCAATTTCCAGTTTGTAGTCGATGTACGGGTATTTTAACAGGGCAAATCATAGGCATTATGGTGTATGTATTTGGTTTTCAAATACCATTTTGGTTAGATATTTGTTTTTTAGGAATGATGTTTTTAGACTGGTATTTACAATATAAACAGATAAAAGAATCGACCAATGTTAGAAGATTTTTAACAGGAAATTTAGCAGGTATAGCACAGATGAGTATTTTCATAAAAGTAGTGACTATGTTCATAACATGGATTATATAGGGGGATATAAGATGGAAGTAAAAGAATTAGAAGCATTAGAAGAAATCAAAAAAGAAGTAGAAGAAATTAAACAAAGAAATAAAAGAGTAGAATTGGATAAAGCATGGGAAACGAGTATGAGCAGAAAAGTGAGTATTTGTATATTAACTTATTTAGTAGTCGTTTTATTTTCTATATTTATCAATAAAACAGGGAACGTATGGATTAATTCAGCAGTACCGGTTATTGGCTTTTTTCTATCTACACAATCTTTAGAATTTATTAAAAGAAGATGGATACTAAAACAGGAAAGAGAGGTAAAATAAATGAAAATAACGAAATTTCCACAATCTTGTTTGTGGATAGAAACAAAAGGAAAGAAAATTTTAGTAGACCCAGGAAATCTAAAATATGAGGAAGCTTATTTGGAAACTTGGAAACAAGCCGATGTCATTTTAATTACTCATAGACATAAAGACCACTGTTATAAAGAGGCTTTGGAGAAGTTAAGTGGAAACATTCCTATAATGAGTACAAAAGAAGTACAAGAGGCATATCCTAGTTTAAAAATAACCATCGTAAAAGAAGCAGATAAGATAGCCATAACAGAAGATATCCAATTGACAGTAGTACATGCAGAACATGGATTTTTACCACCTATGAAAAAGAATGGCGGTAAAATAGAGGAAAATGTGGGGTATATCATCGATGATGGGGAAAATCGCTTATATGTAACAAGTGATACCATTTGTTTTCCAAATGAGTATACTTGTGATATCCTAGCTGTGCCAGTATCTGATTATGGTGTAGTAATGGGACCTTTTGAAGCAGGTTTATTTGCAAAAGAAGCACAAGCTAAATTCGTTATTCCATTACATGCAGATAAGGAAAGTTACCCAGTAGATTTTGAATTGGTTAAAAAAATATGGGAAGAACAAGAAGTAGAGTATGAAATATTAGAAAATGGAGAAACAATAGAAATCGAATAAAGGGAGAACTAGATGGAAAAGAAAACCTTACTTATTTTTGATGGATTAGTTATAAATGACAAAAACGAAATTTTAGTGGATTGTAGAAAAGGCGAATATGTAGACGACAAAAATCCAGT
>CATXTS010000152.1 GCA_958402495.1 uncultured Clostridiaceae bacterium
TACCCATGTTTCTATATTTTTCTTATAAAAGGTAAGTTCTTCTTCTTTTGTCCAATCAAACATTCCCTTTCTAAAATAAACCTTATCATTGATGATTCCAGTATTTCTGAATTTCTTATCCTGTTTTAAATAGGCTTTTAATAAGACATCATCAAAATTAGCAATCACATTATCTATATCAATTCCTATTCTCATTTTATCGTCCTCTTTCTTCTATGTATTCTTCTGCTTTCTTTCGAATATTCTCCATTTTTTGTTTTGTATCTTCTAACTGATAATCGATTCTATCTATCATCTGACGAATATACGATTTTTTATGTAATTCTTGATAACAAATAGAAAAATGAAAATCAAAGATAAAAGCAATATAGGATACCCACATATCCATATGTGTTTTTCTATCAGTTGTTTTAATTGTCTTTTCCTGCATAAACGTTTGATAAATTTCATCTGTAATTGGCTCTCTAGCTAATTGTTCTATGGTTGCATTACAAATAGTTTTTGTATCAGATACTACTTTATTTCTAAAACTATCCAATTTATCTGCATCTCGAATTAATTGTGTTTGTAATAATGTTTCTTCTGTTAAACCTGGTTCTATTTCTAACTGGTTATGATTTCTAATTGCCGTTTTGATAATTTCATCATAGGTATTTTCTTTTATATATGTTCGAATCAAACCTTGCTCAAATAATAAATAAACCCCATATGCGGCATGGTCCATCGTTTGGTAGTCTACCGCATTATGAAATTGTTTTGCTTGTTCAAACCTTCCTATATCATGTAATAAAGCAATTAATTTAGCTAAGTTTATCTGTTCTTCTGATAGTTGTATACTTCTAGCTATCTTTTCACTATTTTGAACAACATACTGTGTATGCTCTACTCTTAAGTCGATTCTAGCATCCTGTGATTTATATTTCTTTACATAGTCTAGAAAAGTCTTTTGTGCAGTTTCAAAATCTATCATATTTTTGCCTACTTTCTTATTTTCTATCTAAACACATTTTTTATTGGAGATAACTTTTTCTTGCATAACTTATAACATATCATTTTTTCTAGTATCTCTATGCTCACTTGGGTCATATACCGATTGCATTATTTCAAGCATTTTCAATCTTCCTACAAAAGCAGATTCTGTCTGTGCTGGAATTTCAATAATATCACCTTTTCTTGATTTATACAGGCAATTCCTTCTCCTTCTAGAATATATAACCATCGAAGTAACCTGCCTTTTGAAAAGATGGATATTCTGGTTTTTGTTTAATATAACTACTCATGCATTATCCTCCTTATTTTTTGTTTCTTTTCTTAAAAGTTCATGTTTTTTCACATAATTTGCTATTTCTACAAATGCTGTTTCCTGATAAATTGGTCTATCATTTTCAATAAATAAATCTGCAATTGTTTTTTCTCCTTTTTGTAACAATGCTTCTATCCTCTTATCTTTTAACAATTCTTCATTTTTCTTATCTTGTAAATCCATATCTTTTTCCTCACAATATAATTTACATTGTATATCTGTTTCCAACTTATCACACATCTTAGCAAAAATAGCTTCTCTTGTTTGCTTTTCTTCAAATTCCTCAATTAAAGTTCTATATTCTTCCCCTTTAGTCAAATCTTTTAAAACCTCTTGTACAGCTTTTCTCCCCAACCTTCTTCTTTCTTCTTGTGTTTCTTTATCAAATGGTGTCAAGTCCCCCATTTTAATTTCCTCTAATTCATGAATTACCAACATAAGCACTACTTTTTGTAAATCAATTTCCATGGTAAATTCAGAATCTATAGCAATGGCTAATATACATGTGCCATAGATATGCTCGGCTACACTTTCCATTCGCTCTCTTTCTATATGCCATACTTTCCATCCACTTCTAATGGTATCTTTTAATTGTGTGGCTAATAAATAAAATGCTATTGTATTTTTAATTTTCTCATCCATTTTCTTCATCCTTACTTAATTTGTTTATCCTATCTTGTATCTCTTTTTTAGTTAGCAAGATTAATTGTGCATCCAATCCTAAAGCTGTATCTGTAATTTCCTTTCCCACCCATTCTGGTAAAAGATAATTTTGTGCTGCTTCTATAGATTCAAATTCTATCTCAGCACGCATAAAGCCTTCCTGCTCACCATGATAGATTTTTATAGATATTTTAGGTTGTATGCTAATGGTATAACTATCTCTTAAAATTACTCTTTCACAATTTTTCTTATACTCTTCAAATTCTTCTTTTGAAATTTTCTTTTTATGTTTTTCATACTGCAAAGGTCCTATCCAATTTTTAGTTTCTAATTCATAACTATCCTCTTTTCTTTGCACTCTTATCTGCTCTTTAGAGTCTTGTTTTAAATAGTAACGTTCTTGTCGAATTGGTTTTATACTACGCAAATCTGGTAATTGGCTAATTAAAAATTTTCTTTCTATTTCTTTCATCCCAAAGTAATCCTCTCATTTTTTGTAAACATGTTATCATATTTTCTATTTTCTTACAAGAAATTTATATCTACTTTCTTTTAAAAAGAAATGGTCTTTTTTTGACATTATTTACATAATTTAAAAAAGGAGAAATATTATGCATCAGAAAACGCTTGAAGAACGGAAACAGATGGATCAATTAGGACTATTGGACTATTATCAGGAAGCTTTACAAAAGTCTTCAACAGCCCTAATGTGTCCTAATGCTAAGGCAGATGATGTAACGGATTCGCTGCATGACTTATTTATATTAACAGCGGACATGACAAATGACCCCCGACTGAAACATTTACACAGTTTTAGCAAGTATATTCATAATTTAATAATAAATACTTACACCTATGATGTGTGTCGGGGAACCATAGCACTGT
Source organism: uncultured Clostridiaceae bacterium (assembly GCA_958402495.1). GTDB lineage: Bacteria > Bacillota > Clostridia > TANB77 > CAG-508 > UMGS1663. The sequence goes on from CATXTS010000152.1 coordinate 2,852, forward strand.
CTGTCCAATTTCTAATTGAAACCATGTCTATTACTGTTGCAGATGAAAAGTCACAGTTGTAACAGTGTATTGGTAGCAATTGAATTGACTACTCCTTTTTGGGGGATGGCAGTGCCATCCCCCTATTTTCTTGCAGAAAAAATAACTCTTTATTACAATTATTTTGTTTGTAATAAAAAGTTATTCAATATAGACTTATTTTATTTTTATGGTGTTAGAAACTTCTAGAACTTCCTCCGCCTCCAGAAGAACCTCCTCCGCCAGAAAAGCCTCCTCCTGAGAAACCGCCACCAGAAAATCCTCCTCCATGACCGACCACCGCCAAAAAACCAAAATCCTCTTCCGAAACAAGTGCTTCATGGCTCTTCTTTTCACTCATAACAAATTCTTCCTGTGGAACTAAACGCTGTTCATTGCTTGTTCCCTGTACTTTTTCTGTCCTTCTTCTACCCCATGCTATCTTCCCCGTATACA
>CATXTS010000153.1 GCA_958402495.1 uncultured Clostridiaceae bacterium
AAAAATCCTCCTGATAAAATCGTGGAAAAATATTTACAGTAACATTGTTTTTATTTTACCATAAAACTTTCCAATTTACAATGCAATTACTTGCTATTTTTAGCACAATATAGTAAAATGACAATAGAAAAATAAAAGGAATAAAGGAACATGCAGAAATTTTTTGTAGAAACCAATCAAATAAAAGGAAATATTATTTATATGACTGGTACAGATGTCCATCATATACGAAAAGTACTACGTTACCAAGTAGGAGATACCATTCAAATAGGTAATAAACAAACAAAACAAACCTATTTGGCTGAAATAGAGAAATGTGAAAAAGAGGAAATTGTAGTTAAAATTGTAGAAGAAATAGAAAATTCAAAGCAAAGCCAAATACAAATAGATTTATACCAAGGACTACCAAAAGCGGATAAAATGGAGTGGATTATTCAAAAAACAACTGAATTAGGAATTCATGCCATCATACCGGTTTCTATGGAGAGGTCAATTGTCAAAATTTCAGAAAAAGAAGTAAGTAAAAAGGTGAGTCGTTGGCAAAAGATTGCAGAGGTCGCAGCAAAACAGTGTAAAAGAGAGGATATTCCAGAGGTTTTAAATATCTGGAATTTACGGACAAGTCATAGAAAAAATACAAGAATATGACCTCTTTTTGATAGCATATGAGGAAGAAAAAAATCAAACTTTAAAACAAGTGTTACAAACAATGCAAAGACAGGAAAATTTAAAAGTAGGCATGTTAATTGGACCAGAGGGTGGTATTTCTATGCAGGAAATGCATAAATTACAACAAGTGCCTACAAAGACGATTACTTTAGGAAATAGAATTCTAAGAACAGAAACAGCACCAATCGCGATGACAAGTATACTGATGTATGCATTAGAATAAGAATATGGGAGAGTAAGGAATGAAAAACGAAAAAGATGAGATAAAAGAAGAGAAGAAAAAGCCTACTAAAAAGAAAGCACAAACAAAGGAAGAAATATCTAAAACAGAAGAAGTAAAGAAAGAAAATTCTGTAGCAGAGGAAAGTAAACCTAAAACTAGACGTAAGAAAGTAGTAAAAGAGGAATCACAAGTATCAGAAGGAACTTCTATAAAAGAGGAAGAAAAAGAGGAGACTGCTTTAGCAAAAGTAAAAGACCAAGAAGGATCTATAAGCATAGAGCCTGAAAAATTAGAAGAAATTGGAAAGGTTATTGAAAAGCAAAAGACAGTACCAAAAATCCACCAGAAAAAAATGATGCAAAGGGTATTTGATAACTTAATTTTAGCAATAGTCTTTTTACTATACTTCTTTTTTATTAACTTAGGAGCTATGCATATTGGTCAAGAGACATTCTTAGTAGATTTATATGTATTTAGTTTGTTTACATTAGCAATTAGTATCTATTTGTTCGAAGTAGCGTATAAAAAGGATAAAGGTAGAATTGCTATTCACGGTATAGAAGTATTGATTATGGCAATTATTACGTTATTATCCCTATACCTATTCCAAATGCAAAAAGACCAGTTCCCATTATTATTAAATGCAGCTTCTCTTATGTTTTCAGTATATTTTGTAGGAAAGAGTATTTATTTATATATCAAAATGAAACAAAGAGCCTTAAAACAAAATAATGATGTGCATAGAATTGCTAAAACAAAAGAATAGGAGAGAGGAATTAGAAGATGAAAAGTATGACTGGCTTTGGAAGAGCAAAGTTGGAAAAGAATAATCGTATTTATAGTATGGAAATTAAATCGGTGAATCACAAATATAGTGATATTACCATAAAACTTCCTAGAAATTTAACCTATTTAGAAGAAAAGATAAAAAAAGAAATTTCTAAAAGTATTTCCAGAGGAAAAATAGATGTATTTATAAATTTTGAAAATTATAGCGATGAAGGAAAAGATATTGTTATTAATCACGAATTAGTAAAAAAATATATGGAAGCATTTACGAAGTTATCAGAAGAAAATAATCTTAATTTACATGTACCAGTAACAGAAATTACGAAATTACCAGATGTATTAACCATTAAGACTGTAGAAGATAAAGAAGATGTAATTGAACAAGAAATTATGGAGTGTATAGAGCAAGCTATTTCAAATTTTGTATCCATGCGTGAGCAAGAAGGTAACAGGATAAAAGAGGACTTAAAACAAAGAGTAGATGAATTAAATAGCAATATTGAAAAATTTTCTGTATATTCTACTGGACTTGTAGAAGAATATGTAGTAAAATTAAAAGAAAGAATCAAAGAAATATTACAAACAGATATCCTAGACGAAGTAAGATTAGGAACAGAAGTAGTCATTTATGCAGATAAATGTTCTATTGAAGAAGAAATAACGAGACTAAGAAGTCATGTAATACAATTACAGCAATTATTAGTAGAAGAAAAACCAGTGGGAAAGAAATTAGATTTCTTAATACAAGAGATGAATCGTGAGACAAATACGATTGGCTCTAAGTCAGCAAGCTTAGCAATCACGAACTTAGTGGTCGATGTCAAGACACAATTAGAAGACATCAGAGAACAAATTCAAAATATAGAGTAAGGGAGGAAAAGCTTATGCAATTAATCAATATAGGATTTGGAAATATTGTTTCTGCTAATAGAATTATTGCTATTGTCAGTCCAGAGTCTGCCCCCATTAAAAGAATTGTGCAAGATGCCAAGGAAAATGGAAATGCGGTAGATGCTACTTATGGAAGAAGGACAAGAGCAGTACTGATTATGGATTCTGGACATATTATTTTGTCAGCTGTGCAACCAGAGACAGTAGCTGGAAGATTAGATAAAGAAGACCTTACAACAGATGACGTGAAAGAAAAATAAAGGTAATTAGAAAATAAAAAGCTATCGAAAGATAGCTTTCTATGACCATAAAAGATAAAAAGAAAGAGGGTAGAAAATTATGATGGTAAAACCAACCACTGCAGAATTAATGAAAAAAACAGATAGCAAATTTAGATTAGTGATTGCTACTGCTAAAAGAGCAAGACAAATTGCAGAAGGAAGTGAAATTCTTACAGATGTAGATGAAGAATCTCCAGTTACACTAGCAGCAAATGAAATTGGTGAAGGTAAGGTGAAAATTGAATGTTAGTATTACTTTCAGGTGTATCAGGTGCAGGAAAAGATACTATTAAGAAAGAATTAATTAAACGTATGCCAAATGTTATCTCTTTACCATCTT
>CATXTS010000154.1 GCA_958402495.1 uncultured Clostridiaceae bacterium
TCTTTAAACTTCTTATAGCTAAATAAATACCCTGGCATAATAAAATCAAAAATAGACCATAGTTCTGATAAAGAGTTCTCAATTGGCGTACCCGTTAATGCATATCTTGTCTGTGCTTCTATTTCCTTAATGGCTTTTGCATTTTGTGTATGATTATTTTTAATATACTGTGCTTCATCTGCAATGCTATATTGGAATTGATAGCCCTGCTCTTTATACAATTCTATATCTCTTTTTAATAAATCATAAGAAGTAATCACTACATCATACTCTAAAACCTTCTTTATCTGATTTCTTCTTTCTTCTGCTGTGCCATGAATCACCATTTTCTTTAAAGTTGGTGCAAATTTTTGAATCTCATTTTCCCAATTTAAGCATAAAGAACTTGGACTAATTACCATACTTGGCTTTGGATGTTCCTCTCGTCGTACATAATCTAATAGTAAAGTAATAACTTGTATGGTTTTTCCGAAGTCCCATATCATCTGCTAAAATACCACCTAAACCATATTGATTTAATACCTTTAACCACTCAAATCCTACCTTCTGGTAATGTCTCAAATCAGCCTGTAAATTTTCTGGTAATACAATATTGGTACTAATTTGTTTTTCTCCTACCTGATTAACCAGTTGGCGGTATGATTCTTCCTTTTCTATTTGAACATGCTTCATATTTTGTAGCAAACGTTCTAAATACATACTACGATATAAAGGTAATTTTAATTCTCCAGTTTTAATTTCCTGGAAGCCTATATTCATACCATCTGAGATACTATCCATAAACTGCATAGTTTCATTTTCCTGCAAGTTAAGAAAACTACCATCCTTTAATCTATGATACTTCTTCTTTAATTTATAGTTTGCCATAATGTCTTTTAATTCAGCAGGGTCAAAATCTAATTGAGAAAAATCAATTTTCAATAGATTATTTTCAATTCGAACACCTAAGTTCCCCATTTGTGGCTGCTTTATCTCTTTATCCTTAAAGTTTTGCGTAGCTAGTACTTCAAATTTCTGCATATAAGATTCTATCTCTTGTGCCAAAAATTGATAAATTGCCTCTTCTTTCACTAAAATTAGTCTCTGATGAACAGTATCTAGCATAAAACCGGTTTTTCTAAAAGTTTCTAGCACCTCATCTTCTTTGACAATATCTCTAGCTACTGTTACTTTTTCATCTGATAAGGGATTAAATTCTGCATCTCCATATACAAATACCATATCGGCTGTAATATAATTATTTTTATCATAATCTAAGAATACTTTTACACATAATTCTTCTGGTATATAAGTTTTAATTTCTTGTTCTTCTACTTTAGAAAGGTCCATATGTTCTTTTACTTTTGGAAATACAATGGAAAATAGCTGTGGTAATTCTGACTTTGGAAACACAATTTCATTGGTAAAATTCGTTCTAAATACTTGTAATAAAGAAAGTATCGTCTCTTGAAAATTTTTGTTACAACGATACAAAGTATCTGCTTGTAAAAAATAAATATATTGTTTTCCTTCTAATAAGTCATAATTATAAATATCCATACTTGGTACCAAACGATATTCATTAGAATTTATTTTTTCTATAGCAAATTGAATATCTGGCTCCCCATCTTGCAAACGAATACTCATTCCTTGGGCAAATTCTTTTTGCATGATAATTTCTTTTCCCTTCAGTATTTCAAACAAATCATCTAACCCCGTATTCGATATGGTAATATATCCATCATTTATATTTTTAGCATAAATGGTATATTCTCCTGTTTCACTGGCATACTTCATAATTTCTGCATACTTTAATACATATTGTAATAATGGCAAACTTTCTTTGGTAAAAGCCTCTTCTGTATGGACAAATCCTAATTTTGTTCCATAACGATAAAATTGTTTATTTAGCATTCTGTCATAAAACTCCGGTAAATTTTTCAATTTATATAATTGTTTATCCCCTATTTTTACAGATAGTTTTAATGTCTTGTGATAAGAATCATAAATAAGTTGTGGTTCTATACGAATCGTATGTGGTATGATTTCTTCTTGTTCATACATCTGCGCTATTTCATTATCTGGGTAAAAAGTATGAATTAACTTTTTAAAAGTTCTATATTTTTCTTCTTGTTTCTGCTTTTGAAACTGATTATACACATGAAAGTCGGTTTCTTCTTTTGCACTATCTCTTGTAAAAATTCTAACATATTCACTATTTTGTGAGAATTCCATCATCGTTGCTACTACATGTTTACAAGCGGAATAATATTGCTCATAATCTGGGCAAGTACATTGTACATTTTCAATCTCTCCTTGTTTTATTTGTATATATACCTCATAAAATCCTATTTGTCCTCGCACTTTAGCACGAAGTTCAAAATTGCGAGCATCTTCATATACTACTTTTGTAATATGAACTCTTTTTTCTTCTACATATTCTTCTGCTCTTTTTTTTCTAGCAATACCCGCATCATGGTATAATTGTTCTAAAAGATTAGCATCTACAATCATATTTCTACCCAATTCTCCTTTTTTGATAAAGCTTTTTTCTCATTTTTCCTAGTGATTTATTATATAATAATTTTCTGTTAATTACAATATCTTTAAGATTTAAGTTTTGGTATTTCTAAAAAACTTCCAAAACATGATTCTAAAATTCTATATTTTATAGAAAAAGGAAGAGATTTTTACTTTCTCTTCCTACTTTTTTGTTTTTTTCTTAGTTGCTACTTTTTTTGTCTTCTTTTTTGGTTCTTTGGTTACTTTTTTCTCCTGTTTTTCTTCTATAGATGCATTTTGCTCAGGGTTCCATTTTTCTCCTGGCTTTGGTTTATTCCAAGAAATATAATGACAAGTTGCTGGATTGTTTTCACAGATATAAAAACTCCTCTTACGTTTTGTTTTCTTCACAATCACTTTTCCTCCACAACTTGGGCAAGGCACATCAATCGTTTCTATAATTGGTTTTGCATTTTTACATTCTGGATAACCTGGACAAGCTAAAAATTTGCCATACCTTCCATATTTATATACCATCATCCTTCCACATTTTTCACAAGGTACGTCAGAAACTTCTTCTTCTAGTTTGACATGTTCTAATTCTTTTTCCACCTTTTCAACTTGTTTTTCAAAAGGTTCATAGAAATCGCGAATGACTTGTTTCCATGGTTCATTTCCCTCAGCTACTTCATCAAATTCTGCTTCTACTTT
>CATXTS010000155.1 GCA_958402495.1 uncultured Clostridiaceae bacterium
ATAAAAAGTGGGCAAATGCACAAACAGAGGACGGTAGTATGTGGGTGTGGATACCCAGATATGCCTATAGAGTAAATAATAATCAAACTTTTGATATTAAGTTCTTAATAGGAACAACCGATACGTATTATGATGATAGTGGAAACATTCAAACAGCAAAGCGTTGTACAAGTGAAAATGAACAAGTAGATACAACAACAGGATATACAGTACACCCTGCTTTTACAGATGAGACCAAGATTAACTATAGAAATGGTGGATGGGATAGAGAATTAACAGGAATTTGGGTAGCAAAATTTGAAGCAGGCTATGCCAGTCGGAAATAACTCTGCACCAGTAAAGCCAAGTAGTGCTAATTACTCACAGGATACATTCTTAGTAAGAGGTGTTGAATTAGGTCAAAGTTCAGATAGTCAAGCAAGTGCTCGTAACTGGTTAGATGGGATTTATGGAAGTACGAAGACGGCTATTAAATATCCAACTTTTCAACCGCTAACGTATAGTATGAATTACATTAATCATACAGATGCGTATAATATAGCAAAAGTTATGAATGAAAGCGGTAATATATATGGATTAACAAAAAGCACAGATACCCACTTAATGAAAAATAGTGAAAGAGGAGCATGTGCATACTTAAGTCAAAGTCAATATGGCTTAGACAAACAAGAAGTATACATGAATAATGTCAATCTAAATAGTGGTGGAAGTGCGAAGACGAATACAGCAGGGAAAATAGGTGTTGATAGTGTGTATGCTGTAACAGGATGTACAACAGGCTCTTCCAGTGCAGCAGAAAGTATAAAAACAATAACTAATATTAATGAAACTACAGGGAATACAGCCAATAATGGAGTTTATACTTGGAATCAATTAACAGGAACAAAAGCAAGTTCTACAGGAACAATCTATGGAATCTATGATTTAAGTGGAGGAACATTAGAAAGGACAGCCGCTTATATAGCCAATGAAAATGAAAATATAAAGAAGTATGGAGAGTCTATAGCTTATGATGGAAATATCTTAAAAACAGCTAGCACGAAATATACAACTGCCTATCCATTTAATGTTAGTACAGATAACACAGGAATTGTCAATAATGATACAAATTTAAATGCAGCGACTACTAATAATTATACAAAGAATACATTGATTTATGGAGATAGTATTCGAGAGACGTCTACAGCTGGAACAGGAAGTGTATCGTGGCACGATGGCTATTCCTATTATCCAGGTTTATTCTATCCATTCTTTGATTATGGAGGTGCATTTTGGGATAAAGCAAATTCTGGTATATTTTCATTTAATCGTGTAGATGGTAGCAGTCTTTGTAGTGTTGGATTTCGTACAGTATTAACTATATCTTAAAATAAAATTGTATTAAAAATAAGGAAATTAATTCATAAAAGAATTAGTTTCTTTTTTTCTTCAGAATATCTTAATAGATAAAAAATACGTAAATATTGACAAATAGAGGTTGTTTGCAGTATAGTAGATACAGAGAATAAGGGAGATTTTTATGGAAAAACAAGAAGAAGTAAAGGAATTATTGGAAGAACCAATAGAAGAAAGTAAAGAGCCAATAGAAGGTCAAATAGAAATACCAATGCAAAAGGAAAAACAAATGCGACCAGTTGGTGTAAAAAAAGCAAAAAAAGAATTTACTATATGGGGTATTACGATTGGAAGAATCTTAGCCTATTTTGTACTATACAGTATTTTAGGATTTTTTATAGAAACCATATTTGCCTTCTTAGCAGAAGGGGTTATTGAAAGTAGAAAAAGTTTTTTATATGGACCTTTTTGTGCTATTTATGGTGTTGGTGCGGTAGCTATGATAGTTGGTTTACAAAAATGCCAGAAAAATAATATAACATTATTTTTAGGTGGTTTTCTATTAGGTTCGGTTGTAGAATATGTAATTAGTCTATTAGGAGAATTAGTCTTTCATGTAAAGTGGTGGGATTATTCGAATATGGCATTTAACTTACAAGGTAGGATTTGCTTAACCTTTTCTATAGCTTGGGGTATTTTAGGAGTATTTTTATTAAAAGTGATTAATCCTAGAATGGATAAGGTAATCGATAAAATACCACCTAAGTTTTTAAAGACAGCTAGTATCGTGATAGTTGTGTTCATGTTTGTTGATTGGATGATTTCTAGTTTTGCTATGCAAATGTTCTTTACCAGAATTGTTGATGAACATCATATTGAATTAAAAGACGGACAAGAGTATATAGAAGTTTGTAGAGATTTATATGAAATAGAATGGGTTAGCAATATGGTAAATACTTTTTGGAATAATGAAACCATGATAAAGACATTTCCTAATTTAAGAGTAACGACGAAACATGGAGCCGTTATTTATGTTAGTAATTTATATAAAGATATTAAACCCTATTATTTAAAAGTATTTGAACCAATATCTTTAGATAAGTTTGAATTCTCTCTAACACAGAAAACAAAATAAGAAAAAAGAAGGTGAAAGAATGTATTTTTTATTTTCATAGTGCAAAAAAATAATTTGATAAAAACCAAAGGGTTAGCCAAAAATAGCTAAGCTTTGTGTAGAATATCTATTTTTGTAATTATGAAAATAAAAAAGTAACATTCTTAAATATTTAAAAGATAAGTATGTTATTTTGGTATGCACAAAGTATATTAGTAATTGGCTAATGGACTTTGTGTTTTTTCTATAAAGGAGGAAAATATATGTCTAAAATACAAGTTAGTCATTTAAGTTATGGATATCCAGGAAGTCAAAAGTTAGTATTTGAGGATGTATCTTTTAATATGGATACCAATTGGAAATTAGGTTTGATAGGTAGAAACGGAGCAGGAAAAACAACTTTTCTAAATTTATTGTTAGGAAAGGATAGCTATCAAGGTAGCATTCATGCAGATATAAGTTGTCAATATTTTCCCTATCCTGTAAAAAATAAGGAAGATTCTATAGAACAACTGATAGAGCAAATAGAGCCAGAAGTGGAATTATGGAGAATACAAAGAGAATTACAATTGCTGCAACTACCAGAACAAATTTTAGAAAGAAAATATGCACATTTAAGTGGTGGTGAACAAGTAAAAGTTATGTTAGCCATTCTATTTGCTAAAGAAGA
>CATXTS010000156.1 GCA_958402495.1 uncultured Clostridiaceae bacterium
GGTAATACTTTACCTAAGATATTCGTATCAATGGTTGCCTTTAGTGTTAGTTTATAAGTAAGCTTTGCAGAAACACCAGGTGCTAAAGTATCTATATGCCATACAATAGACCTTTGCGATAAATCTAATGCAGAAGCAGTTCCTAGAGTTGGATTCGTTACATAGCTAAAATCAAAGTTATCTATAATTTCTTGTGGAAAATAATCATAAATATCTAAGTTAGTAATGGTATTATCTGCCGTATGGGTAATATCGGATAAGATTGTCTGAGAAATAGTCTCTTCTATTTTATCATCAGAAATGTAATAGAATTTTCCAGCAGTTGGCTCTGCGGTAGTTCCAAAAATCTCTTCTGCTAGAGCTTTATAAGTAATACCTGTACTTGGTTCTTCTATATCTGGAACACCAGTCATTAATGAGAACATAGAAACACCAGCAGTAGAAAGCTCTTGTAATTTTGCTTTTGTCTTAGTAGCGACTTCTCCAGAATATGTTAAAATAGGACCGCCAACAGCTGCATTTGGAACACCATCTGTTAATAAAATGATATAACGATTTTGTGCAGCTTGTGTAAAGTTTTGATTAGCTAGTGTAATACCAGCATCAATATTGGTCCTAACACCTAAATCACTGGTAGCAATGCTTTCAATATGGTTAAGTACGGTTGTTTCATTGTGGCTAGGTACGGTTTGTAAGGTAGCGTCTGTGATAGTACCTTCTTGGTCTCCTGTAGAGAAACTAACGACACCGACTGACACATTTTCATTTTTTAATAAAGCAGAAGCTAAAGTTTTAGCCGAATCAGTAACGGCTTTTAATCTAGTAACACCAGCAGATACTTCATCTTTCATACTTAAAGAGTTATCAATGACTAAAAAGATTTCTGTTGGCTTTGCAAAAGCTTGTGTGGCTGTATTGATTACATTTAATTCAAAGTTTAGTTCTTTCTTATCTAAATCATAATTGGTCATCTTTTTTTCAAAATTAGCAATATCGTTAATAGAAATAGTACATACATTAGTTTCTACTACTTCTAATGTGGCACTTGTAGAATTAGCGGTAGCTGCCAAACAAGTAGTAGAGACAAGTACCAAAGCAAGTGTTAGTGCAAGAATTGCGGTTGTTTTTTTCATAAAATTCATCCCTTGTAAACTATATTTAGGTTTTTAGCAGAACACCTATAAAGCCTCTTCTATAGTATAATATAAAGTGAAATACATTGCAATATATTTGAAAAAATGAAATAAAATTGTAATATAATATAAGAAGAAGTCGAAAGATAGAATGACTTAGCAAGAGGAATAGATAAAATAAGAAAAAAGAAGATTCTTTGTTTTTTTGGAGAAGACACTAGAAAAAAGTGGTTTCCTGTGATACGATATAAGCAATTAAGAAAAATTAGAAGATAATCATAAAGAATAGACAAACTATGGAGGAGGCATTTAATCATCATGGCAGACAAACTATTAAATCACATAGAAAAACCAGAAGACTTAAAACCATTAAATGATAAAGAAAAAGAACAATTAGCAGGAGAAATTAGAGATACCATTATACGTACGGTTTCTAAAACAGGAGGGCATTTAGCTTCTAACTTAGGTGTTACAGAATTAACAATTGCTCTACATAGCGTTTTTTCGACACCAGAGGATAAGATTGTATGGGATGTAGGACATCAGACATATGTACATAAGATTTTAACAGGTAGAAAAGGAAAATTAGATACATTAAGACAATTAGATGGCTTAGCAGGATTTCCAAAATCCAAAGAATCCGTCTATGATGCTTTTGATACAGGCCATAGTAGTACATCTATTTCAGTAGCTTTAGGTATGGCAAGAGCAAGAGACTTACAAGAAAAAAAACATCATGTGATAGCGGTTATTGGAGATGGTGCTTTAACAGGAGGCATGGCATTAGAGGCATTAAATGATGCAGGTAATAGTAAAACCAGATTAATCGTCATTCTCAATGATAACGAAATGAGTATTTCTAAAAATGTAGGGGGAATTTCTACTTTTCTAACCAAGTTTAGAACGAAACGCTTTTATATGAAGTCAAATAATTTCATACGTAAAATATTGGAAAAAACACCAACGATTGGTTCACCCATTATTCGTTTGGCTAGAAGAGTCAAATATAGTATAAAACAATTAATGCTTCCTAATATGTTTTTTGAAGATTTAGGCTTTAAATATTTAGGACCAGTAGATGGTCATGATATTGAAAGAGTAGAGTGGATTCTTAATTTAGCGAAAAAAGAAAAAGGACCAGTAGTGGTTCATGTAATTACTAAGAAAGGAAAGGGATATAAGCCCGCTGAAGAAAATCCAGATAAATTTCATGCAACAGGTCCTTTTGCCATTGAAACCGGAAAAAGCCTAAAAGAAAAAGCAAAAGATTATTCTCAAGTTTTTGGTGATACATTAGTAGAATTAGCTAGAGAAGATAGAAAAATCGTAGCCATTACAGCAGCTATGGCAGATGGAACAGGACTTGCTAAATTTAAAAGTACTTATCCAGATAGATTTTTTGATGTAGGAATTGCAGAACAACATGCACTGGGCATGGCAGCAGGCCTAGCAAAAGCTGGTCTAAAACCTGTGGTATCTATTTACTCCTCTTTCTACCAAAGGGCATATGATCAGGTGATTCATGATATTTGCATTCAAAAATTACCAGTGGTTATGTGTGTAGATAGAGCAGGAATTGTTGGAAATGATGGAGAGACGCATCAAGGTATTTTCGATTTATCTTTCTTTAGCTTGATACCCAATATAACCATTATGGCACCAAAAGATTTTAGAGAATTAGAACAAATGCTAGCCTATGCATTTACATTAAATCGTCCTGTAGTGATTCGCTATCCAAAAGGAACAGAGGCAAAAATACCTTTTGAAAAGCATGAACCTATTGGTTTAGGAAAAGCCGAAATACTACAAGAAGGAAATGAAGTTACGATACTGTCTATTGGAAAAATGGCAGAAAAGGCAATGCAGTATGCTAAGAAATTAGAAAAGCAGGGGAAACAAGCAGAAGTTATCAATGTTCGTTTCTTAAAACCATTAGATGAAAAGAAAATCATAGAATCTATCCAAAAAACAAGAAAAGTGATAA
>CATXTS010000157.1 GCA_958402495.1 uncultured Clostridiaceae bacterium
AGTACAATCATTTGCAGATACAACACATATTGCTTTTAACATTTCATCTACAGTTAATTCTTCTCGTACGTCTAACCAAATTTGGGAACCACCCATAGAAGCGGCTGCTTCACTGCATGGTACTTTGTCACTTAACTGGATTTTTCCACTGTCTAGAGCTTCCATAATTAATAAAATACTCATGACTTTAGTAACAGAAGCAGGTCGTAACTGCTCGTGTGAGTTATGTTCATATAATACTTTTCCTGTGTTTTGTTCTATTAGAATAGCAGATGCAGATTCTAAGCCTAAATCAACTGGTGTAGTAGAAACAGTATTTGTTTTTTCGCTTGTAGAAGTTTCATTGCTGTTTGTTTCTGTGTTGGTGCTAGTAGTATTGGTATATAGAGTATTAGAAAGACTAGACCATACATATACCGAATCAGAAGTAGCTAAACTAATAGGCATAATTAGACAGCATCCTATTAAAATAAATATCCATGAAAAAAAGATAAATTTACGCATATATGTAACCTCCTATAGAATAGTACAATATATGCAAATTTATCTTTTTTATGATTTTCTTTTATCTCTTGTTTTTTATTTAGATAACTGAATGATTTTAGCCACAATAGAACTATTATCAGTCGATACATCAATACGAAGTTTACTACCAGTTTCATTTCTAAATTTTAGGTCTAAAGAACCATAGGAGACGGCAGCATCTTTTCCATCAGGTACGTATGTGACATCTTTTCCATGTTCATGCCTTTCAGTTACTTTTAAGCCAGGTACTGCTAGTACAGCATTATAAAGTGTACTACTTACTTGACAGTTACCGCCACCAATTCCTTTTTCGGTTTTATGGTTAATAATAACACTGGCTTCTTGATAACCTCTTTCGGCAGTTGGCTTACCGACTGTTTGACAAAAAGAGAAAGTAGAGCCAGGTTCTAAGATAGTACCATTTAATGTAGAACAGGTTATTTGAATGTTTGTTAGTCTACCACTAGATTTATCTTTTATAACCGTAGAATAAGAGGCTACTTCTGCTTCTGTAGCAGGTGTAGATGCTTCCTCATTTTTAAGTAAATTTTCCACACGGTTTTCTTCACCTTTTAGATTAGCATCTGTGCTAGTTCTACTGCCACTTGTTGTAGTATTTTGTGGGGCTGTCTGATTAGTATCATTACTGCATCCAGTTAAAATAAATAATAAAAGAAAAAGAAAAATTGTCATAATTATTTTTGAATGTTTCATTTTTATCATTTCCTTTTTTATTTTCTATGTTTAGTATGTACGAAAAAATAATTCTTATGTAGAAAAAAGAAGAATTAAAATTGTTAATAATTGTGGAAATTTACAAAAGATATTAGAAAAAACTAGAAAATTTGTAAATTTTTGTAAATTAATGAACATTAATTGATTCTATTTTATGCAAACTTATAAACAAATGAGTAGGAGGAAAATCTAAAGATGAAAAAGTAAAAAGTTTATAATAAGTTAGAAAGTAAAAGAAAATTATATTGACTTTAACCAAAAGGTAATATAAAATCAACAAAGAAAAGTATGAAAACTAAGAAAATGGAAAACATAAGAAAAAGAAAGGGAGAAAAGAACATGAAAGAAAAAACAAAACAAAAAGGTGTTACTTTAATTGCATTAGTGATTACAATCATTGTCTTGATTATTTTAGCAGGTGTAGCCATTAATGCATTAGTTGGAGAAAATGGAATAATCGCTCAGGCCCAAAGAGCAAAAGAAGATACCGATAGAAGTCAAAAAGATGAACTAGGAGGATTAGCTAGTTTAGAGCAACAAATAGATGAGGCAATAGGACAAACCTATATAATGGAAAAAGGTGTTAATAAACCAATATTAGCAACAGGAATGAAAGCGATTAAATTTACAGAACCAAGTGAAAGTACCAAAGGAGAAGTTAGAGATAGTAGTGCGAATGAATCTGATTGGTATGATTATAAAGTCAAGAATTGGGCAAATGCACAAACAGAGGATGGTAGTATGTGGGTGTGGATACCAAGGTATGCCTATAGAGTAAATGCAAGTAACCAGACTTTTGATATTAAGTTTCTAATAGGGACAACCGATACGTATTATGATGAAAATGGAAACATTCAAACAGCAAAACGTTGTAATAGAGAAGATGAATTAGTAGATACAACAACTGGATATACCGTACACCCTGCTTTTACAGATGAGACTAAGGTTAACTATAGAAACGGCGGATGGGATAAGGAATTAACAGGAATTTGGGTAGCAAAATTTGAAGCAGGATACGCTAGTCGGAAATAATCAGGCACCGGTTAAAGCTAGTAGCGTTAACTATTCGCAATCAAGCGCTTGGGTAAGAAATATAGAAGCAGGAACAAGTGCAGATTCTAGTCAATTAATACGTAATTGGCTAGATGGAATTTATGGAGAAAAACAAACTTCTATTAAATATCCAACTTTTCAGCCGGTAACTTATAGTATGAATTATATTAATCAGAATGACACTTTTAATATAGCTAAGGCAATAACAGAAGATGGAAATATTTATGGACTAACAAGAAGTAGCAATTCTCATTTAATGAAAAATAGTGAATGGGGAGCTACGGTCTATTTGGCAAAAAGTAAATATGGATTAAATGAAAAGGATATAACTGTGAATAATGTTAGTTTAAATAGTGGAGGAGCAAAAAGAACAAATATAATGGGGAAAAGTGGAGTAGATAGTGTATATGCAGTAACTGGTTGTACGACTGGTACAACTAATGCAGGAGAAAGTATAGCAGCAATAGAAGATATCAATGGAACAACTGGAAATATAGCTAAAAATGGTGTATACACATGGAATCAATTAACTGGAACAAAAGCTAGTTGTAGTGGAACTATCTATGGAATTTATGATTTAAGTGGTGGCGTATGGGAAGGAACTAGTTCGTATATAGCTAATGGAAATGAGAATCTAAAAGTGTACGGAAAATCAATTACTTATGATGGAATGAATTTAAAACAAAAGAGTACAAAATATACTACAATATATCCTATAGATAGTAATTCAGACAATATAGAAGTGGAAATTAATAGTAATAATTTAAATATAGGAAG
>CATXTS010000158.1 GCA_958402495.1 uncultured Clostridiaceae bacterium
GGTAACTCTTTGCTTTCTGCTAAATAGTCATAGGTTACGATTTCTTTTTTAGGAAAGAAAGCAATTTGTTCTTTCGGTATAAAATAGGCTAAATCTTCTATGATTTTTTTAGCTTGTATTTCGTTATAGGTTACGATTATATTTACTTTTTCTTTATCAGGTAAACATTGTCCCAAAATTCTTATTTTTCCAACGTCAGATAAGCCCGATATGGTTATCGGACTCTTTTTTTCTTGGATAGCTTGTTTTATTTCTTTCATTTTTGGGAGATTTCCTAATTGTGTTAATAGGCTATTCATTTTGTGTTCTCCTCTTCTTTTTCTACGTATGTTTATTATATAGAATTTAGGCTGATTTTTCAATATGTTATGCATAACTTTTCCAAGAAATTCCTTATTTTCTTAAAATTGCTGGTTTTAATTTGTATCTATTTTGTACTATTTTTTTTAATTTTTCATACATATAGAGATAGAAAGAGGTATTGACATGAAAACAATGAGTCGTTCTTTAGGGAGTTCTCCTAAACCCAGAATTTTTCTATTATCTGTTAAACGTAATCTTTTACCTGCCTTGTTTTGCCTATTTACAGCATGTTTGGTAATTTTTTCGAAGAGTAATCTTTCTGCTGCTAAAACAGGGCTACTCCTATGGGCAAATCAGGTGGTTCCTTCTTTACTTCCTTTTTTTATGGCAACCGAAATGCTTAGTTATACGACTATTGTCTCTAAAATAGGTAAATTATTAGACCCCATTATGCGACCACTTTTTAATGTACCTGGTTGTGGTGCCTATGCTTTTATCATGGGGATTATCAGTGGTTATCCTGTTGGTGCTAAAATTGTTAGTCATTTTAGATTGCAAGGATTATGTACTAAAGAAGAAGCCGAACGTTTAGTAGCTTTTACCAATAACTCTGGTCCTTTATTCATTTTAGGGACTGTTGGTATTAGTTTCTTTGGAAATACATTAGTTGGCATTCTTTTGTTAATAACCCATATTTTAGCAGGCATTAGTGTGGGTATTTTGTTTCGTTTTTGGAAGAAGAAACAGACAAATATTAAATTTACCAAATCCTATTCTTCTATAGATACTTCTAAAGATATGGTTTCTTTTTCTAATTTGGGAGAAGTACTTGGTAAAAGTATTTTATCTGCCATCAATAGTGTTATGGTAATTGGTGGTTTTGTAGTACTGTTTAGTGTTGTTCTTTCTATTTTAGATAAAAGTCATGTATTACAAATGGGTAGTTCTTTTCTTTCTCCTTTATTAAAAGCATTTGGTATTACTGATTCTCGTTTTTCAGTTAGTCTGTTATCTGGCATTCTAGAATTAACCAATGGTGTTAAACAAGTAGCACTCATCCCTTATAAATGTATTTCTATCAATATCATTTTGGCTGCTTTCTTATTAGGATTTGGTGGTTTTTCTGTTTTATTACAAGTTTTTAGCATTACGGCTAAAACAGATATTTCTATTAAAGCTTATTTTTATGGAAAAGCTCTACATGGACTTCTAGCTGCTAGTTACACTTTCTTAGTAATTACTTATTTTCCTATTTTTAATCTAAACTTATAGCATAAATAGATTTTTACTGCATAGATTATAAAAGAACAGGAGATGGTGTATATGGATAAAAATGCGACAGATTTTAATAATGTTTATGGATTTTCTGGTTATCCTCCTTATCCCCCTTTTGAAGGTATGGATAATGGATATGATAATCCCATGTTAAATCCTTTGATGCAATATGAACAAGCTTATATGTATTATCGCTATATGAGTCAACAATTAGATTATAAAATTAAATGTAAAGAGTATGAAAAGTTATGTAATACTTCTAGAGTAGAAAATAGAGCAGAAAGAAGGATGGATTAATTTCCTTTTTTCTACTCTTTTTGTTTTTAAGTGTATTGTTTCACTACATCTTCTATGATGTCTGGTGAATTTGGCATCACTTCTTTTACAACTAATAAATTTAATATTGTGTTGATTTTTTCTTCGTCATCGGTTACATCTATTACATTCGTAATTTCTATTCCCTGTCTTTCTTCATTTTCTTTTACAATTTCAAGGCCATACTTTTGATTTTTCAGTTTGTAATAATTTACACATTCTTGCATCCTTTGTCCCTTTTCCTTGATTTCTTTGTGAATCATAACACTTCCGTATAAATTTCTCATTTGTACGACATTCCCCTTTCTAAAAAAAACTGACTTTTACATTGTACTCTCTTTTTCTAGTTTTGACAAGCTTTTTATTTCTTGCTTTTTCGACATTTTTCTTAGAAATAAGCCTATTCTGCCTTTTTCGACAAAAAAGTCCACCAAACAGGTTTTCCTAATTTTTGTTACTTTTTTTGCTCTAAGTAGTTGCTTTTTTCTTGGATTTATGTTAAGATAAAATTGTATGATTAGAAAATTCCTTATCAGGAGGTGAATTCTTAACATTTTTGTTAAGAAATATATATGGATAAACAAAGTACACAAAATAATGGGAATATAAAAAAGAGGATGTCTATCGTTGCTACTATTATGCAAGGGATTATCAATACACCTATTTTTCAAGCTGCTTTACTTGATGAAACCAAACCAAAGGTTGATGATTTTAAGAATATTCCTATAGAAGATGAAATAAGCTTGAAACAAGTACAAGCTTTACAAAAAAGCCAAAAAGAAATTGATGATAGAGTGGCTAAAGAACTAGCTTTGGAAGAAAAAACTTTTAGAGCTAAACAAAAATTATATGGTACTACAGTTAATGCATCAGCGCCTCGAAGTAAAAAAGCACTTACTTCTGAACAAGTAAAACCAATTAAAGATAAAAATTTAGAAGATAAAAAAGGAATAGAGAGATAGCAAAAAAAGAACAATTTTAAAAAATTGTTCTTTTTTCCTTGACAAAATAGAAATTACACCTTATAATAATACTTGTCTCATTTAGACATGGCGAGATAGCTCAGTTGGCTAGAGCATTCGGTTCATACCCGACAGGTCGGTGGTTCGAATCCACTTCTCGCTACCA
>CATXTS010000159.1 GCA_958402495.1 uncultured Clostridiaceae bacterium
TAACTGCCGACAATGCAGATGATATTATTCGCTACTTATATGAAAGATTTCCATATTAAAAGACATAGCTTTTTATATAATTACTATGTCCCTTTTTTATTTTCTTTATTCGATTTTATACAAATATTATAATATACTCTTTCTTTTTTACTTTTCTAACAGAATAGTAACTGGTCCATCATTAATAAGACTTACTTGCATATCTGCTCCAAAAATACCATGTTGTACATAAATTTGTTCTTTTTCACATTGCTCAATAAAATATTCATATAAAAGGTTAGCTTGTTCTGGTTTTGCTGCATTTATGAAACTTGGCCTATTGCCCTGTGTACAATCTGCATATAAGGTAAATTGTGAAATAACTAATAATTGTCCTTGCACATCTTTTAAAGCTAAATTCATTTTTCCATTTTCGTCTTCAAAGACACGTAGTTTAATAAGTTTTTGTACTAAATAGTCTGCAGATTCTTTTGTATCTTCTGGTCCTACACCTAATAGTACTAAATATCCTTTTTGGATGGCACCAACTGTTTTATTTTCTACAGCAACGCTAGCTTCTTTTACTCTTTGTATCACTAATTTCATTTTTTCTTTTACACTTCCTCTTTTTTATCTCTTGTCATCAATCGATTAACAGCAACTTGTGGTTCTAATCCTTCATATAGCATTTCATAGACTGCATCTATGATAGGTACTTCCACTTGGTATTTTTTAGAAAGTGCATAAGCAACTTCTATATTGTCAACCCCTTCTATTACCATACCAATTTCTTTCCTAACATCTTCTAGTGCCATGCCTTGCCCCACTAATTTTCCTGCTCTTCTATTTCTACTATGTTCACTTAAACAAGTCACTATTAAATCGCCTAATCCTGTTAATCCATAAAATGTTTCTTTTTCTCCTCCTAGTATAACACCTAGCCTAGAAATTTCTCCTAAACCTCTTGTAATTAAAGCAGCAAAAGAATTATCACCTAACCCAATACCTGCTGCTACGCCTGCACAAAAAGCAATAATATTTTTTAAAGCACCTCCTAATTCGATTCCTTTCATGTCTTGGGAGGTATATACTCTTAAATTTTCATTCATAAATACATCTTGCAACTCTTCAGCATCTTGATAATTATCGGCTGCAATTACCATAGCAGTAGGCACAGCTTTAGAGACTTCTTCTGCATGACTAGGTCCTGATAAAACAGCTAGTCTTACTTGTGGCATTTCTTCTCTTAAAACGGTATCTAAGGTAGATAAACTTTCTTTTTCAAATCCTTTTGTACAAATAACCACAATTTGGTTAGTTACATAGGCTTTATATTGTCTAACGGTATCTCTTGTAAATTTAGAGGGCGTTACATGTAAAATAATATCTGACCCTTTTATAACTTCTTGATAAGAAGTCGTACAAACAATTCCTTCTGGCAGGATTACTTCTGGTAAGAATTTACACTTTCTTTGCTGATTGATAATATCTGCCTCTTCTTGTAAAAAAGACCAGATTTTTATACAATGTCCTTTTTTAGCTAAATGAATGGCTAAAGCAACACCCCAACTTCCACTTCCAATAATGGCTATATTTTTCACTTTTGTTTCCTCCTACTTTATTTTTTTGTAAAATGTAACATGTACTTTTAGAATGTTCGAATCATACGCTTTTTCTAAAAATACATGTTTTTTGTTGATATCTTTTTATATTTCTATATTATATACTATAGATTAACGTTTTTTTGCCTATCTATTTTATTTTCTTAAAATCTAATTTATTTTCTTTTCCTTCTAATAATCTTTTAATATTGGCTCTATGGTTAAAAATAACAAATACGGCTAGAATAATAGCATAAATAACATAGTTCCAATGATTACCTGGTACTAAATAAGCATCTTGTGGCATAAATAATACTAAAATTGGAAATAATACAGCAGCTGCTATAGAACCTAAAGATACCATTCTAGTTAATGCCATTAAAACCAAAGCAAACACTAAACAGATTAATCCAATATGCCAGTTAGTAACTAATAATACACCTAAAGCAGTAGCAATTCCTTTTCCACCTCTAAAGCCAAAGAAAATAGGAAAAGTATGACCTACAATTACTAAAATGCCAGCTATTTGGATTAACACATCTTGATTTTCCTTTGTAATATTTCCTACGATAAAAGCAATCAAAACGGCTACAACACCTTTTAAAACATCACATAATAAGGTAATTGCAGAAGCTTTTTTTCCAACACTTCTTAATACATTCGTAGTTCCTGCATTTCCACTTCCTTTTTCTCTAACATCAAATCCAGCTATTTTTTTACTAATAATTACTGAAAAACTGATACTTCCTAATAAATACGCTATAATAGCAATAAAAATCATAGCACCCATGTTCACATTTCCTTCTTTCTTTTTTCTTTTTCGTTAAACATCTTTTTCTTTCTTTTCTCTGACAATCATTCTGACAGGTGTCCCTGTCAAAGTAAACTCTTTACGAATTTGATTTATTAAATAACGTTCATAAGAGAAATGAAATAACTCTTTATCATTTACAAATACCACAAATGTTGGTGGTTTTGTAGAAGCTTGTGTCATATAATAAATTTTCAAGCGTTTTCCTTTATCTGTTGGTGGTTGTACCATACTAATGGCTTCATTTAATACTTGATTTAAAACAGCTGTCGAAACACGCATAGCATTTTGACTAGCTACTTGATTAATCATTTCAAATAATTTATGTACTCTTTGTCCAGTTTTGGCTGAAACAAAAAGAATTGGTGCATAAGATAAATAAGCTAAATCTTGATAAACTTGTTTTTTATATTTTTCTGTGGATTTCTCATCTTTTTCATAAGCATCCCACTTATTAATAACAATAATAACACCTTTTCCAGCTTCATGTGCTTCTCCTGCAATTCTAGCATCTTGCTGGGTAACCCCTTCTTGAGCATCAATTAATAACAAACAGACATCTGCTCTTTCAATTGCTAGTAAGCTCCTC
>CATXTS010000160.1 GCA_958402495.1 uncultured Clostridiaceae bacterium
AAATAGAAGATTTAAAAGCACAGATAGCTTCTAAAGATATAGAAATAGCTAATTTAAAAAAACAAGTGAGTGAGAAAGAAGCGAAAATACTGGATTTACAGAATCAATTAAATTATTTAAATTCTTTATTAGCCCAGACAAATGTAACAGCAGATAAAATTTTAAGTGGTTATAAAGCCTATAGTGGAGGAAAACTATTAACAGGAACGATGGCTAACAGGGGCGCTATGAGTAGTAATCTAAATTGTGGACAAACCTATACCATACCAGCAGGTTATCATAATGGAGCTGGAAAAATAACCGCAAATAATTTAGCCAGTCAAACTTCAGCAACTGCAACAGCAAAGGATTTATTAGAAGGTAAAACTGCTTGGGTAAATGGTCAAAAAATTACAGGAATTATGCCTTCAGGCAAGTTAATAATTAGTGAAGATAACAAAACGATACCAGAAGGAATCAAAAAAGCTTATATATTAAGCATACATACTACTAGTTATAATTTTAATCAAACACATATTACAGGTAGTATTGTGAAGTCAGAGAAATCTATTTATCTAGTTAGTGTATCTAAAACAGATGTAGTAGCAGCAGGAGCAGAATTACATGAATTAGAACTAACTGGTGAAAAAGGAACTATATCTGTGTCTTTTTCAGGCGGTGAAGGTGAAAACCTTTTGATGGATAAGTATAAATTGATATATGTACAATAAAGAAAAAGGAATGTTATGTATAGAAGTAGTATTTCAATACCTTATTTTTTCTTCTAAAAATTTTAGATGTAAATGTAAAAAATAGAAAATAACATAAGAATGAATTCAAAATAAACTAGTTTCTAGAAAACAAGTAACTAAAAAGTTGCTTGTTTTTTCTCTTTTGCTTTTTAGATAATGTGTTATGAAGAAGGTAAATAGAAGGATACATAAAAGATATTCTATAAAAGGAAATATACATTATACAATAAAAAAAATAACAAACACAGGAAAAAAAGGAGAAAGTATGAGGATAGAAAAAGGAGTGACATTAGTTAGTTTAGTAATAACTATCATTATTGTAGTAATTTTAGCAGGTATCAGTTTTCAGGTAACTATAGGAGAAGATGGTATTCTTACAAAGGCTAAACAAGCCAAGCAAAATATAATGTTAGCAGGTGAAGCAGAAGCTATGCAACTAAACCAGCTATATTATGAACTAGAAACTGGTGGCGAAATGTCAGAAGATGAAGAATCTACAAAAAAGGATGAAATCATAGCATTACTTCAAAAGCAAGTAGAGGAGTTAAAAAAGCAAGTCATTAGCCTGCAAACAGAAAATGCAGAACTAAAAAAACAGATAGAGGATTTCAATGTACAAATTCGTAATTTACAAAAAGAAATAGAAGATTTAAAAGCACAAATCGCTTCCAAAGATATAGAGATAGCAGCATTAAAGAAGCAAGTCAATGAAAAAGAAGCAAAGATACAAGAATTGCAAAACCAGTTAAATAATTTAAATTCCTTATTAGTACAGACCAATGCTACAGCAGATAAAATTTTAAGTGGTTATAAAGCCTATAGTGGTGGAAAACTATTAACAGGAACTATGGCTAATAGAGGTGCTGTTAGTAGTAATTTAAATTGCGGACAAACTTATACCATACCAGCGGGGTATCATAATGGTTTAGGAAAAATAACAGCCAGTAGTTTAGCAAGTCAGACACAGGCTACAGCAACTGCTGATAATTTATCTAAAGGTGTCACTGCCTGGGTAAATGGTGTAAAACTTACGGGAAATGGTAAAGACGTAGAAAATAGTTATGAAAATGAAAAAGTTTATTTGTACAAAGCGGGAAATCCATATACAGACATTACAGGAGGATGGAAATCTTTTGTAAATTATGGAACAGGAGGAACTGTAAAGTTTGAAAGCAATAAAATCATATTAGCAGGCAATACAGGTGGTAATAACCAGATAGCAATATCTACCAATCAAAAAATCAATAAATCAGGCTATAATTATTTTTGTGTAAAAACATTAACTGGTAAAGGGTTTAATATGGGCTCTTGCCCTAATAATTCAGGGAATAATATTTTGCCAGTTGGCTATTATTATACATCTGTTAGTGGAGGAAATGATAATGGTATTGTTTTAAAATGTCCATTAAAAAGTGATTCTTATATTGTTATTAATGTTTTAGGACAAACAATAGAGATAGAAGCAATATGGCTAGAAAAATAAAGAAATATTCATATAATAGAGTTATTAGATTAATAAATAAAAGTTAGTAAAGTGCTAGAATATCAGCCATTTGATTGATATACTAACACTTTATATTTTTTCTTAAGCACCATAAAATTGACCAGTCAGACTAATAGAAAATAAGGAAAGATTACGATATAAATAGAAAGACCAATACGATGTATTGAAAAAAGAGAAGTAAAAATAAGGAGGAAGTCATGGAAAGAAGAGTAGTAGTAACAGGCTTAGGCGCCATTACCCCTATTGGAAATAATGTAAATGATTTTTGGAATGGAATAAAAGAAGGTATTTGTGGAATCGAAGAAATTACAAAATTTGATGTGACAGAATATAAAGTAAAATTAGCAGCAGAAATAAAAGGATATCAACCAGATGACCATTTTGATAAAAAAACATCTAAAAGAATGGACCCTTTTTCACAATATGCTATTGTTGCTTCCAGAGAAGCTATGAAGGACGCAGGAATAACGGGAGAGAATACAGATATGACAAGAGTAGCTGCTATCATCAGTTCTGGAATTGGAGGACTTACCACCATAGAAAAAGACAATCGAGCATTAGTAGAAAAAGGACCAGACAGAGTATCTCCTATGTATATTCCTATGTCTATTGTCAACATGGCAGCAGGAAATGTAGCCATTGACTTAGGTATTAAAGGAGAATCTATTTCTATTGTAACTGCCTGTGCAAGTGGAACACATTCTATTGGAGAAGCTTATA
>CATXTS010000161.1 GCA_958402495.1 uncultured Clostridiaceae bacterium
AGTTGGTTAGAACGCTAGCCTGTCACGCTAGAGGTCGACGGTTCGAGCCCGTTCCAGGTCGCCATTTTTTTATATATGCCTCGATAGCTCAGTTGGTAGAGCAAGGGACTGAAAATCCCTGTGTCACTGGTTCGATTCCCGTTCGAGGCACCAAGCAAAAACCGTTATATCAAGCGATATAGCGGTTTTAAAATTGGCTCTTTGTCAATAGCTGGGGTAGAATACCTAAAAAGTATTCATATCTTAGCTTTTTTCATTGGACTATCTTCAGCGTCTAAATGAGTATATATAATCTGTACTACAATTAAAAATTTCAGACAGTTTAATAATAACCTCCATACTAGATTTTCTATTTCTATTTTCGTATAAAGCGGAAAGAACGTAGATATAGATAAAGCCTTTAAAATAATGCAACAATGTATGTATCAAAATATTTAAAAGAGCAAGTAGACATTTTAAAAAAGACATAAAAATAGAGCTATCAGATGATGCCAATCAACAATAGCTTAAAAACAGTTATATAAACATATCTATTTGATTATAGTAAAATAGTTTAAGTATATCAAATAAGAAATACATTGCCTCCATTAAAGGGAGACAATGTATTCAGAAGTCCAATTGTCAGGATTTAATTCTTCAGGCAACCAATAAACATCTTTGCTCTGCCAACGCTGTTCTGATATAAGACAAGCGTATTTGCATTCAATCTGTGTCAGGCTTTTTATTGATATTTTTCCAGCGAAATAGCCCAACAGATTGGTCTTTTCAATAATACTCAAATTAGCAATTTCTGAAAAATCTGACATACTTCTACCTCCTGCCACTACAGTGGCTGAAACACAGTTACATAGCGTATAGCTATAAGTCACACTTAAATTATAACACAATTAACATAAATAATCAAATTCCATTTGATTATGATACATATTTTGCATAGAAACAAATGAATGATGATAATCTTAGTATAAGGAATTTGATAAGTATCCATCCATTGCTTTGTCATGATACCTGCAATAATGGAAGTATAAATATCGTGAGGAAATATTAAAAAAACATTAGTTCAAACCTAGAAATAGCAATGGATATTGGCCGAGAACAACGACCGCTAAAGAAAAGGGTAGCCTAAAGAAAAGGTGGAAACTTAAATACTACTCTGTTCACTTTTGTTCTATTATAGAACCAGTATTCATATGTTGGACATAAGTATAAATTTCCTTCCAATTATTCACAATAGTTAAACCAGGGTAAGAATTAAATCGGTGATATTCATCATAAAGAAGAACCGAAATAGGATAATGGTCCGCAACAAAAGTACACTGTCCCCAACTGTCATCTATAAATAAGTCTATCTGCTCTTGCTCACAAATAGGACCTTTATATAAGACTTTTGTGATAATCTTAGTATAAGGAATTTGATAAGTATCCATCCATTGCTTTGTCATGATATCTGCAATAGAGGAATGCTTGTCATTTCTAGAAGTAATAAAAATTAAGTGATGACCATCTTGATATAATTGTTGTAAAATGGGAATAGCATCCATCTTAGGTTTGACATTTCCAAAAGCTTGTATAAAGTATTTTCTATAAAAAGCTTGTGTTTCTTCATCTGTCCAATCAAAATCATCATCATATTTCATGTTCTTTTCTATAATTCCAGTTCCACGCAGCGTTTTATCATATTCTAGCGCATAAACCAAAAAGTTATCATAACTATAAGTTATCGTATCATCTATATCTATTCCAATATTCATATAAATTTCCTCCTGCTTTAAGGATAACAAAAAAAGAAGAAGATGTCTATCTTCTTTAAGGAAAAAAGAAAGAAAATCTTAAGAAAGTATACACAAAACTAACACACATTCTTTACTAAAAGTGCAATAAAAGAACAATCAAAAAACACAATGTATGGTTATAATAAAAACAACGAAGGAGGGAGGTAAGAAAAAAGATGATAAAGTAAAGAAAGGTAGGTAATGAAGGAAAAATGAAAGTAAAAATAATAGGGTCCAATTGTAAAAATGGAATGCAATTATATAAAATGACGACAAGAGCCATAGAAAGTGTAGGAGGTGATGTGCAGGTTGAAAAATTAGATGACCAAAACGCTATTGAAAAATATGGCGTAAAGAATGTACCTGGCTTAGTAATAAATGAAAAATTAGTAAGCCAAGGAAAAGTACTTACCCAAAGAGAAATTAGTAAAATATTACAATAGAAAAGATAAGAAAGAAAGGAAGTGGATGCCTATAGGTCTATACAAGAAATATCCTTAATGTAAATAATCCCCTTTGAAAAAATGCCCTAGAGAAATTAGGGCATTTTCTATGTGAATTTTTCTTTTTAGTAGGTATAGAAAAAATAATCTATTTTTTTGAGAGCATCTTTCTTTTTTTTAAAACATATGATAAAATAACAAACGATGAGATGTAAATACATTTTATTGGTTATTAATACCCTTAAGAGGTGAAGATTATGATAAAATTTACAAAAATGCATGGGCTAGGAAATGACTATGTCTATATAGATTGCACGAAAAATGGGCAAAAAATAGATAGACCGTCAGACCTAGCTCGATTTGTTAGTAACAGACACTTTGGTATAGGCTCAGATGGACTAATTTTAATTGAAGATAGCCAAGTAGCCGACTTTAAAATGAGAATTTTTAATTATGATGGCAGTGAAGCAGAAATGTGTGGAAATGGTATTCGCTGTGTTCGGAAAGTTTGTCTATGACAAGCATTTGTCAGATAAAGAAAATCTTGCAATTGAAACATTAGCAGGTGTGAAGTATTTACAACTATTTCAAAAGAATGGAAAAGTAGAATCTGTGTGTGTAGATATGGGGGAACCTATTTTAAAACCAGAAAAAATACCTATGCATGCAGATGAACCAGAAAGTCATCATGTAAAACTTACATTACGAGAGAAAGAATTTGAATTTACAGGCATATC
>CATXTS010000162.1 GCA_958402495.1 uncultured Clostridiaceae bacterium
CACTTGCTTTTGGTATGGATAAAGAAGAACAAGACCAAAAAATCATGGTATATGATTTAGGAGGAGGAACATTTGATGTTTCTATTCTAGATATTGGTGATGGTGTATTTGAAGTATTAGCAACCAATGGTAATACCAAATTAGGTGGAGATGATTTCGACCAAAGAATTATTGATTATTTAGTAACAGAATTTAAGAAATCAAATGGTATTGACTTATCTACAGATAAAATGGCAATGCAACGTTTAAAAGAAGCAGCTGAAAAAGCAAAAATAGAACTTTCAGGCATGCAACAAACTTCTATTAATTTACCATTTATTACAGCAGATGCAACTGGACCAAAACATTTAGATATTACATTAACAAGAGCAAAATTTGAAGAGTTAATTTCTGATTTAGTAGATGCTACTAGAGTACCAGTAGAACAAGCTATGAAAGATGCAGGAGTTACTGCTAATGATATTCATAAAGTATTATTAGTAGGTGGTTCTACAAGAGTACCATGTGTACAAGAAATGGTTAAGAAAATTACTGGTAAAGAACCAGATAAGGGAATTAACCCAGATGAATGTGTAGCTATTGGTGCTGCTATTCAAGGTGGTGTATTATCAGGAGATGTAAAAGACTTAGTATTATTAGACGTTACTCCATTATCTTTAGGTATCGAAACATATGGTGGCGTATTTACTAAATTAATTGAAAGAAATACAACCATTCCAACTAAAAAATCTCAAATTTTCTCAACAGCAGCAGATGGTCAAACATCTGTAGAGGTACACGTATTACAAGGTGAACGTGAAATGGCAGCATACAACAAAACATTAGGAAGATTCCAATTATCTGGAATTCCAGCTGCACCACGTGGTGTACCACAAATTGAAGTTACTTTTGATATTGATGCTAATGGTATCGTTCATGTATCTGCAAAAGATATGGCAACTGGAAATCAACAAAATGTATCTATTACAGCATCTACGAACTTAACAGATGAAGATATTGATAAAGCCGTTAAAGATGCAGAAGCGCATGCAGAAGAAGATAAGAAAAAGAAAGAAGAAATTGAAGCTAGAAATAATGCAGAAAGCTTAGTATACAATTCTGAAAAAACATTAACAGAATTAGGAGATAAAATCAGTGGAGAAGAAAAAGCAAAAGCAGAAGAAGAAATTGCTAATGTAAAAAAAGCATTAGAAGGAACTGATGTAGAAGCGATTAAAGCTGCTACTGAAAAACTAACAACTGTATTTTACTCTATTTCTGAAAAACTATATGCACAAGCAAATCCAAATGCAGGTGCTAATGGAGAACAAGCTAATGCAGAAGGACCAAAAACAGATGAAAATGGAAATGTATATGATGCAGATTACAAAGTAGAAGAAGATAATGATAAAAAAGATAATTAATAAAATAAGTAAAAAATAAAAAAGAAAAGTGAACAAAAAGGGTTCTTTTTGTTCACTTTCAATCAAATTGTGGAGGAAACAATGGCAGGAAAAAGAGATTATTATGAGGTGCTAGGCGTAGAAAAGACAGCAACAGATGAAGAATTAAAAAAGGCATATCGAAAACTAGCTAAGAAATATCACCCAGATGCAAACCCTGATAATAAAGCAGAAGCAGAGGCCAAATTTAAAGAAGTAAATGAAGCTTATGAAACTTTGTCAGATGCACAAAAAAGAAGAATGTATGACCAATTTGGACCAGATGGTCCACAAGGATTTGGAGGCGGTAGCGGAGGCCCATATGGTCAAGGAGGCTATTATTCTTATTCTAGTTCTGGATTTGATGGCTTTAGCGACTTTGGTGATTTAGGAGATATTTTCTCTTCTTTTTTCGGAGGCGGTTTTGGAGGAAAGAGTTCTAGAACTAATAGTGGACCTACAAAGGGAGCTGATTTAAAAGCAAGTGTAGAAATTACTTTTGAAGAAGCTTATCTTGGCGTGGAAAAAGAAATTGTCTTAAGTAGAAATGAAACTTGTGATACTTGCCATGGAAGTGGTGCTAAACCAGGAACTCATGTAGAAACCTGTCAAATATGCCACGGAACAGGAACGGTAAAACAAGTCCAGACTACTATATTAGGACAAATGCAAACACAAAGAACTTGTACCAATTGCCATGGAACAGGAACCGTTATTAAAGAACCTTGTGAGAGTTGTAAAGGGAAAGGTACCATTCGTAAAAAAGATAAGTTAAAGGTAAAAATAACAGCAGGTATAGATGACGGGCAAACGATTGTCTTAAGAGGAGAAGGAGAACCAGGAGAAAAAGGTGGACCTAAAGGTGATTTATACATAGTTATCCGTATGAAAAAACATAGTATTTATACAAGAAAAGGAGATAATGTATTTTGTGATATTCCGATTACTTTTACACAAGCTACATTAGGTTCAGAAATAGAAGTGCCAATGGTAGATGGTAGTAAGGAAAAGTATAAAGTACCAGAAGGAACACAGCCAGGTACGAAATTTACTATACGTAATAGAGGCTTCAAAAGTGTGAATAATGGATATCAAGGTGATTTTATATTTACAGTACAAGTGCAAGTTCCAAAACGTTTAACAAAGGAACAAAGAGATATTTTAGTAGAACTTGCTAAAACAATGAATGAACAACCTCCTGTGAAAAAAAGAGGTATTTTTGGATAAAACAAAAAGACGCTGCATGCCCAACATGCAGCGCCCTTTTGTTATTGCAATTTCTTTAAATTTCCTACAATCGTTTCAAAACGATTGTAGAATTCTTTTACTGCTTTTTCCTCTGAGCGAGGAGCTTTTTTAAAATTACCTAATTGGTTAATAATAGTATTGTAGTCATTAACCAAAAAAGCACTGGAAATAGTTTCTGTAAACTTCAGTTTTCCCTTAGAAAAGGGATATTTTTCACATAAGATGGCAATATCATTGCCAATCTCCTCGAGGTTAATACTTTCATTTCTTTTCATAAA
>CATXTS010000163.1 GCA_958402495.1 uncultured Clostridiaceae bacterium
TTTTCATAACCGTCTGCCCAATCTTCTGGTATACATTTTAAAAATCTATCTATTCTTTTGGTTAAAAATAGAAACTGTAAATCTGACCTTTCTTTTATCATTTTCCAACATTCTTTTCTCCAACTATCCGCTTCTTCTAATAAAAAATCACTAGAAAAACAAACATATACTAAACCAGACTTTATTTTATAATTTCCGTTTTTTAGTTTCTCTATTGGTTTATAAAAATCTTTTGTCTTTACAATTTGACTGGTATCAACATTTCTTTTAAAGTCTCCTTTATGAATATAACAATGTAAACAACCTTCACTACATCTTTTACATCCACGCCAAGGATTCCACATAGCCATATCTTATCTGCTCCTCTCTTCTTACTCTGTGTCCTTCTTAATATTTCTAGGCATCTTTGATATTCTTATAAAATAAATACTCCTCTTTTTAGCATAAAAATCAGCTTCCTCATTTATTCTTCCTTTTTAGTACCTATTGTAAAATCTTCCGATTTAAAGTGACTATAATATCTACCTGAAATAGCTGTAAACTTTAACACACAATAATCTGGGTCGGTAACTCCTTCTGGATAATATAGGACATCTGTTTCTTGCCAAATACTATTTTTACTTTCTTGGTCTTCTAATACTTCTATTGTTCCTCTAAGCATAATCCCTCTATAGAATCGTTTATCACAAAAATATAGACATGCTTTGGGATTTCGTTTAAAGGATGCTACCTTTTTAGAAGAAGTATTTGTCGTAAGATAAATTTGTTCTATCCCTTCTCTTCTTCTGGGTTGTAACATGGCCTTTGTATTAGGAAACCCTTCTTCATCTATAGAACTAATAAAGCAAATATTTTGTTTATCAATCATATTGCCAACTGTTTTTTCTACATCTCTCATTTTTAGATATCCTCCTCTTTCTTATTTTTATCTAGGAAATCTTGTTTGGTTATCTTATAACCTTCTGCACTATGTACTTTTCCATCTTTTTGATAAGTCTCTTCTTGCCTACCAATAT
Source organism: uncultured Clostridiaceae bacterium (assembly GCA_958402495.1). GTDB lineage: Bacteria > Bacillota > Clostridia > TANB77 > CAG-508 > UMGS1663. Next base: position 1,017 of record CATXTS010000163.1, read on the forward strand.
ATTGCATTCCTACCTTTTGCATCACTTTTCTAGAAGCTAAATTCTCTGAGAAATGGTCTGATATCACTTCTTTTACCTCAAGCTTCATAAACGCAAAATGTAAAGCTGCTTGCAAAGCTTCTGTCATATATCCTTTATTCCAAAATTCTTCTGCTAACATATAAGCAAAACTACAACTTTCTTCCTTCTCATTGAATCTAAGTAATTCTATAATACCAATTAATTCATTTGTTTGCTTTAAAGCAATAGCCCATTTATAGTATTTATTAGTTGCATATTTTTCTATAGAAGTTTCTACATAGTCAATGGTTTGTTCTATTTTTTCATGCGTACTCCATAACATATATTTAGGTACTTGATGACTACTACTTAAACGAGCATAATATAAAGGGATATCTTCAAAAGTTAATTTTCTAAGATATAACCTGTTTGTTTCTATTCTTTCTATTGGAAGTAATTGCATATAGCCTCCTTTTTATAAGCATTTTTCAAACAATGAGAAATACCTTCCATAAAAAGTTTTTGTCATTAAAAACATGTTATCCTATTTTTGGTATTTCTCATATTTTTTTATATTTGGTGTCATATCCTTTTAAATTTTCTTTCTAGTCAAAATAATTCCAACAATTAATCCCATAAGGATAATCGGTGCTGTTCTGACAAATAGCCATTCAAACGAATGAAAAGCAACTCCTAAAACAGCTTTTTCAGGATTAGAATAATCCCAACTTAAATATGGTCCATTTAATAAGTTCAAAGATATAAAAATGATTATGATGATAGCACATAATGAAATGAGTAACCAATGAATTACTTTTCTTCTAGTATTCTTCCTTTGTGATAATTGTAAATTTATTATCTCTAATTTTTCAGAAATTGCTTTTAAATCATTCACTTTAGTTTCAGAAATATTTTCTCCAAGCAAAGTACTTACTGGTGTTTCAAGAACCTCTGATATGGAGATTAGCATTTCAGAATCAGGAACGGATAACCCTTGCTCCCATTTAGAGATGGTTTGTCTTACAACATTTAGCTTGATAGCAAGCTCTTCTTGTGATAGTCCTTTTGATTTTCTAATTGTTTTTATATTTTCTTTTAACATTTTAGAACAACTCCTTTCTTTACTAAAACTAGTATATACAGAATCGTTCGTTGCTACAAGCAATGCTTATTAACATTTGCTCTTTATAGGATTCACCCTACTTAATATTGTAATTATATACAGTAAATAACGATTTTCTTACTAGATATAGTATACCACATATTTTATGTAAGTTGCTATATAATACTTTGGTATATAAAAAGTTTGGGTCATAAATTTATATTTTTTAATCACTTATTCTTTCTAGTGTTTCCATATTATTTATCTTATATAAAACATCTTTTCCTGTATGTTGTATTCCAAAATGTTCATATAATTGTCTATCCAAATATTCATCTGATTCAATAATATACATGTAATCATAATTATTTTCTTGTAATATCTCTTGTAAAGTTTTTTCTTTTATGATTTCTTCTGCATGATAGGATATAGGATATATATAATATCGTACCATTAAATTAATTAATTTAATTTCTTCTTTCTGACAAATTCCTAATATTTTCTTATCTTCTTTTTCCTCTATTTTCTCTATAATTTTATAGGCTCTTATCCTTCCTATATTACAATAAAGATTTGTATTTAAGTTATATATCCCTGATGTTATGGTAGCATTGGCTATTGAATTAATCGGTGTTATCAATAAAATCACACTTGTTAGTATAACATAAGGTAAATTTTTAGTTATTTTTTTCTCTTTAAAAAAATGCAATGTAGTAGCTACCACTATATATAAAATTGCTAATAAATAACTAGCTATATATCTGTCTATTCCAGC
>CATXTS010000164.1 GCA_958402495.1 uncultured Clostridiaceae bacterium
ATTTGGGACCAATGGGCAGATGAAGATGGCAGTATAGGAAAAGCTTACGGTTATCAAATGGCTAAAAAGTATCAGTTTAAAACAAAAGAAGGTATTGGAGAAATGGACCAGGTGGATTATGTACTATATTTATTAAAACATGACCCAGCAAGTCGTCGTATTATGACAAATCTATTTAATCATGAAGAATTAATAGATATGAATTTAGAACCATGTGCCTATAGTACACAATGGTTAGTAAAAAATGGAAAATTACATCTCATATTAAATCAACGTTCACAAGATATGTTAGCTGCCAATGGATGGAATATTATGCAATATGCAGCACTACTATGTATGTTTGCACAATGTAGTGGATTAGGAGTAGGAACCATTACGCATAATATAGGAGATTGTCATATTTATGATAGACACATTCCACTAGTACAAAAGTTAATAGAGGCAGAGCCAATGGAGGTAACGCCAAGATTAGTTATACACAATCCAACAACTAATTTTTATGACTTCAAAGTAGAAGATTTTGAAATTGTAGGATATGATTATAATAAGGAAATAAAACTAGGAAAAATACCAGTAGCTATATAAAAAGAGAAGGGAGCCAAAAATGTTAAGTATAATAGTAGCAGTTGCCAATCAACAAGTTATTGGAAAAGATAATCAGTTAATTTGGCATCTACCAGAAGATTTAAAAAGATTTAAAAGGTTAACGACAGGACACACCATCATTATGGGAAGAAAAACGTTTGAATCATTAGGCCGTATATTACCTAACCGTAAACATATCATTCTATGCAATGATGCCCAATTAGACATACAAGATGAAAATGTGGAAATTTTAGAAGATGTGGATTTATTAAAACCATATATAGAATCACAAGAAGAACATTTTGTCATAGGGGGAGCAACTATCTATAAATTATTAATGCCTTATGCCAAAAAAATGTATATAACTAAAATACATGAAGAATTTGAGGGAGATGTCTATTTTCCAGAAATCAAGGAGCAAGAATGGAAAATCATACAAACAGAAAAAGGCTTAAAAGATGATAGAAATCCATATGATTATGAATATATTACTTATGAAAGAAAATAGGGAAATTGTTATTGAAAGTAAAAACTAAAAAATAAAAGAATCAGAAAAATCAAAAAAGATAAACCAGAAAGGATACGAAAAATAAAAGTATCCTTTTCATTTTTTATATATTTTCAGATGTGTCCCTTTGGACAAAAATGTCCATATGGACCTGGTCCCAATGGACATTTTTTCTATAAAGGTATTGACAAATTTAAAAAAATGGTGTAAAGTATATTAGCATTACAAAAGAGGTGGTAATTATGGAGAAGAATGTAAAGATTAGTATGCTTTGTGAAATTTATGGGAAATTATTAACCAAAAAACAGCTAGAAGTCTTAACAGATTACTATAATAATGATTTATCTCTTTCGGAAATTGCAGAAAATAATCATATTACAAGACAAGCAGTCAGAGACATTATAAAAAAGGGGGAAAATAAACTTTTCGAACTAGAAGAAAAGCTTTTGTTTATGGAAAAGATGATGGAACAAGAAAAATGTTTACAAGAAGTTTTAAATGAACTAAGCAAAATTGAAGATACTTCTTCTGATAAGAAGATTGAAAAGATTTTAAATCATGTCAGAAAAGAATTAAGTTGTTTAGTGTAAACTAAGGAGAAATGTAACCAATATAAAGGAGGGCGTTAGACGATGGCTTTTGAAGGATTATCTTCTAAATTACAAGACATTACTAGAAGACTAAGAGGAAAAGCAAGAATTACAGAATCGGACTTGAAAGATATGTTAAGAGAAGTAAAACTTGCCTTACTAGAAGCAGATGTTAACTATAAAATTGTAAAAGAATTTATAGAGACTGTTCAGCAAAAAGCTTTAGGTCAAGATGTTTTGAAGTCTTTAACGCCAGGACAACAGGTTATCAAAATTGTAAAGGACGAATTAGTGGAACTTCTGGGAGGCCAAGAAAGTAAGATTCATTTTACGCCAAACCCACCTACCGTGATTATGTTAGTAGGATTGCAAGGTTCTGGTAAAACAACAACCGCAGGTAAATTAGCAAATTTACTTAGAAAAGAAGGTAAAAAGCCTTTGTTAGTAGCTTGTGATGTTTATAGACCAGCAGCAATTAAGCAATTACAAGTAGTAGGTGCCCAATTAAGTATACCAGTTTATAGTAATGAACAATCTAAAGATGTCGTGCAAATTGCTAAGCAAGCTATGAGTATGGCCTATTCTAAATTAAATGATGTAGTCATTTTAGATACAGCTGGTAGATTACATATTGATGAAGCTTTAATGCAAGAACTAAAAAATTTAAAGCAAAGTGTAAAACCACATGAAATTTTGTTAGTAGTCGATAGTATGACAGGACAGGATGCTGTCAATGTAGCTTCTTCTTTTAATGAAGCATTAGGTATTGATGGAGTGGTTCTTACTAAATTAGATGGTGATACACGTGGAGGTGCTGCTTTATCAGTAAAGAAAATAACAGGAAGGCCAATTAAATTTGCAGCAACTGGAGAAAAACTAAGTGATATTGAAGTATTTCATCCAGACCGTATGGCTTCTAGAATTTTAGGCATGGGTGATGTTTTATCCATTATAGAAAAAGCGGAAGAATCATTTGATTTAGAAGAAGCAGAAAAATTAGAAAAACAACTCAAAAAAAAGGAATTAGACTTAGATGATTATTTAGCACAACTAAGACAAGTGAAAAAAATGGGTTCGTTTTCTTCTATTTTAAAAATGATACCAGGCATGAACAATATTAAAGATTTAAAAGTAGATGACAAAGAATTTGTTCGAATTGA
>CATXTS010000165.1 GCA_958402495.1 uncultured Clostridiaceae bacterium
TATATTGACTTTAACCAAAAGGTAATATAAAATTATAAAAGAAAAGTATTAAAGAAGAAAAATTGGAAAACATAAGAGAAAAGAAAGGATGAAAAAATATGCAGGAAAAAAGAAAACAAAAAGGTGTTACCTTAATTGCGTTAGTAATTACGATTATCGTTTTAATTATTTTAGCAGGTGTTAGCATTAATATGCTAGTTGGAGAAAGTGGAATTATTACACAAGCACAAAGAGCCAAAGAAAATACACAGTTAGCACAAAAAGAGGAGCAAGAGCAATTAGATAAATTAGAAGAAGTCTTAAAAAATGGGGGGATAAGCGTTGTTAAAATAGGCAATGAAGTTTATACTTCAATTCAAAAAGCAATAGATAGTTTGGGAACTATGCAAGAGACTGTAAAGCTAACATTGTTAGAAAATACAGTAGAAAATTTTACAATTGCACAGGATAAAAAAATAGAATTAGATTTAAATAATAAAATTTTAACAGGAAATGTTCGAAATGAAGGTGTGTTTATATTCGAAAATGGAACGTTAGAAAACAAAGAGACAGATCAAAGTATTTATAATACAGGAAATTTAACCATAAAGAGTGGTAAGATTAATGCTAGAAGAGCAGCAGGTATTATATCAGAAGGAGAAATAAGCGTACAAGGTGGAGAGATTAGTTCAGAAGGAAGTATTGCCATACTGATAAGAAATGGAAACTTAAAATTAATGGACGGTACAATTAAAAATATAACACAGGTTGTAAATGAAGAGGCAAATGGACCAAGAGGACAAGCTTTAGAAATAGATAAAGGAACGGCTATTTTGCAAGGGGGAACGATTACTTCTTTAAAAGGAAGAGCCATCGGAAACCATGGAGAAATTATCATAAATGGTACCAATATATCCTCAGGTTCTTATACAGAAAATTATAGTATAGTTTTAGCAACAGTTTGTAATTTTGTAGATGCACAAACAGGTGCAGGTGCTAAGATTACTCTAAATTCTGGAAGCATTACAAATACGGCAGGTGGTTATGCAATTTCTTCTCCAAGTCCTAACATTTTTGAAAAGGTAGGAGGAACGGTGACTGGAAAGACGTATGGTATTTAAAAAAGAAAAAGATGTTAAAGTATTTTTTTATTTTAACATCTTTATTTGTTTATAGATTCCTTTTTGTATAGATTATTAAAAAATGGAAATACTGTAACTAGTATATAGGAAGGAGTGAAGAAAATGGAAGAAATAGCAAATCAGTTAAATGTTTTCTTAGCAGATTTAGCAGTTTTCTATAGAAAATTACAAAATTATCATTGGAATATAGAGGGGAAAGATTTCTTTGTAATTCATGCTAAGTTAGAAGAATACTATGACGATGTCAATGAGATGATTGATGAGGTTGGTGAATATATTTTAACAATTGGAAAACAGCCGTTATCTACAATGAAAGATTATCTAGCCATTACCAAAATTACAGAGGCACAAAATCAGAAGGTAAAGTGTGATGAAGTGTTTAATAATGTAATCAAAGATTTTTCTTATCTTCTACAAGAAGCCAAAAGCATTAAAGAAGAGGCAGACAAAACTGGCGATTATGCTACATCTACTATGATGGATGAGCCAATTGCTGATTTTAGTAAAAAGTTATGGATGCTTCATCAAACTATGGCATAATTTATGATGATAGAATTTATAAAAAATGATTAGGAAAAGTAAAAAAATAATTAATAAAATAGAGTTATAGTGTAAACTTAAAACAAGTTACCGATGTAACTCTATTTTACTAATTAATAAGAAAAGTAAAACGAAAAAGAAAATCATAAAAAGTAGGAGATAAAAAGTATAGCTAATTTAAATACCATATGTTATAATAGAAATAGAATTTTAAATATAGGAGGTTCTTTTATGTCAGAAGAAATAAACTATAGTATAGAAAATGAAACAACAGATACCGCAAAGAAACAAGAATATTGGAATACAGGAATAGGTCTAAATAAGGTAGATAATTTAAAACCTTCTAAGTATTTAATAGAACTATCTAAGAAAAATATACAAGGAGAACTAAAATATGAACAAGTAGAAGAATTATTAAAAACCTATTATAAAAATCAAAAGGTAGAAGATAAACACATCCAAGGAGAAAAAGAATGTGATTTGGTTTCCTTAAGAATAGCACAGCTTTTAGAGGATAAAAGTTTTGGATTTAGTCCTATTACTTTAAAAAATATACATAGATATTTATTTAAAGACATTTACGATTTTGCAGGGAAATATAGAGACTACAATATTACAAAAGAAGAGCCTATCTTAAATGGAGATACTGTAAAATATGTAAATTTTCAAGATATAGAAAGCTACCTAGAATATGACTTTAAAGAAGAAAAAGGATTTGATTATTCCAAATTAGATTATGATGAAACTGTAAAGCACATTGCTCGATTTACTTCTAGTATTTGGCAAGTACATCCTTTTGGGGAAGGAAATACTAGAACGACAGCAGTATTTATTGAAAAATATCTTGACACTATGGGGTTTGCGGTAAAAAATGATATGTTCAAAAATAAAAGTATTTATTTTAGAAATGCCTTAGTTAGAAGTAATTATGGTAATATTCCAAAAGGAGTTTATCCAACATTTGAATATATCCTTTTATTCTTTGAAAACCTATTAGAAGCAAAACAACATGTACTAGAAAATGATGCACTATATATAAAAAT
>CATXTS010000166.1 GCA_958402495.1 uncultured Clostridiaceae bacterium
TAGAAAGAGGACAAAGTGCTGATGGAAATGAAAGTGCCCGTAACTGGCTAGATGGAATTTATGGTTCTACAAAAACAGCTATTAAATATCCAACATTTCAACCAGTCACTTATAGTATGAATTATATAAACTATAATGATGCTTATAACATAGCAAAAGCAATGACCGAAGATGGAAATATATATGGACTAACAGAAGCAATAGATTCTCACTTAATGAAAAACAGTGAATGGGGAGCAGTAGCCTATTTATCACAAAGTAAGTATGGATTAAATGGAACAGATATTACAGTTAATAATGTAAGCTTAAATAGTGGAGGAGCCAAAAGAACCAATACAGCAGGAAAGACAGGAGTAGATAGTATATATGCAGTAACAGGTTGTACAACAGCATCTACAACAGCCGGAGAGTCAGAAAAAACAATGGAAAACATCAATGGAACAATAGGAAATACAGCTAATAACGGTGTCTATACATGGGACCAACTAAATGGTTGCAAGGCAAGTTCATCAGGAACTATCTATGGAATTTATGACTTAAGTGGAGGAATGTGGGAAAGAACAGCAGCTTATGTGGCAAATGGAAATAGCAATTTGAAAAGTTATGGAACAAGCATAGCCTATGATGGAAGTATCTTAAAAACAGCTAGTACCAAATATACAACAACTTATCCATTCGATAGTAGCACAGACAATACAAGTATTGCTAACAATGAAACAAATTTAAACACAACTAGTATGAATAATTACAAAGAGAATACTCTAATTTATGGTGATGGAATCGGTGGGACGTCTACAGCCGGAACCGGAAGTACATCATGGTATAGCGATGCATCGTATTACCCAGGCTTATACAATCCGTTCTCGATTCGTGGCGGTAATTTATGGGATGGCTCGAGTGCCGGTCTCTTCTGTTTCCATCGTCATGATGGCGGTAGCAGTTACTCTAATGGGTTCCGTGCAGTACTGACTATGTCTTAGCATTCTAAATATATAAAATTAAAGAAATTAGTTCAGAAATGAATTAGTTTCTTTTTTTCTCCTTATAAGAAAAGGAAAAGACAAATAGGAACAAATTAAATTTATGCTAGAATAAGTACTATTTTAGAGTTTTAACTTCTTTCTAAAACAATAAAATTGACCAGTCAGACTAATAGAAAATCCATTAAAAGTAAGATATAAAAAAGACAATATAAAATGAAGAGGTATGTATGAAAAATATAAACATCATTTCTACAGGAAGTTATCTACCTAAAATAAAAATGGAAAATCAGGCTTTTGCAAAAGCTTTAGGTGTAACAGAAGAATTCTTATTACAAAGAACAGGGATTCATACAAGATATTTTGTACAAGATGAAACCATGGTTTATATGGCCATAAAAGCAGCAAGAAAAGCTATTGAGAAGATTAATTTAACAGTAGAAACGATTGATATGATTATTGTAGCAACCACAACTACAAAGCAACTAATGCCTGGAATTTCTTATTTGGTACAAAAAGAATTAGGCATAGAACAAGCTATTTGTTTAGATATTTTAGCTGGATGTAGTGGCTATATTAACGCTATGGATATTGCAAGAAATTATATAGCTTTAGGAAAGGTAAAAACTGCTTTAGTCATTGGTGTAGAAATTTTATCACGAGTACTTGACAAAGAAGATATAGGAACGACCATTGTTCTTTCAGATGGGGCAGGGGCTACTATTCTACAGGCTACAGAAGAACAAAAGCAATATGAAAGCTATATACAAAGTGATGGTATGCATTCTGAGATTTTAACTTATGCAGCTGATGAAAAGTTATATATGGATGGGAAAGCAATCTATAAATATGCTGTTACACAAACGGTTCAAAACATAGAAGAGCTACTAAAAGATACTAAAGTACCTATAGAAAAAATTAAGTATATAGTACCACATCAATCCAATTTAAAAATATTAAAATCCATGCAGGGTCGATTACAGATACCAGAAGATAAAATGTATATCAATATAGAAAATGTGGGAAATACTTTTTGTGCGAGTATTCCAATTGCTTTAGAAGAAATAATGGATAAAGGGTTAGTTAGTAGAAATGAAAAGATAATCTTATTAGGTTATGGTGGTGGACTAAATACAGGTAGTATTTTATTAGAATGGTAAAAGGAGAAAAAAAGGATGAAGATAGCATTTTTATTTCCAGGGCAGGGTGCTCAAAAAGTGGGAATGGGAAAAGATTTATATGAGGCTTATGAAGAAGTAAGAAGTATATATCAAAAGGCTTCTGAAGTTACACAAATAGATATGGCTAAATTATGTTTTGAAGGAAAAAGACAAAACTATACAGGTAAATACATAGAAGAACCAATAGAAGAAACCGCTTTAGATTTACATCAGACCGAAAATACACAAATAGCGATTGCTACTATGAGCCTAGCTATTTTAGAACTTTTGAAAAAAGAACAAATAGAAGCAGACTTAGCAGTAGGTCTTAGTCTAGGAGAATATCCAGCTTTAATGTATGGTGGCTATTTAGGAATAGAAGATGGTGTAAAGCTATTAAAGGAACGTGGTTATCTTATGCAACATGAGTTACCAAAAGAGGATTATGCGATGGTAGCTGTTATGGGACTAGATTCTAAGAAAATAGAAGAAGTATGTAAAAAGCTTCAAGAAG
>CATXTS010000167.1 GCA_958402495.1 uncultured Clostridiaceae bacterium
AATTAAACCAGTTATATTATGAATTAGAAACTGGTGGCGAAATGTCAGAAGATGAAGAATCTACAAAAAAGGACGAAATCATAGCCTTACTTCAAAAGCAAATAGAAGAGTTACAAAAACAAGTAGCTAGCCTGCAAACAGAAAATGCAGAATTAAAAAATCAAATTGAAGATTTAAATGTACAGATTAGTAATTTACAAAAAGAAATAGCCGATTTAAAAGCACAAGTAGCCAGTAAGGATGTAGAGATAGCTAATTTAAAGAAACAAGTCAGTGAAAAAGAAGCTAAAATACAGGATTTACAAAATCAGTTAAATACTATAAATTCTTTATTAGCCCAGACCAATGCCACAGCAGATAAAATCCTAGCTGGTTATAAAGCCTATAGTGGAGGAAAATTATTAACTGGCACAATGATTAACCGAGGGGCTATTAGTAGTAGTCTAAATTGTGGACAAACCTATACGATACCAGCAGGATATCATAATGGTTCTGGAAAAGTAACGGCTAATACTTTAGCAAGCCAGACACAGGCAACAGCAACTTCAGACAATATAAGTAGTGGAAAAACAGCATGGGTAAATGGTACTAAAATTACTGGAAATGGCAAGGATATAGAAACAGAAAAAAATGCTACTATTGAATTGACTTTCAGTGGACAAATCTATAATCGTAATGGATATGTCTGGCAAAATGTAAATGGTCTACCTATTACCATTTATTTATCTGGTAATTCTGCTACCGCTAGTTGTGGTTGGTTACAAGGTAGTATCTCTTGTAGTGTAAATTAAGTTTATAGAAAAATAAAAGGGAAGAATCAATCTTCCCTTTTATTTGATAAAATATTATCCATTAATTTGTTTTGCAACTTCTTCAGCAAAGTTTTCTTCTCTTTTTTCTAAACCTTCACCTTTTTCTAATCTTGCAAATCTAACAATTTTAGCACCTTTTTCTGCTACCATTTTTCCAACTTTTACATCTGGGTCTTTTACGAAGTCTTGTTCTATTAAGCAAATTTCTCCATAGTATTTTCCAATTCTTCCTTGTACCATTTTTTCTGCTATTTCAGCTGGTTTTCCTTCATTCATAGCTTGTGCTTTTAGGATTTCCATTTCTTTTTCTACAGCTTCTTGTGGTACAGCTTCTCTATCTAAGTATTCTGGTTTAGCTGCTGCAATTTGCATACAAATATCTTTTTCTAAATCTTCTGTAGCATTTTCCATTTCTACTAAAACACCAATTTTTCCATCTCCATGGATGTATTTTTCAACTGTTCCATTAGCTGACTCAAATCTTTCAAATCTTCTAATAGACATGTTTTCACCAATAGTTGCTATTTTTCCTGTTAAAACTTCTCCAACTGTCTTTCCTTCTTCAAACATAGCATTTTGCTCTAATAAAGCTTCTACTGTCTCTGGTGCTTTTTCAGCAATTTGTTTTGCTATGTCAGCAACAAATGTTCTAAATTCTTCATTTTTAGCAACAAAGTCTGTTTCTGCATTTACTTCTACAACGGTTCCTATTTTTTTATCGTCTGTTACGTATGCTGCAACTAATCCTTCTGCTGCAATTCTGTCTGATTTTTTTGCAGCTTTTGCAATTCCTCTTTCACGTAATAACTCGATTGCTTTTTCCTCATCACCATTGGTTTCTGTTAATACTTTTTTGCAGTCCATCATACCTGCACCTGTTTTTTCTCTAAGCTCTTTTACTTGGCTTGCTGTAATCATTTTCTTTCCTCCTTTTAAAAATATAAAAGAGGTTAGAGCAGATAAAGAGCTCTACCCTCTTTTTTTGATTTTAATTGATTTATTCTTCTACTGTTTCTTCTGCTGCTACTACTTCTTCTATGCTTTCTGGTTCTTCTTTTACTTCTTCTTGTGTCATTTCTTCTACTTCCATATCCATAGATTCGCCTTGTCTACCTTCGATGATAGCATTTGCCATAGTGTCTGCAATTAATTTTACAGCACGGATAGCATCATCATTTCCAGGGATAGCATAATCTACATCATCTGGGTTACAGTTTGTATCAATTAGACCAACAACTGGTATGTTTAATTTTCTAGCTTCTAAGATAGCAATTCTTTCTTTTTTAGGGTCTACTACGAAAATAACGCCAGGAATTTGTGTCATTTCTTTAATTCCTCCAAGGTTCTTTTCTAGTTTTTCCATTTCTTTCTTTAAAAGAATAACTTCTTTTTTAGGTAATACATCAAATGTACCATCTTCTTGCATTGTTTCTAATTCTTTTAATCTTTCTACTCTTCTTCTAATTGTTCCAAAGTTTGTAAGCATTCCACCTAACCATCTTTGGTTAACATAGAACATACCGCTTTTTTCAGCAGCTTCCTTCATGCACTCTTGTGCTTGTTTTTTAGTTCCTACAAATAGAACTGTTTTTCCTTCTTCTGCTTGTTCTTTCATGAAGCTATATGCCTCATCGATTTTTTTAGAAGTTTTTTGAAGATCAATAATGTGAATACCATTTCTTGCTTGGAAAATGTATTCTGCCATTTTAGGGTCCCATCTTCTTGTTTGATGTCCAAAATGAACACCTGCTTCTAGTAATTGTTTCATTGCAACTACTGCCATTTTT
>CATXTS010000168.1 GCA_958402495.1 uncultured Clostridiaceae bacterium
ATCTTTCAAAAGGGTGGAAACTTTATAAAAGAAGAAAATATAGAGCAAATCGTCAAATATTTTCAAAATAAATAAGGAGGTATAGATATGGAAAAATTTTGTCAAAGTTGTGGAATGCCTTTAACAAAGGAAGAAGAAAAAGGAACTAACAGTGATGGGACTAGAAATGAAGAATATTGTGTATACTGTTTTAAAGAGGGAGCCTTTACACAAAACGGTAGTATGGAAGAAATGATAGAACATAATTTAAAATTTCTAGAAGAATTTAATAAAGATGCAGATAAACCCTATACAAAAGAAGAGGCAAGAAGAGAAATGTTAGCTTATTTTCCTACATTAAAAAGATGGAAAAAATAAAGAAATAAAAGGTAAAACTAGAACAGAGGAAGGATATGAAAAAAATATACAAAGCAGTTAACGAAAAAGAAACAGAAACCACTATCAATATATTGTATTTTGAGCGATTATTGTCTATTTATACCAATCAGATAGATTTACAAAGACAATTAAATAAACTTTTAGGAGAACCTAAAAGAGAATATAAAGTGAAAAGGTCAATTGTTGGAAGTGTATGGGAAATTCCTCTAGAAGATAAAAGTAAAATTTCGAAAGTCGTATTAAAAGCCAATATTTATGAATTATAATAAAATGGTTGTTTAAAGAAACAGGGAGAAGAATCAATTTATTAAGAAGAAAGAAGGGGGAAAAATGCAGATAGTAGCTGGTTTATTAATTCCTTTTTTGGGCACTACTTTGCGGTTCTGCCATGGTCTTTTTAATGAGAAAGACCATGCATAAAAAAATAGAAAAATTATTGCTGGGTTTTGCATCAGGTGTAATGATAGCTGCTTCTGTATGGTCTTTATTAATTCCCTCTATGAACATGGCAGAAGAACAATCTAAAATGGCCTGGGTTCCAGCAACTGTTGGTTTTCTATTTGGCGTTCTCTTTTTATTACTTTTGGATAGTGTAATTCCACATTTACATTTAGAAACAAATGAGCCAGAAGGTGTCAAAACAAAATTAAAAAAGGGGACTATGTTAGTTTTAGCAGTAACCCTACATAATATTCCAGAAGGAATGGCAGTGGGGGTTACTTTTGCAGGTGCTCTCATGGAAAATACAGGAATTACAATGGCAGGGGCTTTTGCTTTAGCAATAGGAATCGCTATACAAAACTTTCCTGAAGGGGCTATTATTTCTATGCCATTGAGGGCAGAGGGATTATCTAAAACAAGAGCATTTATATATGGTACTTTATCCGGTATTGTGGAACCAATAGGAGCGATAATGACTATTTTATTAATCAATGTCATAGTTCCAATTCTTCCTTATTTATTATCTTTTGCAGCTGGTGCTATGATGTATGTAGTAGTAGAAGAATTAATACCAGAATCACAAGCAGGTAAGCATTCGAATATTGGAACAATCGGTGTAGCCATTGGTTTTGTCATAATGATGATATTAGATGTCGCCTTGGGGTAAAATAAAAGAGTATAGAGTTTAAAAAACATCTATACTCTTCTTTGATAACATGCAAGCTAATATTTTAAGCATTTTGAGACATATACGTTTGCTTTACTGTATCTATTTTGTTTTGCTCAGCATTCTCCATTTTGTACCAGCCTCTTTCAGCCATTAAATTATAAAGTTTGTTTTGAATATCTAAAGATATATTTAAAGCATCTTTAAAAGCAGCATGGACTTCTGCTGTTGAAGATTCTATCGTACCATGTAGATATAAATCACAAACACCTTTGATAACTAATAACTCTTTTTCCATTAAATCTTTGTCTTCCATAAGGTTCCTCCTATAATAAATTTAAAAATTTGTTAAATAATTCTGTATGTTTTGATTCTAGTTCTCCTATATATGCAGAAAGTATAGGGTCTTTTAATTGGCTGGATGTTGTTTTACTACAAGTTTTCATGAATTGTTCATGTCCTAAAGCATCCTCAACATATAAAAGTTCTTTACTAGTCATAATTTATCACCACCTATAGATAGCATTTCCAAATGACAAAGATATTATACGAAATCTATTGTATTGAAAAAAGAAAATAGAAAAAAATTACTTATCTTTTTAAAAGATAAGTAAAAACATGATTGAAATTGGTTTTATAAAACATATAATAAAATGCAGAAGAAATGTAATAAACTGCCTAAAAAAATAAAAATGTGAAAAACGGAATGCATATATTTATGCTTTTTACCAAACATATATAAAATAGCACCAATGGTATAGACAATACCGCCTAATAGTAAAAGTAAAAAGCCAGTATGTCCTAATAAAGTTGGTAGTAAAGAACCTTTTACCAATATGCACCAACCCATAAGTAAATAACAAATCATGGAAAAAACTTTATATTTTTTTAAATCAATAGCATTAAAAATAATTCCCAAAATGGCCATACTCCAAATAATACCAAAAATGGTCCAACCTAATACAGAATCATATTGTCTTAATGTACATAGACAAAATGGCGTGTAAGAACCTGCAATTAAAAAGAAAATAGCACAATGGTCTAAAATTTGAAAGACTTTCTTAGCTTTTAATTTTGGCCAAAGTCAATGATAAATACTAGACATATTA